>DASZKO010000045.1:0-8395 GCA_035605655.1 Caulobacteraceae bacterium | reverse complement strand
GGTCAAGGAGGTGCGCGGCCGCGGCCTGATGGTCGCCGTGGAGCTGCATCCGCAGGCCGGCGGAGCGCGAGCCTACTGCCAGGCCCTGCAGGGGCGCGGCCTCCTCTGCAAGGAGACCCACGACCACACCATCCGCATCGCTCCGCCGCTGGTGATCACCGCCGACCAGATCGACTGGGTGATCGAGCAGTTCGAGGCCGTGCTGCGGGGCTGAACGGCCGCCCAAAGATCACCGCCTCCCATGGGGAGCTACCGGATCCACGCATCTCGTCAGGCGGCCAAAAGTCACCTCTCCCATGGGGAGAGGGAGGGGCCCGCCGCAGCGCGGAGCGCTGCGGTGGGAGGGTGAGGGGGTAAGGCGCCGAAAGAGAAGGCTCGATCCCTTGCCGGAACAGGCAGATCGGTAGGCCGCGTAATCCCTCACCCTCCCACAGCTTCGCTGTGGGCCCCTCCCTCTCCCGCCGGGAGAGGGGTTCAGGGCGCGACCCGAGAGATGTGCGATTGCGGTAGCGCGACCCACCCCTTGGCGCGCGCCGCCGCTCTCCCCACTTGCTGAGCTTCACGGCAATCGGGAGAGAGTGATGACTGGAACCGCCCTCATCGTCGGCGCGTCGCGCGGCATTGGCCTGGGCCTGACCGGCGAGCTGGCCGGCCGCGGCTGGAACGTCGTGGCCACGGCCCGCGACCTGGAGAAATCCAAGGACCTGATCGCGCTGGCCGACACGTCGGGCGGCAAGGTGCGCATCGAGCTGGTGGACATCGCCGAGGCGGGATCGCCCGAGGCCCTGCGCGAGCGCCTGTCCGGGGAGACCTTCGATGTTCTGGTGGTCAACGCCGGGATCGGCGGGCCGCGCGACAAGAACCCGCGCACCGTCAGCCACGAGGAATTCTGCCACCTCTTCGTCACCAACGCCCTGGCCCCGGTGCGGCTGGCCGAGATCTTCTCGAAGCAGGTGGCGCCGCAGACCGGTGTCGTCGGCTTCATGACCTCGGTGCTCGGCAGCGTCGAGGGGGCCAGCGCCGGCGGCATGGAACTCTACCGGGCCAGCAAGGCGGCGCTCAACTCCTTCACGCGCAGCTTCGCCGCCCGCCACAAGGACAAGGGCTGGGTGGTGCTCTCCCTGCATCCCGGCTGGGTGAAGACCGACATGGGCGGCCCAGGCGCGGCCATCGACGTCGCCACCAGCGTCAAGGGCCTCGCCGACGTCATCGAGCGGGCCCGGAAGGACCGCAAGGACGGCTATTTCGACTACAAGGGCGACACCATCGCCTGGTAGGCTTGCCTTGGGGTGTGTCCGGGATCACATTAGTCAGACTTGGCTAAGGTGAGTGTCATGCCGACCTATAATGTGCTCGAAGCGAAGACGAACCTCTCGCGCCTCATCGACGCCGTGGAAAGCGGTCGCGAGGCCGAGGTCATCATCGCGCGCAATGGCAAGCCGGCCGCCAGACTGGTGGCGATCGACGCCAAGCCGGGCCGCCGGCCGCTCGGGTTGGCGAGGGGTGAGTTTGTCGTGCCGGACGACATCGACCAGGACAACGAGCTTATCGCGGGGATGTTCAACGGAACGAATGAGTGAAGCTCCTGCTCGACACCCACGTCGCCCTGTGGGCCATTAGCGAACCTGAGCGCCTCCCACCGCCCATCCGAGAAGCCGTCGCCGACCCGGCCAACGACGTCTTCGTGAGCGTCGTCAGTCTGTGGGAGATCGCCATCAAGCACGGGCTCGGACGCGGCTCGACGGGCATGCCGGTGTCGGCGGCGCGGGCGCTGGAAAGGTTCGACGAGGTCGGCTTTTCGGTTCTGACCATGACCGCTCAACACGCGGTGACCGTGGAAGCCCTGCCTGCGCACCACACCGACCCCTTCGACCGCCTGATTGTGGCGCAGGCACTGTCCGAGCCCATGAGACTGCTGACTCACGACGTCGCCCTCGCCCGCTATAGCGACACGGTGATCCTGTTCTGATGATCGAGCCCGGCGACCGCGTCCTCGTCACCGGTGCGACGGGATTCGTCGGCTCGGCCGTGCTGCGCCTGCTCGTCGCCCGCGGCGCAAAGGTGACGGTTCTGGCCCGGCCCGCGAGCGCCCTCGCCAACCTCGAGGGCGTCGATTGCGAGATCGCCCGCGGCGACATGACCGACCCTGTCTCCATGGGCGCGGCAATGGCCGGGGTGCGGTTCGTCTTCCATGTCGCCGCCGACTACCGCCTGTGGGCGCGTGATCCCGGCGAAATCATGCGGGCCAACCTCGAGGGGGCGCGCACGGTGATGGAGGCGGCCGGCGCCGCTGGGGTGGAGAAGATCGTCTATACCTCCTCGGTGGCCACCCTGAACGCCGGCCGCAAGGCGATCGACGAGACCGCACCGCTGGCCGAGGGCGAAGGCATCGGGGTCTACAAGCGCAGCAAGGTCGCCGCCGAGCGCCTCGTCGAGCGCATGGCCGCCGCCGGCCTGCCGGTGACCATCGTCCTGCCCTCGACTCCGATCGGGCCGCGCGACATCAAGCCGACGCCCACGGGGCGGATCCTCGTCGAGGCGGCGGGCGGGCGGATCCCGGCCTTTCTCGACACCGGGCTCAATCTCGTCCACGTCGACGACGTGGCCGCCGGCCATCTGATGGCCCTGGAGCGCGGATCGCCCGGCGAGCGCTACATCCTGGGCGGCCAGGACGCCAGCCTGCGCCAACTGCTGGCCGCTATCGCCGCCCTGACCGGGCGCCGCGCGCCGACGCTCGGCCTTCCGCGCCTGCCGCTCTATCCGCTGGCCTTCGCCGCCGAGGCCGTGGCGCGCCTCACCGGCCGCGAGCCGATGGTCACCCGCGACGCCCTGGACATGGCCGCGCACCGGATGTTCTTCACTTCGGCCAAGGCCGAGCGCGAACTCGGCTACCACGCCCGGCCCTACCAGGAGGCGCTCGCCGACGCCCTCGCCTGGTTCAGGACGGCGGGTTACATCCGATGAGCCTCGTCGCCGCTCTGGCGGCCCTGGCCGCCTGGATCTACCTCCTGGTGGGGCGCGGCGGCTTCTGGAGGGCGAGCGAGCGCGACGACGCCGGGGTGGCGCCGGAGCCGGCGGTCTGGCCGGCGATCATCGCGGTGGTCCCGGCCCGCAACGAGGCCGACGTGGTCGGCCAGGCGATCACCTCCCTGCGCAACCAGGATTATCCGGGCCCCTTCCGGATCATCCTCGTCGACGACAACAGCGAGGACGGCACGGCCGAGGCGGCGCGGGCGGCCCGGGGCGTGCATCCGGTCGAGGTGATCGGCGGGGCGCCGCTGGCCGAGGGCTGGACAGGCAAGCTGTGGGCGCAGAGCCAGGGCGTGGCGGCGGCCGCGCACGGCGCGCCAGATTATCTGTGGCTCACCGACGCCGACATCTTCCACAAGAGCGGAACCCTGCGCGCCCTCACGGCCAGGGCCGAGGCCGGCGATCTGGCGCTGACCTCGCTCATGGTCCGGCTCACCGTCCGGACCGGGACCGAGCGCCTGCTCATTCCGGCCTTCGTGTTCTTCTTCCAGATGCTGTTCCCGTTCGCCTGGGTGAACGATCCGGCCCGGCGCACCGCGGCGGCGGCCGGCGGCTGCATGCTCGTCCGCCGCGAGGCGCTGGAAAGAGCCGGCGGCCTTGGCGCCATCCGCGGCGAGATCATCGACGACTGCGCGCTCGGCGCCCTGATGAAGCGGCAAGGACCGATCTGGCTCGGCCTCACCAGCCGCAGCCAGAGTCTGAGACCCTACGCGGGTCTCGGTGAGATCGCCCGCATGGTCGCCCGCTCGGCCTACGCCCAGCTCGGCTATTCGCCGCTGATGCTGGTCGGGACCCTGGCCGGGATGGCCATCGTCTTCGCCGTCCCGGCGCTTCTCACCCTCCTCGCCCACGGGCCGGCCCGATGGCTGGGGCTGGCGAGCTGGCTGATCATGGGTTTCGCCGTCCAGCCGATCCTGCGCCTCTATCGTTTGTGGGGCTTGTGGGGCGCGGCCCTGCCGCTCGCCGGGACGCTCTACGGCGCCTTCACCCTGTGGTCGGCGGTGCTGACCTGGCAGGGCCGGGGCGGCGAGTGGAAGGGCCGCCTGCAGGGATCGCCGGCATGAGCGAGCTTTCCTCCGGAAAGGGCCACACCGACGAAAACTTCCCGGTCGCCTCGGTCCTCATCGCCCCGCGCCACCGTCCGGTGGTGCTGGCCTTTTACGCCGTGGCGAGGATGGCCGACGACATCGCCGATCATCCCACCGCCCCTGAGGACGAGAAGCTGGCCGGATTGGCGCGGATCGAGGCCAGCCTCACCGGGGCGGACGACGCCGTCGCCGCGGCAGTACGACTGCGGGACATCATGGCGGAGCGGGGTATCTTGCCCGCGCACGTCCTCGACCTGCTGAGAGCCTTCCGCCAGGACGTGACCAAGCGGCGCTACGCCGACTGGGGCGAGCTGATGGACTACTGCCGCTATTCCGCCGCCCCGGTGGGCCGCTTCGTTCTCGAGGTCCACGGTGAGGACAAGGCGACGTGGGGGCCATCCGACGCCCTGTGCGCCGCCTTGCAGGTGATCAACCATCTCCAGGACTGCGCCAAGGACTATCGCGAACTGGGCCGGGTCTATCTGCCCGCCGACTCATTGGCCGCCGCCGGCGCCACCGTCGAGGCCTTCGCCGCCGAGCGCGCTTCCCCGGCCCTGCGCGGCGTGATCGCCGATCTCGCCCGCCGCACGGAGGACCTTTTGCGCGCCGCCCGCCCGCTGGCCGGGATGGTCCGCGACACTCGCCTTCGCCTGGAAATCGGCGTCATCCACGCCCTGGCCGAGGACCTCGCCGCGCGCCTCACTCTTCGCGATCCCCTGTCGGAGAGGGTTCACCATCGACCCATCGAGGCGGCGGCCCTCGCCGCCGCCGGCGCCTGGCGCGGCCTTTGGGCTCGGCAAAGCCGCAAAGCGGCGCCATAGGAAGGCCATGACCGCCGGCGCCGCCGCCAAGATCGCCCCCGCCGCCGAGACCCAGGCCTCGGGCAGCTCGTTCTACAGCGCCATGCGCCTGCTTCCCAAGCCGGAGCGGACGGCGATGTTCGCCGTCTATGGCTTCTGCCGCGAGGTCGACGACGTGGCCGACGAGGCGGGGCCGAGCGCCGAGGAGCGCCGCGCCCAGCTCGATGTCTGGCGCCGGGCCATCGACGGCCTGTACGCCGGCGGCGCGGGGCCTCGGGTGCGCGACCTCGTCGAGCCGGTGCGCCGCTTCGGCCTCGCGCGAGAGGACTTCCTGGCGGTGATCGACGGGATGGAGATGGACATCGGCGCGCCGATCCGCCGGCCGAGCTTCGCCGAGCTCGATCTCTACTGCGACCGGGTGGCCAGCGCGGTGGGCCGCCTGTCGGTGAAGGTGTTCGGCATGGAGGACGAGCCGGGCAAGACGCTCGCCCGTCACCTCGGCCGGGCCCTGCAGTTCACCAATATCCTGCGCGATCTCGACGAAGACGCCGACATGGGCCGCCTGTACCTGCCCGACGAGGCCCTGGCGGCGGCCGGGATCGAGGGCGCCGATCCCCATCTGGTGCTGGCCGATCCGGCCATAGGCGCCGCCTGCCGCTGGCTGGCGCAGAGGGCCCACGAGCACTATCGGGCCGCCAACACGGTGACGGCGAGCGGCCCGGCCGGCCGCCTGCGCGCCCCGCGTCTGATGAGCGCCGTCTACCGGACCATCCTCAAGCGGATGGAGAAGGCCGGCTGGGACGCCCCGCGCGAGCGGGTCAAGCTCGGCAAGGGCCGCCTGGTGTGGATCATGGCCACCCGCGGCCTGGGGCGATGAGCGGGGCGCCTTGAAGGTCCACGTGATCGGGGCGGGCCTCGCCGGGCTGTCGGCGGCGACGGCCCTGGCCGAAAATGGCGTCGGCGTCAGCCTCATCGAGGCCTCGGCGCAGGCCGGGGGCCGGTGCCGCTCCTACCTCGACCCGGTGCTGGAGATGGTCGTCGACAACGGCAACCACCTGGTGCTTTCCGGAAACCGGGCGGTCCACGCCTATCTGCGCCGCGTGGGCGCGCTCGACCGCCTGGCCGGCCCCGACGATGCCCGCCTCGATTTCTTCGACCTGAAGGGAAAGGCGCGGTGGACGATCCGGCCCAACGCCGGCCCCCTGCCCTGGTGGCTGCTCGATCCCGGCCGCCGGGTCCCGGGCACGAAAGCCGCCGACTACCTCGCCCTCGCCAGCCTCGCCGCGAGCACCAAGGACCGGCGGGTGGACGCGGCGATCGCCTGCCGCGGAGCCCTGTGGGAGCGGCTCGTCGAGCCCTTCCTCCTGGCCGCGCTCAACACCGAGGCGCGGGCCGGCTCGGCGGCTCTGGCCGGTTCGGTGATCCGCCAGTCCCTGGCCCGCGGCGGGGCCGCCTATCGGCCGCGCATCGCCCATCCCAACCTGTCGGCGGCCTTCATCGATCCGGCCCTGGCGTTTCTGGCGGCGCGCGGCGGCGAGGTGAGGCTGCAGACGCCCGTCAAGGCTCTCTCGTTCGCCGGCGAGCGGGTCGTCGGGCTCGCCACCGCCGAAGGCGAGATCGCGGTGGCCGCCGACGAGGCCGTGATCCTGGCTGCGCCACCGTGGATCGCCGAAAGCCTCGTGCCGGATCTCGTGGTCCCAGACGCCTTCAGCGCCATCGTCAACGGCCATTTCCGCTTCACTCCGTCGCCCGGTCTCGCCCCCATCGTGGGGGTGATCGGCGGGACCGCCCAGTGGGTGTTCGCCTTCGACGACCGGCTCAGCGTCACCGTCAGCGCCGCCGACGACCTCGCCGACCAGGACCGCGAGGGCCTGGCCCGGACCCTGTGGGCCGATGTCGCCGCCGTCCACGCCCTGCCAGCCGAATTGCCGCCGTGGCGGATCGTCAAGGAACGCCGCGCCACCTTCGCCGCCACCCCCGAGCAGAACGCCCGCCGCCCCGGCGTTCGAACCCCCTGGCGCAACCTGGCGCTGGCCGGCGACTGGACCGCCACCGGCCTTCCCGCGACCATCGAGGGGGCTTTGCGTTCAGGCGAGAGAGCGGCGGAGTTAGTGAGCTAATGGTCAAAATTCGACACTAGAGTCCCGCCAACGCACGCCGGCGAACGTCCGGTTCCCGGACCGGGGCCAAAGGGGAGAATCGACCCAAAGCCGCCGTCAGCGGGATCAGAGCAGCCAGGAAAAAGCGCGAACCATGAAGGACTCTCCGTTCGTTGTTACAAGCTCACCGTGCGCGACAACGACGTGCTCTGGATGTGCAGCGATCAATGCGCGGATTTTGGGTCGCGCACTGGCGTGGCGCAGAAAACTGATCCTGTAGTCGATGGGTGGATAACCCCATCCCTCAATCATTTTTGAAAGTCTTGCGATCGGTCGCATCCACCATGGCCAATGGCTTTTCAGAAATCTCTCGCTGAAAGTCTGAGACAGGTCGGCGATGATGGCGGTCCGCGACTGGCGGTGGAAGAAGATCAGCTCGTCCATAAAAGGCGAATTGGTGAAATAGAATTGATCGATTTGACCTTCCCAGGCGGTCGGCGCGCGGTCGCCTAGCGCGCCAGAAAAATGGAGATCATCGCACTTTGCGATTGTTGCCTCGGTTCCCCATAATTTCGCTTCGGGAAACGACGCCTGCCACTCACCGAGAAAAAGATAGTGCAGTTTGTTGGGACTGACTATGTGCCGGACCGGACCCAGCGCCCGAACCTCGTTCTCGATCACCGAGGTCTTTTCGATCGGCGACCACAGCCACAACCCACCATCGCCCAGTCGAATGATGACCATGCGCGTCGGGTAGTCGACACCGTTGAACGAAACAATTCCGCCATCTACGAACCACAGGTCAGGCCCAAGCAGCTCCGGCATGGTCCTGGATGTTAGTCCCTCCTATGGCCGCCTTCCACCCTCAGCACGCATTCCGAAGGTCTGCTTGCGGGCAGGCCATGAACGCCTTTCCGCTCGCCATGGACGCACGTTAGCCGGTACCAAACGTCAGATTCTATCCGCTAGCACCGTCTCCGACGCCATCCCGGCGATCTTCTCACTCTCCGCCCACAGCCGGGCGGCGGCGGCGTCATCGCGGCCGGCGGCGGAGGGTTGGGTGAGACGCCGCCTGGCGTAGTAGCCACCGCTCTTGCCCTCGACATCGGGCGACGAGGCCAGCCAGACGAGGGTGTCGGCGCCCTTTTCCGGAGTCAGCATCACCGGGCCCAGGAGGGCGAACAGCGTCTTCATGAAGCCGCGGTTGTTGGACCCGAAGCCGGTATTGACGCCGCCGGGGTGGAGGCAGTTGGCGGTGATGCCGCCGCCGGCCAGCCGGCGGGCGAGTTCGCGGGTCCACAGGATGTTGCAGAGCTTGGACGCGCCATAGGCGCGCAAGGAAGAATAGGACCTGGCCGATTGCAGGTCGGCGAAATCG
>DASZKO010000033.1:0-7415 GCA_035605655.1 Caulobacteraceae bacterium | reverse complement strand
CCGGCGCGCCAGAACATGTCCGGCAGCAGGACATAGTAGCCGTGGTCGGCGAGGCGCTGGCTCATCTGGAAAAGGGCCGGGCGGATGGCCGGGGCGTCCATGAAGAAGATCACCGCCGGCCAGGGGCCCTCGCCGTGGTCGGGCGTGAAGGCGAAGGCCCGCGCTTCGCCGTCGGGGGTGGGGATGGCGACTTCGATCTTCGACATGGGGCTGCCTCCAGCTTACGAAGAATTCACTAAGAAAAACGCATCCGAACGTCCATGGCCGCGCCTCAATGTTAGCGAACGGGCGGCATTGGCGCGGCCCGAAAAGCGAATGGAGAGTCTATCATGGCGGGGGAAATCGTTCCGTTCTTCTTCTTTAGTTTTCTGGCGGCCGTGATCCTGGTGCCGACCTGGCTTCGGCATCGCGATCGGGCACAGATGCAGGAAACCCTGAGGGTCGCGCTCGAGAAGGGCCAGACCCTGCCGACGGACCTCGTCACCGCCCTGCAGGCCAGCATCTCGGCCAAGACCATGCCGACCCGCGAGGGCGACCTGCGCCGCGGCGTCGTGCTGATCGCCGTCGCCCTGGGAATGGTCGGTCTCGGCTACGGTCTGTGGTACGGCATCAGTTCCGTGTCGGACGACGGCGGCTCGGTGTCGGGCCCAATCGTCGCCGGCGTCGGGGCCATTCCGGGCCTCATCGGCGTCGCCTATCTCATCCTGTGGGCGACCAAGTCCAAGACGCCCCGGGCCTGAACACGACCATTCCGCAAGGGGGAATCCATGGTCGAGTCATCGGTCGCCTCAAGGCATGACCTCGAACTTGTGGCTCTGGCGGTGGCCGGAGGGCGACAAGCCTTCGGCGAACTGGTCCGGCGCCACGGTTCGGCGGTCCGCGCCCTGATGCGCCGGATGGGGGCCGCCCCCGACCTGGCCGACGACCTGGCCCAGGACGCCTTCCTGGCCGCCTTCGAGCAGATCACCGAGTTCCGCGGCGAAGGCACCTTCCAGGCCTGGGTCAAGAAGATCGCCGCCCGGGCCTATGTGAAGCGATGGCGCCGCGAGGCGCGGATGGAGATCATGGCCGAGACGCCGGAAGTGGAAGATCACGCCCCGGCCGCCGGCGACCTCATCGATCTCGACGAGGCCCTGCGGTCCCTCTCGGCGCCCGAAAGAGTGTGCGTCTCGCTCTGCTACGGCGCCGGCCTGTCGCATTCGGAGGCCGCTTCGGCCTTGAATGCGCCCCTGGGAACGGTCAAATCCCATGTCAAACGTGGTATGGATAAACTCCGACTTCGGCTGGCGCCGGGGCGGAACGCCGTGGAGAGCCGGGTCAATGGCTGAGCGAACCTTCGAGATGGAACTCGATCGGCTGTTCGCCCAGCAGCCGGCCTTCGCCGACGCCGACCTCTTCGCCCACCGGGTGGAATCCAGCCTGGAACGCGGCTGGGCCTTCCGCCGCGTGGTGATCGGCACGCTGGGCCTGGCCGGCGGACTGTTCGGCGCGGTCCAGCTCCTGGGCTCGGGGGTGAGCCAGCGCCTCGGCGCCCTGATCGGCCGGGCCGAGCCCAACGTCCAGGTCCAGTGGACCGACGTGGCGGTCTCCCACCTGCTGCCCGGCGGCTTCGCGGTCAACGGCGAGATCCTGTGGATGTCGGCGGCGCTGCTGGTGGTGGCCATCGGTTTCGGCCTCACCCGGGCGATCCGCGAGATCTGATCGAGAGAGAGGTCCCCTTGAGCGCTCAGCGACAGCATGGCGTGAGGCGGATCACCGCGCCCAAGATCGCCGCCCGCAAGGGAGGCGAGCCGATCGTCTGCCTGACCGCCTACACCGCCCCCATGGCCGAGCTGCTCGACGAGGCCTGCGACATCATCCTGGTCGGCGATTCGGTGGGCATGGTGCTGCATGGCCTGCCCAACACCGTGGGCGTGACCATGGAGATGATGATCCTCCACGCCCAGGCGGTGATGAGGGGCAGCCGCAAGGCCCTGGTGGCGGTCGACATGCCCTTCGGCTCCTACGAAGGCGCGGCCGAGGAGGCCTACGCCAACGCCACCCGGATCTTGAAGGAGACCGGGGCCGGGGCGGTGAAGCTGGAAAGCGGGCCCCAAGTGGCCGAGACCATCGCCTATCTCACCGCGCGCGGCGTGCCGGTGATGGGCCATGTAGGCCTTCGACCCCAGTCGGTGCTCACCGACGGCGGTTTCCGCGCCAAGGGGCGGGTCGAGGTCGAACATGTGGAAGTGCTGGCCGAAGCGCGGGCGGCGGCCGGCGCCGGGGCGTTCTGCGTGGTCGTCGAGGGGGTCGCCGAGGCCCTGGCCCGCGAGGTCACCGCGGCGATCGCGGTCCCGACCATCGGCATCGGGGCCTCGGCCGGGTGCGACGGCCAGATCCTGGTCACCGAGGACATGCTGGGTCTCTTCGACTGGACCCCGAAATTCGTGCGCCGCTACGCCGACCTGCGCGGCGAGATCGCCAGGGCCGTGCGCGATTACGCCCGCGACGTGCGGGCCGGCGCCTTCCCCGCCCCCGCCGAGACCTACTTCGCCTCGCTGAAGGGATGATCGCGTCTCGTCTCTCCTCGCAGGCGGGCAGGGCGGATTCACATCTTTGAGGCCGCGCCCTTGAACCCCTCTCCCGGCGGGAGAGGCCGCCAACGCCCACAGCAAAGCTGTGGGAAGGCAAGGGATTACGCGGCCTGCCGGTCTGCCTGCTCCGGCAAGGGATCGAGCCTTCTCCGTTGGCGCCTTACCCCCTCACCTTCCCACCGCAGCGCTTCGCGCTCCGGCGGGCGCCTCCCTCTCCCCATGGGAGAGGTGGTCAAAGGGGCGGCCGGAAAGATATGTGAACACGGTAGGGCAAGCGGGCAGGGCGGCGTTTCAGCCCGCGTTGCAGCGGGGCGGCGCGCAGGATAGGTTCCGCGCCCGCGCGCCCGATCCCAAAAAGCCCTCGAGGAAAAAACTTGGTCGATTTCATCGAAGAGGTCGAGGAGCAGCTCCGCTCCGACCGCTACCGTTCGATCGCCATGAAGGCGGGGCCGTGGTTCCTGGCCCTGCTGGCGGCGGTGATCGCGGTGTGGCTGGCCGTGTGGGGTTTCAATGTCTGGCGCGACCGCAACATCGCCGCCGCCTCGGTCGCCTATGACAAGGCGCTCACGGAACTGGCCCAGGGCGATCAGACCGGGGCCTACAACGACTTCGGCCCCATCGCCGCTTCGGGGCCGGCCGGCTACAAGACCCTGGCCCTCATGGAGCAGGGCAACATCCGCCTGACAGCCGGCAAGGGCGCCGACGCGGCGGCCCTTTTCGACAAGGCCGCCAAGGCCGCCCCCGACCCGATCCTGGCCGATCTCGCCCGCCTGCGCGCGGCGCTGGCGCTGATGGACTCGGCCGCCTATCCCGAGCTGAACACCCGGCTGTCGGCCCTGATCGGCGACAAGAAACCCTTCGACCTGCAGGCCCGCGAGGCGCTGGCCACCGCCAAGCTCGCGGCCGGCAAGACCAGCGAGGCGCGCGGCGATTTCAACGCCCTGGCCATCACGCTGGGCGTCAGCCAGAGCATGGTCGGGCGAGCCAAGGCGGCGATCGCTCTCATCGACGCCGGCGAAGTCCCCGCGGCGCTGGCCGCCGCCAAGGCCGCCGCCACAATGCCGCCGCCGAAAGCGGGAATTAGCGGAGAAGCGGGGCCGGCCTCGGAGGGCTCCGATTCCTCTTCAAGCCAGGGCGCCGCGGCGCCGCCACAGCAAGGCCAGACCGGACCCGCTCAATGACCGCTATGAAAACCCTGGGCGTCCTGGCCGCCGCCGCCCTGGCGCTTTGCGCCTGCTCGACCGTCTCGAAGGTCGGCAGCCTCAGCCCCTTCCATGGCCGCAAGCACGCCAGCACCGCCGCCAAGGGCGTGCGCATTCCGGTGATCGCCCTCAACGACCAGCTCAAGGTCTCCGACGCTCTCAAGGGCCAGGACTTCTTCCTGCCGCCGCCGGCCCCGCAGACCGACTGGCCCTTGCCCGGCGCGACGTCGGGCAATTCCGTGGAGCACGTCGAAGCGGGCGCCAACTTCCAGGAAGCCTGGCGGCGCAGCTTCGGCGATCCGTCGTCCAAGCATCGCCATGTCACCGCCCCGCCGGTCGCCGCGGGCGGCCGCATCTTCGTGATGGACGGGGCCGCCAACGTCTCGGCCCACGACGCCGGGACCGGCGCCCAGATCTGGCGGACCAACATCACGCCCAAGTCCAAACGCGCCCAGGACGGCTGGGGCGGCGGGGTGGCCTTCGACGACGGCAAGCTCTTCGTCACCTCCGGAACCCGTGAGGTGGTGGCCCTGGACGCGGCGACCGGCCGGCTCCTCTGGCGCACCACGACCGACGCGCCGCTGCACGCCGCGCCGACCGTCGCCGGCGGGCGGGTGTTCGCCGAGGACGTCAACGACGAGCTCTTCGCCTTCGACGCCGCCACCGGCACCCAGACCTGGACCTACCAGGCCCTGAGCGAGCCGGCGCGCATCCTCGCCTCGACGAGCCCGGCAGTGGAAAACGAGACCCTGGTCTCCTCCTTCGCTTCGGGCGAACTGGTGGCGCTCAGAGCCGCCAACGGCAACGAACTGTGGAACGCCAGCCTGTCGCGGACGAGCCGCACGAACGCCCTTTCGGAAATCCGCGACATTCCCGGCCGGCCGGTGATTTACAAGACCGACGTCTTCGCCGTCAGCCACTCCGACGTCCTGGCGGCGGTGGACCTGCGCACCGGCCAGACCCGCTGGACCCTGCCGGTCTCGGCGATCACCACGCCGTGGCCGGTGGGCGATGTCGTCTATGTGGTCGATCTCGCCGGCGAGGTGATCTGCGCCTCGCGCGACGCCGGCCAGGTCTACTGGATCCGCGATCTGAACGCCGGCCTGAAGAAGAAGCAGCGGGCGGTATGGTCGAGCCCGATCCTCGCCTCCAACCGCCTGATCACCGTCTCCAGCAACGGCGAGGCGGTGGCTCTCGACCCCAAGACGGGGGCGGTGCAGCGGCGCCTGAGACTGGGCGGCGGGGCCCTGATGGGGCCCATCGCGGCGAACGGGACGCTGTATGTGGTCAGCGAAGCGGCCCAGCTGATCGCGATCCGCTAAGGCGGGACTTGAAATGGTCCGGCTGGCCATCGTCGGGCGCCCCAATGTGGGCAAGTCGACCCTCTTCAACCGCCTGGCCGGCCGGCGCCTGGCCATCGTCGACGACCATCCCGGCGTCACCCGCGACCGCAAGTTCGCCACCGGACGGCTGGGCGACCTCGACCTCGAGCTGATCGACACCGCCGGCTTTGAGGACGTCACCGATCAGAGCCTGGAGGGCCGGATGCGGCGCCAGACCGACCGGGCCATCGGCGAGGCCGACGTCGTGCTCTTCGTCATCGACGCCCGCGACGGGGTGACGCCGCTGGACGGCTTCTTCGCCGATCATTTGCGGCGCTCCGGCAAGCGCGTGATCCTGGTGGCCAACAAGGCCGAGGGCCGGTCCGGGCAGGCCGGGATGAGCGAAGCCCACGAGCTGGGCCTGGGCGAGGCGGTGGCGATCAGCGCCGAGCATGGCGAGGGCCTGGCCGATCTCTACGCCGCGGTGGTCGGGGCAGGCGGCGACGAGGCGGGGCCCGCGGGCGAGGCGGAGGCGGGCGAAAAGCCGATCCGCCTGGCCATCGTCGGGCGCCCCAACGCCGGCAAGTCGACCCTGGTCAACGCCCTGGTCGGCGAGGACCGCCTGCTCACCGGCCCGGAGGCCGGCATCACCCGTGACGCGGTCGGCGTCGATTGGACGTGGAACGGGCGGCGGGTGCGGCTGGTCGACACCGCCGGCCTGCGCCGCAAGGCGAGGGTCGAGGGGACGCTCGAGCGGCTCTCCGTGCAGGACGCGATCCGGGCCATCACCTTCGCCGAGGTGGTGGTGCTCGTCATGGACGCCACCCGCGCCTTCGAGACCCAGGACCTGCAGATCGCCGATCTCGTGGAGCGGGAGGGCCGGGCGCTCGTCTTCGTGCTGGCCAAGTGGGATCTGGCGGACGATCCGGGGCCGCGCCTGGCGGAGCTGATCGAGCGGGCCGAGAAGATGCTGCCGCAGGTGCGCGGGACCCAGGTGGTCGCCCTTTCGGCCGAGACCGGACGGGGGCTGCAGCGGCTGATGCCGGCGGTGGTCAAGGCCCACGCCGACTGGTCGGCCAAAGTCAGCACCCGCGATCTCAACGACTGGCTGGCCCTGGCCGTGGAGCGCCACCCGCCGCCGGCCGCCGACGGCCGGCGCATCAAGCCCAAGTACATGGCCCAGACCAAGGCGCGGCCGCCGACCTTCGTCCTTTTCGCCAGCCGGGCCGACAGGCTGCCGGACAGTTACCGCCGCTACCTGATCAATTCCCTGCGGACGAGCTTCGACCTGCCCGGAACGCCCATCCGCCTCACCGTCAAGTCGGGCAAGAACCCCTACGCCGAGGAGAGCGCCGATCCGGTCAAGGCCTTCCAGGCCAAGCGCCGACGGGCGGCGCGGCAGGAGCGGGGCTAGAAGAAGAAGCTAGTGGTCAAAATTTGACACTAGAGTCCCGCCAACGCACGCCGGCGAACGTCCGGTTCCCGGAGGGGGGCCAAAGGGGAGAATCGACCCGAAGGGGACGTTGGGATAGTCCGCTCGTGGACGTTCTGAGCGCCGATGTGAGATTGAGAGATCCGTGTTACGCAAGCTCCAGCGCTCGTGATCGCCGGGGGACATGGAGATTCACAAACCCAAGCTATGGCAAGGCAGGCGCGGGCTTGTGCTTGGGCTGGTCAGCCTTGGCATCCTGCTCAACTACGCCGACCGCCAGATCATCGCCGTCCTGAAGCCCATGCTTCAGCACGACCTTGGCTGGACCGATGGCGATTATGGTCGGATAACCTCGGCTTTCCAATTCGCCACAGCCTTCTCCTTCCTTGGCGCAGGCTGGCTCGTCGACCGCATCGGGTGGCGGCGTGCCAACCCGCTTGGGGTGGCGCTCTGGAGCCTAGCGGCAATCGGCCACGCTTTCGCCCGAACGGTCGGTCAGTTCACGGTCGCGCGAGCTGCCCTCGGGGTCACGGAGGCCCTGAACTCGCCGACCGCGATCAAGACAGCCGCGGCCCTTTACCCCAACGACCTCCGGGCGATGGCGTACGGCATCATCTCCGCCGCGAGCACCCTGGGCGCCGTCGTAACCCCACTGGTCATCCCGCTCGTCGCCTTGAAAATCGGTTGGGCCAACGCGTTCCTGGTCACCGGCGGTCTCGGCCTCCTCTGGGTCGTGGCGTGGCAAGGTTCGCGAGCGGGGCAGGTCGTCGCGGCTGAGGCGGACACGCCGACGCCGGCCTTCGTGGAGACATCCCGCCTCACGGACGTTCTGACCGACCGGCGCACCTGGGCCGTGGCCGGAGCCCGCGCGTGTTCGGACAGCGTC
>DASZKO010000007.1:0-9078 GCA_035605655.1 Caulobacteraceae bacterium | reverse complement strand
GAGCGGATGGTGGCCGAGACGGCCCGCGACTATGCCCGCGGCAAGCTTCTGCCTCGCGTCGTCAGCGCCTTCGCCGAGGAGCGCTTCGATCGCGAGATCATGACCGAGATGGGGGCCCTCGGCTTCCTCGGCCCGACCCTGCCGGAAGACTACGGCTGCGCCGCCGTCGGCCATGTCGCCTACGGCCTCATCGCCCGCGAGATCGAAGCCGTCGACAGCGGCTACCGCTCGGCGATGAGCGTGCAGTCGTCCCTCGTGATGTATCCGATCCACGCCTTCGGCTCGGAGGCGCAGAGGCGCCGCTGGCTGCCGGCCATGGCCCGTGGCGAGGCGGTCGGCTGTTTCGGCCTCACCGAGGCCGATGGCGGCTCCGATCCGGGGGCCATGCGCACGGTCGCGCGGCGCTCAGGCGGCGGCTTCGTCCTCGACGGGGCCAAGATGTGGATCACCAACGCCCCGATCTGCGATGTCGCCCTGGTGTGGGCCAAGCTCGATGGGGTGATCCGCGGCTTCCTCGTCGAGCGCGGCGCGGCGGGCTTCGAGACCCCGACGATCAAGAACAAGCTCTCCCTGCGCGCCTCGGTGACCGGCGAGATCTCCTTGAGCGGCGTCGAGATCGGCGAAGACGCCATCCTGCCTGGCGTCGAAGGGCTGCGCGGTCCGTTCTCGTGCCTCAACAAGGCCCGTTACGGCATTGCCTGGGGAGCCATGGGGGCGGCGGAGTTCTGCCTGCACGCCTGCCGCGACTACGTGGCCACCCGCAGCGTGTTCGGCCGCCCTCTCGCCGCCCGCCAGCTGATCCAGAAGAAGCTCGCCGATATGCAGACGGAGATCGCGCTCGGGTACGAAGGCGCTCTGGCGCTCGGCCGGCTCATCGACGAGGGCGCCTATGTTCCCGAAGCCATCAGCCTCATGAAGCGCAACAACTGTGGGAAGGCCCTGGAGATCGCCCGCGCCGCCCGCGACATCCACGGCGGCAACGGGATCAGCGGCGAGTACCACGTGATGCGCCACGCCGCGAACCTGGAGACGGTCAATACCTATGAGGGCGCCCACGACGTCCACGCCCTGATCCTTGGCCGGGCGATCACCGGCGAGAACGCGTTTTGACCGCGGCGACGGCGGCCGGCCGGCCCATCTCTCCCGGCCGCATGGGCCTGGTGGTCACCGCCTCGGCGGCGGGTCTGGCCTTCGAGTGGTACGACTTCTTCGTCTTCGGGGCCCTGGCCCCGATCATCGCGAGGAATTTCTTCTCCGGCCTGGGCTCGACGGCAGGTCTGCTGGCGTCGCTCGGCCTGTTCGGCGCGGGCTTCTTCTTTCGCCCGATCGGGGCCCTGATCTTCGGCCGCCTGGGTGATGTGGTCGGCCGCAAGGGGACGTTCCTCGTGACCATGGGTCTGATGGGCGCCGCGACGGTCGCCATCGGGCTGCTGCCGACGTGGTCGCAGGCCGGATGGATCGCGCCGTTGCTGCTGGTCCTGATGCGGATCGTCCAGGGGACGGCGCTCGGCGGGGTTTACGGCGGCGCGGTGATCTATGTCGCCGAGCACGCCCATCCGGCCCGGCGGGCGACGCCGACCAGCGCCGTGCAGGCCAGCGCCGCCTTCGGTCTCATCGGGGCGCTGGGGGCCATCCTGGTGACCCGCACACTCATGGGTGACGCGCGCTTCGGCGATCCAGGCTGGCTGGGCGGCTGGCGGATTCCCTTCCTGCTCTCGGCCGGCCTGCTGGCGATCTCGCTGTGGATGCGCCTGTCGCTTTCGGAAAGTCCGATTTTCGCGGCCATGGAGGCCGAAGGCTCACGCAGCGAAAAGCCCTACGCCGAGGCCTTCGGGCGGTGGCCTAACGTCAGGCTGATCCTCATCGCCCTGGTCGCGATCATGAGCGCCCAGGGCGCGTCCTGGTACCTCACGTTCTTCTACGCCGAGCAGGTCTTTCTCGAGCGGTTCATGAAGCTGGCCCCGGAGACCGGCGAGCTGCTCCTGATCCTGATGACGCTGGTCAGCGCGCCCCTGTACATCTTCTTCGGCTGGGTCTCCGACAAAGTCGGCCGCAAGTGGGTGATGTGGGGCGGCATGACCCTGGCGCTCGTCGCCTACTTCCCGGCCTTCCACGCCATGACCCATTTCGCCAACCCGGCCCTGGAGGCGGCGCAGAAATCGACCCCGGTGACCGTGGTGGCCGATCCGGCCCGCTGCTCCGTCCAGTTCGACATCACCGGCAAGGCGAAATACGTCACCGCCTGCGACATCGCCAAGGCGGCGCTCTCGAACGCCGGCATCTCCTACCGCAATGAGGCCGCGCCCCCGGGGACCCTGGCGAGCGTCCGGATCGGGGCCGTGACCGTTCCCTCGCGTGAGGGCTCCAAGCTTTCCCCGCCGGCCCAGAAAGCCGCCGTCAAGGATGTCGAGACCCGCCTCGCCGCGGCCCTGAAGAGGGCCGGCTATCCGGCCAAAGCCGATCCGGCCCGGGTGAATTTCGCGGGTCTGCTGGCCGTTCTGATGGTCTTCGTGATCGCCTGCACCGCCCTTTACGGGCCGATCGCCACGGCGCTGGTCGAGCTCTTCCCGGCCCGCATCCGCTACACCGCCCTTTCCTTGCCATACCATATCGGCACCGGCTGGGTCGGCGGCTTCGTGCCGGTGAGCGCCTTCGCCATCGTCACCGCCACGGGGAATATCTACGCCGGCCTGTGGTACCCGGTGATCTTCACGGCCATCAGCGTCGTCACCCTGCCCTTCCTGGTCCCCGAGACCCGCGGCCGCAGCATCGCCGCCTAGCGGGTTCGGCGCTCGGCGGCCCGGGCGCTGAGCGTCTCGCCGATCAGGACCGCGGCCACGGCGATCACGGCGGAGACGGCGCACAGCACCAGCGCCCGGCTCTCGCCGCCTGGGCTCTGGGTCGCCTGGTAGATGGCGGTCGGCAGGGTGAGAGTTTCGCCCGGGATGGCGGCCACGAAGGTGATCGTCGCCCCGAATTCCCCGAGCGCGCGGGCGAAGCCGAGCACCGCGGCGGCGATCAGGCCGGGGCCGGCGAGCGGCAGAGTCACCCGCCAGAGGCGAGCCACGGGCCCGGCGCCCAGGCTGCGGGCGGCATCGTCGACTTCCGCATCGATCGCCTCGATGGAGAGGCGGATCGGCCGCACCATCAGGGGAAAGGCCATCACCCCGGCCGCCAGGGCCGCGCCGGTCCACCGAAAGACGATGCTGAGACCCGCGGCGTCGAGGACCTTTCCGATCGGCCCCTCGTGGCCGAAGAGAATGAGCAGCAGATAGCCGGTCGCCACCGGCGGCAGGACGAGGGGCAGGTGGATGAGGGCGTCCAGCAAGGCCCTCCCGGCGAAGCGCCGCCTGGCCAGCAGATAGGCAAGCGCCAGGGCCGCCGGCAGCCCGAAAAAGGTCGCCGTGGCGGCCACCTTCAGGGAGAGAAGTATCGCGCCGGCGTCCTCGGGCGTGAGCGGGTTCACGGCGCCTCCGGGGCCGGGAGGAGGATCTCGCTCGCCACGTCCGTGCCGAGGTCCGGGGCAGCGCCGATCACCGCGACGAGCTTTCCGGCGGCGGCCAGGGCGGCGATCTCGTCAGGCGTGGCGCCGGGCCGCCGTTCGGCGTCGCGGCGGGCGTGGGTGGCGAGGAGGCTCTCCGCTTGCGGCGGGGCGATCACCACGTCGGCGGCGGCGAGGGCCCGCTGGGCCCGCAGCGAGATGAGATCGTCGGCGAGCGGCAGAGCGATCAGCCACACCCGCCCCACGCCGCTCCAGCCGGCGGCGATCAGGGCGTCGAGCGCCTCGCCATCGACCGGCGGACTGGCCAGCATCGCGCGCAGGAAACCGCGCCTCCCAGCCATATCCGGGAAGGCGGCGATCAGCGCGCCCCGCCGCTCGCCCAGCAGGGCCGCCAGGGATCCGGCATGGGCGGGGATCCTGGCCTCGATGTCGGCCCGCAGCATTTGGGCCATCACCGGCGCGTGGCCGGTCGTTCCCACCGCCGCCACCACGGGCCCGCGATCGACGATGGCCGGGGTGTGGAAGTCCGACAGCGCCGGGCGGTCGAAGACGTTGATCGGCGCCCCGCTCGACCTCGCCGCCGCCGCCGCGGCCAGGGCGAAGGCCTCGTCGTGGCTGGCGATGAAGACGAGATCGGCGTCGCTGTAGGCTTCGGGGGCGAGGGCGGCCTGGCCTTCGACGCGAATCACTTCGGCGGGGGATCCGGCGAACAGCCGGGTCCGCGCCGCCGCCGGCTCCCCGTCACCGGCGATCACCACCTGGCGACCGGCCAAGGGAAAGAAGGCGGGAAAGGCGTCCATCGCCGCCACACTAGCGGCAAGGCCGGCGCCGCGCGACGGGGCTTTGCCGTGGCGGGCCGTCAAGTTACCATCGTTCAGAACCGCCGCTGGGGGCCCGGATGACCACTCTGCTCAACATCAATGGTCGCACCGTCGAGGTGACGGCGAGCGCCGACACGCCGCTCTTGTGGGTGCTGCGCGACGAGCTGCAGCTCACCGGCACGAAATATGGCTGCGGCATCGCCCAGTGCGGGGCGTGCACGGTGCACATCAACGGGACGGCCATGCGCTCGTGCCAGGCCCCCATCGGCTCCTTGGCCGGAGCCAAAATCGTCACCATCGAGGGTCTCGGCGGGGCTCACCCGCTGCAGGCTTCGTGGGTGAAACTCGACGTGCCGCAGTGCGGCTATTGCCAGTCGGGGCAGATCATGTCGGCCGCCGCCTTGCTGGCCCGCAGCCCGCACCCTTCCGACGGCGACATCGACGCGGCGATGAGCGGCAACATCTGCCGCTGCGGCACCTACCAGCGCATCCGCGCCGCCATCAAGGACGCCGCCGCCCCGGCCGCGAAGCCGGCCAAGGCCGCCTGAGGAGGGAAGCTCATGAACACCCACGTGAAAACGCCCTCCCGCCGCGAAGCGATGGTGATCTCGGCCGCCGCCGCCGGGGGAGTTCTGCTGGTCGGCTGCTCGCCGGCCAAGCTCCTCTCCATCGGGGCCGATTCCAGCCATTTCGGACCCTTCGGCCCGTTCCTGAGGATCGCTCCGGACGGAACCGTGACGGTGGTCTCCAAGCACATCGAATTCGGCCAGGGGAACCATGCCGGCCTGGCGGCCATCGTCGCCGAGGAGCTGGACGCCGACTGGGATGCCGTCAAGGTCGTCCAGGCCCCGGCCAACACCGCCGTCTACGCCAACCTCGGCATGGGCTTCCAGGGCACCGGCGGGTCTTCGGCGATCAGCAATTCCTGGCCGCAGCTGCGCAAGGTGGGGGCGGCGACGCGGGCCATGTTCGTCCAGGCGGCGGCCGGCCGCTGGGGCGTTCCGGCCGGCGAGGTCGCGGTCAAGAACGGCGTCGTCTCCCATCCCTCGGGCAAGCAGGCGACGTTCGGCGATCTGGTGACCGACGCCGCCAAGGTGACCCCGCCCGACAATCCGCCTCTTAAGAATCCGTCGGCGTTCACCCTCATCGGCACCGACCGGGTGCGTCGCAAGGACGCCGTCGCCAAGTCGACCGGAACAGCCCGCTTCACTCAGGACGTCCACAAGCCGAACATGCTCACCGCCATGGTCGCCCATAGTCCGAGGTTCGGCGGCAAGGTGAAAAGCTTCGACGCGGGGGCCGCCCGCAAGGTCGCCGGCGTCGTCGACGTTTTCCAGATCCCCACCGGCGTGGCGGTGATCGCCGCGAATACCTGGGCGGCGCGCCAGGGCCGCGACGCGGTCGTGGTCACCTGGGACGACGACAAGGCCGAAAAGCGCGGCACCGACGCCATCCTCGCCAGCTACAAGGATCTCGCCGCCGGCCGCGTCACGCCCTCCGGCGGCCCGCGATGGCAGGCGTTCGCGACCCGCGGCGGGGCCGCGCCGGCCGGCGGCAAGGTGGTCGAGGCGCTCTACGATTTCCCCTACCTCGCCCACGCCACCATGGAGCCGATGAACTGTGTGGCCGAGGTCGGGGCCGGGGCCCCGCGCCTCACCAGCGGCTCACAGGTCCCCAGCCTCGACCAGCTCAACACCGCGATGATCGCCGGGTGCCTGCCGGGCTCCGTCGAGATCGAGACCCTGTTCGCCGGAGGCTCGTTCGGCCGCCGGGCCAACTTCAAGTCGGACTATGCCAGCGAGTGCGTCCACATCGCCAAGCGGGTCGGGGGCGGGCGGCCGGTCAAGCTGGTGTGGACCCGCGAGGACGACATGACCGCCGGCTACTACCGGCCGCTGGTCCACCACGCCGTGCGTGTCACGCTGGGGGCGGATGGCTTTCCGACCCACTGGCGCCATCGGATCGTCGTCCAGTCGATCATGAAGGGCTCGCCCATGGGGTCGCCGAAGCTCGACCCGTCGGCCGTCGAGGGCGTGGCCGATTCTCCATACCTGAAGGCGACGCCGGCGGTGGACGCCCAGGTGATCTCGCCGGACAGCCCGGCGCCGGTGTTGTGGTGGCGATCCGTGGGCGCGACCCACACGGCTTTCGTCATGGAGCATACCGTCGATCAGCTCGCCCGGGCGGCCGGTAAGGACCCGGTGGCCTATCGCCGCGCCCTCTACGCCAAAGCCGGGGCCGGCCGCCACCTCGCGGCCCTCGACCTCGCCGTGGCCAAGGCGGGGCCGGCGCCCGCCGCCGGCTGGAGCCGCGGGGTTGCGGTGCACGCCAGCTTCGGCTCGGTGGTCGCCCAGGTGGCGGAGGTCAAGCTCGACGGCGCCGTCCCCAGGATCGGCCGGGTGGTGACCGCCATCGACTGCGGCACGGCCATCTCGCCGGACCAGATCGCCGCCCAGATGGAAGGCGGAACGTGCCTGGGCCTCTCGGCGATCCTCTACGGCCAGATCACCATGAAGGACGGGATCGTCGACCAGAAGAACTTCGATTCCTACCGCGTGCTGCGGATGAACGAAGCGCCCACCGTGGAGACCTATATCGTCCCCTCGGCGGCCCCTCCGTCGGGCGTCGGCGAGCCGGGCACGCCGGTGATCGGCCCGGCCGTGGCCAACGCCCTGCTGGCCCTGAACGGCAAGCCGATCTCGAGCCTGCCCCTGGTCAAGGCCTGACGGGGGAACCGCCGCCGCAAGGCGGCGTTTGCTCATTGCGAGGCAACCCGCGCGAAGGACATCCATGCGGCATCTTTCCGGCGCGGCGGCTCTCGCCTTTTCCAGTCTGTGCCTGGCGGCGCCGGCCGTGGCCAGCGACTGGATCGTCACGGTCGGTGGCCGCATCGCCGATGGCCCGTCCTACGAGGGCGATCCGCACAATACCCTTCGCCCGTCGATCATCGCCGGCGCCGTTCGCGCCGACCGGCCTTACCGGTTCACGCCCCCCGACGACGGCGGCTCGGTGGCGCTCTTCGCCAGCAAGCATTTCGATGTCGGACCGGTGCTCTGGTTCCGCTATGGCCGCGGCGACACCGGGGCTCTGCAGGGCTTCAACAAGATCGGGTTCGCGGCCGAACCGGGTCTATTCGCCAACCTTTGGGTCACCGACTGGTTCCGAGGCAGGGTGCAGGTCCGCCAGGGCGTGCTCGGTCATCATGGCGCGCTGGGCGACGCCGGCCTCGACTTCATCCACACCGGCCACAAATGGGACTTCTCCATCGGCCCGCGGATCGGCTACGGCGACGCCCGCTACATGGACACCTATTTCGGCGTCACGCCCCTGGAGGCCCTGCGCAGCCCCTTCATCACCAGGCCGTATGAGCCCGGGGCCGGGGTGCGCTACTACGGCGTCGAGACGGCCTTCAACTATCACTGGACCAAACGGATCAGGACGGTGGTCGACTTCGGCTATCACCGCCTGGCCCACGACGCCGCCGACAGTCCGGTGGTCGAAGTCGCCGGATCGCGCAACCAGTTCAGCGCCGGGATCGGCGTCAGCTACAGCTTCGGCGTCAGCCTGGGTCATCACCACGACAAGCAGTGAGGTCGGCCCGCTGGTCGATGTCGAGAATGGCGCCCGCATCGTCGGACTCGACGCGCGCCAGGCGCTCGCCAAGCCCATCGAGGATCGCGCGCGCCCCGTGATCGCCGGCGAGGGCGCCGAGGGCGGGGAATAGTTCGGCCGCGAAGAGGACCGGATGACCCTGGTCGCCGTTCAGGATTGGCGCCGCGGCGGCCGCGCCGGTTTTGTCGAGGGCCTTCGCCAATTGACTCGCCAGGTCCGGTGGCACGCAGGGCATATCGCCAAGGAATATGAACGCCGCCGCCGTATCGGACGGCAGGGCGGCGATCCCGGCGCGCAGGCTGGCGGCCATGCCCTCCGCGTGATCGGCGGCATGGACCTGGCGCAGGCGCCCCGATTGCCCATGCCGTTCGGCGAAGGCAAGCGCGGCCTCGGCGACCGCCGGATCGGCGCCGGTGACCACGATGACGCTCCGCGCCGGCGCGGCGAAGGCGGCCCAAAGAGCGCCGTCGATCAGCCTCCCGCCCCGCCACGGCGCGGTGAGCTTGGCCCCGCCGAACCGCGTCCCGGCGCCCCCGGCCAGGACCACCGCCTCGCGCCGCCCCTCTGTCAACACCGCGCCTTTCCTATTATGTTCGCCTCCGCATGACGCCCTACGACCTCGCCGAGGAAAGCATAGCGCCGGCGCCGCGCGCCGCGCCGCTCGTCGACACGCTCGGGCGCAAGGTGACCTACTTGCGCCTTTCGGTCACCGACCGATGCGACCTGCGCTGCATCTATTGCATGAGCGAGCACATGAGCTTCCTGCCCAAGAGCGAGGTTCTCTCGCTCGAGGAGCTGGACGAGGTCGCCTCGGCCTTCATTGCCATGGGCGTCACCAAGCTGCGCCTGACCGGCGGCGAGCCCCTGGTCCGCAAGGGGCTCATGGGTCTCCTCGAGCGTCTGTCTCGCCATCTCGCGTCGGGTCGCCTGAAGGAAATAGCGCTCACCACCAACGGCACGCGTCTGGCGCAGTTCGCGCCCGAGCTGGCCGCACTCGGCGTGCGCCGGGTCAATGTGTCCATGGACAGTCTCGATCCCGCGGTCTTCGCCCGCCTGACCCGAGGCGGCGATCTGGCCAAGGTCCAGGCCGGCATCGATGCGGCGAGCGCCGCCGGCCTCGAGGTCAAGATCAACGCCGTCGCC
>DASZKO010000003.1:0-7448 GCA_035605655.1 Caulobacteraceae bacterium | reverse complement strand
GGACCGCGCCTTCCTCAAGAAGGGCGCCGTCATGGACGACGACTTCATCGACTCCTACATCGACCTGAAGACCGAAGAGGTCATGCGCCTCGCCCTCCACCCACACCCGGTCGAATTCGACATGTATTTCAAATGCTGAGGTGAGGCGCGGGACGCTAAAATGCCCGCGCTTTACCCCAATAAAAAACAATCGCTTAAAGGGGAAAGTCATGATCACTCGGGTCCGAGCGCTGCTGTGCGCCGCCTCTTCCGCCCTTAGCTTGGCGGCTGTCTCGTCGGCCCTGGCCGATCCGTTAGGCACGCCGGCCATGACCCCGCCGCTGTCGGCCAATCCCAACCCGGTGAGCGCCGACGGCGGCCCGCTCGGCAAGATCTACGTTACCGGAGCGTTCACGGGCCTCGGCATGGTTCAGACGGATCCTGTGCCCGGCGACCACGACGCCATCGGCGACGCCAGCAATGCTCAGGTGTTCATCCAGACGACCTCGGGGCCGGTGCAGTTCTTTGTCGAGGCCGGCGGCTATTCCTTCCCGATCCTCGGGACCCCTTACACCCACTTCGGCCCGACCACGGTCAACACCTACAGCGCCGTACCGGTCGCCTTCGTCAAATTCCAGCCGACCGCGGAGGTGTCCATCCAGGTTGGCAAGCTGCCGACCCTGATCGGGGCCGAATACGCCTTCACCTTTCAGAACATGAATATCGAGCGCGGCCTCCTGTGGAACCAGGAGCCGGTGGTCAGTGACGGGGTGCAGGTCAATTTCACCAAGGGCAAGGTGACCGCCTCGGCCTCGCTCAACGACGGCTTCTACTCGGGCCGCTACAATTGGCTGAGCGGCCTCTTCACCTATGCCCTCTCCACGAAGGATTCCTTCACCGTGGCCGGCGGCGGGTCGCTGTCGTCCTACGACCGCTCGAGCCCCACGACCCCGCTGCTGCAGAACAACGGCGCTATCCTCAACCTCATCTGGACCCACACCGAAGGGCCGTGGGTGGTGACGCCCTATTTCCAGTACACCCGGGCCTATCGGGTAATGGCTGGCGGCGTCCAGTACGCCGGGGCCGACACTTGGTCCGGGGCCGTCCTGGCCAAATACAACTTCAACTCCCAGTTCAGCCTGGCGGGCCGGGTCGAGTACCTGGCCAGCACCAGTTCCTCCTGCCCGCCGGACACAGAGACCTGCGCGCAGTCGAACCTGCTCTATGGCCCCGGCAGCCGGGCCCTCTCGCTCACCCTTACCCCGACTTGGCAGAAGGGCGTGTTTTTCGTCCGCGCCGAGGGGAGCTACGTCGATGTGATGGACGCCGCCGATGGGGCCGCCTTTGGGGCGACCGGAAATACACACTCCCAATTTCGCGCCGCCGTGGAGACCGGCATCCTTTTCTAACGCGAATGTCCTAGGCTCGGCGGGGGACCCGCCGGGAGCCTCGAGAAATGCGCAAGATCAAATTGGCCGCGAAGCCCAAGCCCCCGTCGGAGGAGACGGCGCAGGGCCAGTGCCTGTGCGGCGCTGTCAGGATCGAGATCGGCGTGCCGGCCCGGTGGGCCTGGCATGACCATGGCGAGGCGAGCCGGCGAGCCCACGGCGCAGCCTACGCCACCTACGTCGGGGCCTATCGCAGGCGGTTCGCGGTGGTGGGGGGCGAAGAGAGCATCTCGCGGTTCGAGGACCGCGCGAATGGGACGGTGCGGAGCTTCTGCACCCAGTGCGGCACGCCGCTGACCTACGAGCGGCCCCGGGCGCCAGTGATGGTCAATGTCTCGCGGGCCCTTTTCACCACTCGCACCGGCCGCGAGCCGCGTTATCATCTCAACCTTTCCGAGGCCGCTGACTGGGCGTGGACCGGCGCGCCGCTCGTCCCTCTGAAGGGTTATCCAGGGGTGATGTGGGAACGGCCGCGCCGCCGCAAGCGGGATCCGGGGCTGCCTTGACCTTGGCCGTGCCGCGGGTGCATCGGCTCTCGTATCCATAAGGGAGATTTCCGATGGCCATCGACATGCAGGCTCTGCTCGAACGCCAGAAAGCGGCCCATTTGCGCGATGGCGCGCCGGCCGCGGCTCAGCGGATCGAGCGCATCGACCGCTGCATCGGGCTGCTGGTCGATCATCGCCGCGAGATCGAGGCGGCGCTCAACGAGGATTTCGGGGCCAGGTCGCCGGAGGCCACAGCCTTCACCGACGTGGCTTCCTCGATCGGCACGCTCAAGCACGCCAAGGCCAATCTCGCCGCCTGGATGCGGCCGGAGAAGCGCAAGACCACGCCGGCCCTGCTGGGCCTGTTCGGCGCCAAGGCCGAGGTCCGCTTCCAGCCCAAGGGCGTGGTGGGGATCATCAGCCCGTGGAATTTCCCGGTGAACCTCACCTTCACGCCGCTGGCCGGGGTGTTGGCGGCGGGAAATCGGGCGATGATCAAGCCTAGCGAATACACCCCGGCGACCTCGGCCCTGATGGAACGGATGATCGGGTCGGTCTTCTCGCCGGAAGAAGTCGTGGTAGTCACCGGCGGCCCCGATGTCGGCCAGGCCTTTGCGGCGCTGGCGTTCGATCACCTGGTGTTCACCGGCGCGACATCCATCGCCGCTCATGTGATGCGCGCGGCGGCGGACAACCTGACGCCCCTGACGCTCGAGCTCGGCGGCAAGAGCCCGGTCATCCTCGGCCGCTCGGCCGATATCAAGACGGCCGCGGCCAGGATCATGAGCGGCAAGACCCTCAACGCGGGCCAGATCTGCCTCGCGCCCGATTACGTGCTCGCGCCATCCGAACGGCTGGGCGAATTCGTGGAGGCGGCCAAGTCGGCGGTGAACAGCATGTTTCCGACCATCAAGGACAATCCGGACTACACCGCCATCGTTTCACAGAAGCACTATGAGCGCCTGACCGGCTACATCGACGAGGCCAGGGCCGGTGGCGCCGACGTGGTCGAGATCAAGCCGGAGGGTGAAGACATGAGCCAGCAGGAGCACCGGCGCATCGCCCCCACCCTGATCATTGAGCCGGCCGACGACATGAAGGTGATGCAGGAGGAGATCTTCGGTCCGGTTCTGCCGGTGAAGACATACGCCACGGTCGACGAGGCGATCGCCTATGTGAACGGCCATGCCCGGCCGTTGGGCCTCTACTACTTCGGCGACGATGCGGCCGAACGCGAAGGGGTGCTCAGCCGGACGACTTCTGGCGGGGTGACTGTCAACGACGTCATCTTCCATGTCGCTCAGGAGGACCTGCCGTTCGGCGGCGTCGGACCCTCGGGAATGGGCAGCTATCACGGTCTCGACGGGTTCCGCGAGTTCAGCCACCGGAAGGCGATCTACACCCAGGTCAAGAATGATCTCGGCCCGCTCAAGGCCCTGCGCCCGCCTTACGGGGCTGGAATTCGAAAATACCTGGCCGGCGCGATCGGCCGCTAATCTTCGGCGCGGGCGGGGATCGGGCGGAGGAAGGCCGGGGTCTCCGAGCCGAAGCCGACAACCTTGCCGCCTTCCGCGCTCTCTTCGTTTCTGGACGGCGGGGGCGCAACGTGAGTCCGCTCGGGGCGGGGCCGCTCGGTCCTTGGCTGTTCCCGGCGATGGACCGGCCTGGGTTCGGATGCCTCGGCCGGCGGACCTTTGGTCTCAGGCTGCGGCCTGACTGAGGACGGGACGTGGGCGGCCGGTTTGGCTGGCGCCGGGGTGAGGGGCTCCATGGCCGCCACCGAGGTCTCGTTGGCCGGTCGGCCACGGGAGCGATCACGCCGGTCGCGCGGCCCGTCCGAGCGGCGCGAACCGCGAGAACCGCGCGCTTCGGCGCCAGCCAGGCTCCAGTCGATGTCGAGTTTGACCTCGTCAGGGGCTACCCCCGTTAGCTTGAGCACCTTGTCGAGGGCTCGGCTGTCGGCGGGGCTGACGAGCATGAAGGTCTGGCCGGACTTCCCCGCCCGGCCGGTGCGGCCGATCCGGTGGACATAGTCGTCGGCGTGGTGCGGCACGTCGTAGTTGAAGATGTGACTGACGTCGGGAATATCGAGGCCGCGGGCCGCGACGTCCGAGGCCACCAGAACTTTCAATTCGCCCTTGCGGAAGGCGTCGAGTGTGCGCATGCGCGTGCTCTGGTCGAGATCACCGTGGATCGGCGAGGCGTCAAAGCCGTGCTTGCGCAACGACTTGGCTACGACGTCGACTTCCGACTTGCGGTTGCAGAAGACGATGCCGTTCTTGACATCCGGCCGTCCGACCAGGGCGCGCAGGGCCAGCCGCTTGACACCGTGGTCGGCAGAGGGAACGCGCACCACATGCTGGGCGATATTCTCAGCCGTGGTGGCCGGGCGGGAAGCCTCGATGCGCACCGGATCGTGGAGGAACTGCTTGGTGAGGCGGGTGATCTCCGGCGGCATGGTGGCCGAAAAAAACAAAGTCTGCTTCTTGACCGGGGTGAGTTTGAAGATCCGCTCGATGTCGGGGATGAAGCCCATGTCGAGCATCCGGTCGGCCTCGTCGACGACCATGATCTGGACGCCCGTGAGGAGTAGCTTGCCGCGCTCGAAATGATCGAGCAGGCGGCCGGGCGTGGCGATCAGGACGTCGACTCCGCGGTCAAGCTTCATCTCCTGGTCGCCGAACGAAACCCCGCCGATCAGGAGCGCCCAGGACAGCTTCTGGCCCTTGGAGTAGCGGTCGAAGGCCAGGGCGACCTGGTCGGCCAGTTCGCGGGTAGGGGCGATCACCAGAGAGCGCGGCATCCGCGCCTTGGAGCGGCCGGCCACGAGGCGATCGATCATCGGCAAGGTGAAGGCGGCGGTCTTCCCCGTGCCGGTCTGGGCTATGCCCAGCACGTCGCGGCCGGCAAGGGCGACAGGGATGGCCTGGGTCTGGATTGGTGTGGCGATGGTGTAGCCGGTGTCGGCCACCGCCTGAAGTGTCGGAGCGCTCAGCCCCAGTTCGGAAAAGTCGGTCATGCCTTGAAATGCGGCGAGCGGCGGATCATCCGGCGCGAAACATGCGCGCTCGAAACCCCGGCTCGGGCGAAGCGGAACATAAGGATGGCGCCGGCCGAGTCAATGCGACCCCCCCTGCGGCGTCTCAGCGCGGCCTGCGGCAAGTTCCTTGACGCCCTCACGTTATTCGCCGCAAGCCAGCAAGCGCGGCAGTTACCGAATGGTCCGCCGGATGACGATGGGAAATTCGGGCGTGGCCAGCGTCGGCGGGGACGAGACCGCCTGGGCGGCGACGTCCGCACCCGCGATCAGTGCGAGCCGGCCAGAGCGGCGGCGCGTCCGCTCATCAGAGGTCGATCTCCGCGGCGGCGAACTCGGCGTTTTCCTGGATGAAGCGGAAACGCAGTTCCGGACGGCGCCCCATCAACGTCTCCACCAGGGCTTCGACGGCCTCTTCGGACCTCGGAAGACTGACACGCGCCAGAGTGCGGGTTCTAGGATCCATGGTGGTTTCTTTGAGCTGGGCCGGCATCATCTCGCCAAGACCTTTGAAGCGGCCGATCTCCGGTTTCTTGCCCTTGAATTCCGTCGCCAGGAGCTCGTCCTTGTGGACGTCGTCGCGCGCATAGGCGCTCTTGCCACCGTGGCTGAGCCGATAGAGCGGCGGCAGGGCGAGGTAGAGCCGCCCGCCGCGCACCAGCTCCGGCATGGTGCGATAGAAGAAGGTGATCAGCAGCGAAGCGATATGGGCGCCGTCGACGTCGGCGTCGGTCATGATGATCACGCGCTCGTAGCGCAGGTCCTCCTCCCGATAGCGGCCGTTCCCTTGAACGCCGAGGGCGAGCATCAGATCGGCGAGTTCCTTATTGCCGCCGGTCTTGTCAACGCTGGCCTGGGCGACATTGAGAATCTTGCCGCGCAGGGGGAGGATCGCCTGGCTGCGCCGATCGCGGGCCTGCTTGGCCGAGCCGCCGGCGCTGTCGCCCTCCACGATGAACAGCTCGGCCCCGTCGGCGCTTCCAGATGAGCAGTCGGCCAGCTTTCCGGGCAGGCGCAGCTTGCGGGTCGCCGAGGCGCGGGCGACCTCCTTGTCTCGCCGCCGGCGCAGCCGTTCCTCGGCCTTCTCGGCCACGAAGCTCAGCAAAGCGCTGGCGGCCCTGGGCTGCCCGGCGAGCCAGTGGTCGAAAGGATCGCGCAGGGTGGCTTCGACCAGCCTCTGGGCGTCGGAGGAGGAGAGCCGCTCCTTGGTCTGACCCTGGAATTCCGGGTTGCGAACAAAGACGCTGATCAGCGCTCCGGCCTGGGCGATCACGTCGTCGGCGGTGATCAGTGCGCCGCGCTTTTCGCCGGTGAGCTCGGCATAGGCCTTGAGGCCGCGCGTGAGGACGGCGCGCAGACCGGCCTCGTGGGTTCCGCCTTCCGGCGTCGGCACGGTGTTGCAGTAGGATCGCATGAAGCCGTCGGCTTCGCCAAAACCGGCCGGCGTCCAAGCTATGGCCCACTCCACCGCGCCGGCCTCGCCCTGGCGCTCGATCCGGCCGGTGAAGGGTGCGGGCGTGACCGTCTCGAGGCCCTGGGTGTTCTCGGCGAGGAAGTCGGCCAGGCCGCCTGGGAAATGGAAGACCGCTTCGGCCGGCGTTTCATCGCCGAGTCGCTCGGAAGAACAGCGCCAGCGGATTTCGACGCCCCGGAACAGATAGGCCTTGGAGCGCGACATCCGATAAAGTCGAGCGGGACGGAAAGCGCCGTCGACGCCGAAAATCTCTGCGTCCGGCAGGAAGCTGACCGACGTGCCGTGCCGGCGAGTGGGCCCGACCCGAATCAGGGGCGACGTCGGTCGACCGCGCGAGAAGGTCTGCCGCCATTCGAACCCGTCTTTCCAGACGGTGATTTCGACTCGCTCGGAGAGCGCGTTGACGACCGAGACGCCCACCCCGTGAAGACCGCCGGAGGTCTCATAGGCCTTGCCCGAGAACTTCCCGCCCGAGTGGAGCACGGTCATGATCACTTCGAGCGCCGACTTGCCGGGGAACTTGGGGTGCGGGTCCACGGGCATTCCGCGGCCATCGTCCCGGACGGTGAGGGCGCCGTCGGCGGCAAGGCTGACCTCGATCGTCTTGGCGTAGCCGGCGACGGCTTCGTCCATGGCATTGTCGAGAACCTCCGCGAAGAGGTGATGCAGGGCGCGTTCGTCTACGCCGCCAATGTACATCCCCGGGCGCTTGCGCACCGGTTCGAGGCCCTCGAGGACCTCGATGTCCTTGGCCGAATAGGCCGAGAGGGGATGGGCCGGCGCCAGGGCGTCGTCGAACAGGTTTGCCTGGGCGGTTCTTGCCATTCCGCCAGTTTGCGTCGATTCGCGCGGCGCTCTTAAGGCCGCGGGCGGTTCGGCGCCCTCAGCATTTGAAATACATGTCGAATTCGACCGGGTGTGGGTGGAGGGCGAGGCGCATGACCTCTTCGGTCTTCAGGTCGATGTAGGAGTCGATGAAGTCGTCGTCCATGACGGCGCCCTTCTTGAGGAAGGCGCGGTCC
>DASZKO010000152.1:0-18316 GCA_035605655.1 Caulobacteraceae bacterium | reverse complement strand
GGAGTCAACCTTCCGCCACCGGGCGATCGCCTTTAATCATGCTTGCAGCGGCCCAATGGCTCCGCTTGTGATCGTCCAGCCGAGAATCTAATTGGATTTGAGCCCGTTGGGCGCGTTATGAACGCGGCGTCCCGCGTCACGCCGCCTTAGCCAGCGGCCTTTCGGAAGACTCACATGGCCTTGGTCAAGACGTCTGAACTGCCCGGCAAGCAGGGCGCCAAACGGCTCGCGAGCGAGGTTCCGCCGGTCGAGCCTCGAACGGCCGCGGTGAGCGCGCGGCGGCGCACGGAAGCGCGCAGCCGCGCCCGCCAGGAGAAAGCGGCCGAGCGGATCGGCGCCGCCACCGAAGAACTGGCCGCCGGAGTGGCTGAAGCATCGGCGGCGGCTGACGAACTACGCCGCTCGCTCGAGCAGATCGCCAGCGGCGCCGAGGAGGCGGCGGGCGGCTCCCAGGAGCAGGTGGCGGCGATCGCCGGCGCCCTCTCCAATCTGACAACCGCCCGCGAGCAGGCCGACGCCTCGCGGCGGCGGACCGAGGCCTTGCAGCTTCTGCTGGCCGAGACCGCGGTGCAGATCACCGCCTCGGTGCGGGCCATCGAGCGCAATGCCGAACGGCAGTCGGGCACGGTCGAATTGATCACCGAACTGGAGCGGCGCGCCCAGGACGTGGGCGAAATCACCCGCACGGTCAGCCGCATCTCCGACCAGACCAATCTGCTGGCCCTGAACGCCGCCATCGAGGCGGCCCGGGCCGGCGATCACGGACGCGGCTTCGCTGTCGTCGCCGAGGAGGTGCGCGCGCTCGCCGAGAACTCCGACAAGAGCGCCCAGAACGTCCAGCGCCTGGCGCAAGCCATTCAGTCCGACGTGCGCGGGGTCATCGAGACGATCAAGACCGCGGCCGAGACCGCCGTGGCCGAGGCCAAGGCCGGCGGCGCCGTGGTGACCGCCCTGGGGGCGATACGCGAAGACCTGGCCACCGTCGCCGCGGGCTCGCAGGATACCCTCACCGCGGCCCTCGAGGCCGAGAGGGCGGCGCAGGAAGCCCGGCGCGGGGCCGAACAGGTGGCCAGTACCGCCGAAGAGCAGTCGTCCGGGGCCAGCGAAGCGCAAACTGCCATCCAGCAGCAGGCGCAATCCCTCGAACAGGGCCAGATCGCCGCCCGGGCCCTGGCGGTGATCGCCGAAGACTTGCGATCCGGCGCCGCCGACAGCTCGGGGGTGGAACAGATCGCCGCCGCCGCCGAACAACTCTCCGCCGCCGTTCAGGAACTCTCCGGCGCGGCGAGCCAGATCATGGCCGCAGTCGAGCAGATCAACCGCGGATCGCGGCAGCAGGCGGCGGCGACTGAGGAAACCTCCGCCGCCCTGGCTCAGATCGAGTCCGGGGCTCGCACCGCCCAGGCCAACGCCCTCGCCGCCGACAAGCGCATCGCCACGACCGCCGACGCCCTCAAGGAAAGCCGCGCCGCGATCGGCAGCCTCGTTCAGGGGGTGGCCGCGGCCCTGGCTCAGACGCGCGGCAGCCTGGACACCATCGAACGCCTGGACGCCATCGGCCGGCAGATCGCCATGAGCGTCGACGACATCACCCTCATCGCCGTGCAGACCAGCATGCTGGCCGTCAGCGGGTCCGTGGAGGCCGCTCGGGCCGGGGAGTCCGGGCGCGGCTTCGCGGTGGTCTCCAGCGATATCCGCAATCTCGCCCGCGAGTCCTCGGAGAGTGTCGGCAAGATCAAGGCGACCGTCACCGGGATCATCGATCAGGTCGCCAGCCTGCGCCGGGACCTGGACCAGGTGGTCGGCTCGACCGAGATGGAGGTGCAGACCAACAGCGCCATCGTGGTGGCTCTGGACAAGCTGGACGACGACATCGTCGCCCTGCAAGCCGCGAGCCGCGCGATCAGCGAGGGCGCCGAGGTGATCTTGTCGGCCGTGGCCCAGACGGCGGCGGGCGCGCGCCAGATCGCCGGCGCCGCGGAAGAAGCCGGGACCGCCTCGCGCGAGGCCGCGACCGCGGCGAGCCAGCAGGCCCGCGGCGCCGAGGACCTGGCGGCCGCCATCGAGGAGATCGCTTCCCTCGCCGACGAATTGAAGTCGTCGCATGGCTGAGCCAAGCGTCTCTGGCCTCCCGGCGGGAGCGCCCCGGCGGTTCTTGACCTACCGGATCGGGGACCGGCGCTACGCCATCGACGCCGAACAGGTTTCGGAGGTGATCCGCCTGCCGCCGGTGGCGCGCGTGCCGCTGGGGCCCAGGAGCCTGCTGGGAATCGCCAATCTGCGCGGCGCGGTGCTGCCCATCGCCAGCCTGCGTGGACTCCTGGACCAGGATGAAGTCGCGGCCGCGGCGGGCTCGCGGGCCATCGTCCTCGAAGGGGACGCGCAGGTGGGCTTGGCGGTGGACGGCGTGGACGCCCTGGTAATGGTCGACCCGGCCCGGATCGAGACTCGCCCGGCCGAGTTCGCCAGCCTTGAGGGCGAGCGCCTCAGCGGGGCGTTCCGCCGCGACAACGAGTCCGGGGTGACCAAGATTCTCGACATAAGGGCGCTGATCGAGGCGGCCTTCACGCCGCGCGAGCGCGTGCGGCGCGCGGCGCTCGCCGCCGACGAGACCGACCTTCGCGAACGGGCGCAGGGCGCCGAACACGCCAAACTGGTGACCTTCGAGGTCGCCGGCCAGGAGTTCGCCCTGGCTCTGGAGTCCGTCCGCGAGATCGTGCCGGCCCCGGACAACGTCACCGCCATGCCGCGAAGCGAGGCTCTGGTGTTGGGGGTAATGGCCTATCGCAACTCGCTCCTGCCGCTGCTGTCGCTGCGCGGCCTGCTGGGTTTCGCCTCGGATGCGAATGCAGCCGAGCGCGAAAAGGTCGTCGTGACGGCCGTGGGCGGCGCCCTCGTGGGCCTCGTCGCCGATCGGATGCGCGATGTCGTCTCGTCCGATCCCGCTCTGATCGAGACGACGCCGGCGATGCTGGCGGCCCGCGCCGGCGGCGAGGCGCGGATTTCGGCCATCTACCGTGGCGAGGGCGGGGCGCGGCTGATTTCCATACTCGCCCCCGATCAGCTCTTCCGGGAGAATGTCATGGCGCGATTGGGCCACACCGGCGATGCCGCCGCGTTCGCGGATGCCGCCGGCGAATCCGCCGGCGAGGCGCGACAGTTCCTGGTCTTTCGGCTGGGCGCGGACGAGTTCGCCCTGCCGATCGATGTGGTGGATGAAGTCACTCGCGCGCCCGACAAGGTGACCCGCCTGCCCAGGACGCCGGCCTTTCTGGAAGGGGTCGTCAATCTGCGGGGGGACGTGCTGCCCGTCATCGACCAGCGGCGACGCTTCGGCATGCCGCCGGCGGACAACCTTGAGGCCCGGCGCCTCGTCGTCGTGCGCACGGACCGCCACCGCGCCGGCCTCATCGTCGATTCGGTCTCCGAAGTCCTGCGCAGCGATGTGGACGCCATCGAGCCGGCCCCGGATCTGACCGGTGAGACCAATCGCCTGGTGCACGGGGTCATCATTCTCACCGCAAGCGAGCGAATCGTGCTGCTGCTCGATCCTGCGGAGCTTCTCACCCGCAGCGAGCGGAGCCTCCTCGAGACCTTCCAGGCGAGGGGCAAGGGCAAGGCGGCGTCGACGAAGGCGTGATCAAGGTCCTGGTGGTCGATGATTCCGCCTTGATGCGGAAGCTGCTCGGCCGCCTTTTCGCGGCCGAGGACGATTTCGAGGTCGAGGTCGCCCGCGATGGCGTGGAGGCGCTGGAACGCCTGAAGACCTTCCGGCCCGACGTGATCACCCTCGACATCCACATGCCCCACATGGATGGCCTAGCCTGCCTCGACCGCATCATGATCGAGCGCCCATCGCCCGTGGTCATGGTCTCGTCTCAGACGGCCGAGGGGGCTGAGGCGACGCTCGAGGCCCTGCGCCTGGGGGCCGTGGACTTCATCGCCAAACCCGGCGGAGCCGTCTCCCTGCGCCTCGACGAGCTCGCCCCGCAGCTGGTGGCGAAGGTCCGCGCGGCGGCGGGCGCAAAGCTGCGCTCGAGCCTGCGCCTGAAGGAGCGGGTGCGTCACCGGATCGGGGCCGACGCCGCGCCCGCGCGCCGATCGGGGGTCGAGTGGGCTCCCGTCACGCGCGCGTCTCTGCGGGGCGAGACCGGCGAGGGACTGGTGCTCGTGGGTGTTTCCACGGGCGGGCCGCCGGCCCTGGAGGTGCTTCTGACCGCCCTACCGGCCGACTTTCCCTGGCCGATCCTCGTGGCCCAGCACATGCCGGCCAGCTTCACCGGGCCGCTCGCCCAACGTCTGGATCGGATCTGCGCCATGACGGTCACTGAAGTCCTTCGCCCAACCTTGCTCCAGCCGGGGTGCATCTACATCGGCCGGGGCGACGCCGACCTAATCGTCTCGCGACGGCCGGCCGGCCTGACGGCGGTGGCCGCGCCGCCTCTGAACTATCCTTGGCATCCGAGCGCCGACCGCCTCGTGAGCACGGCGATGGAACAGGTTGCCGCCAGCCAGATTATAGGCGTGCTCATGACCGGCATGGGCGATGATGGGGCCGCGGCCATGACCCGACTGCATGCGATGGGCGGCCGAACCATCGCCGAGGCCGCCGAGACCGCCGTCGTCTGGGGCATGCCCGGCGAACTGGTGAAGGCCGGCGGCGCCGACGCGGTGTTGCCCGTGCACGGTATCGCCGACCGTTTGCTGAAGCTGGTCCGCTGACGTGCCGCTGGTCCGCAGAAGCGGCGGTCCCCCGTCCCCGACGGGACGAAACGGCGCGGACGCGGCGGAGAAGCTGCGGATCGGAAACGACGATGAGCGTTGGGCGGCGGCCCGCTCCATGGCCGGTCAGCCCCAGGCGGTGACGGCGCTCGGCGACGCCCTCCTTCGCGAAACCGACCCGCGGGTCAGGGAGGCGATCCTGACCGCGCTGGCGCGTATTGGCACCGACGAGAGCGCCGCCGCCATCCTGCCCCTGATCCGTTCGGACGACGCCGGTCTGCGAACCGGGGCCATCGATGCCCTGCGGCTCATGCCGCGGGCCCTCGCCGCCCGTCTGCAAAGGCTGCTTGTCGATCCCGACCCCGACGTGCGCCTGCTGGCCTCCGATCTCGCCCGGGAGCTGCCGGCGCTCGAGGCCACGCGCTTGCTCTGCAACCTCCTGGCCGACGAGCCGGAGGCCAACGTTTCTGCCGCCGCCGTGGACGTGCTCGCCGAGTGCGGGACTCTCGAGGCCCTGCCGGTCCTGGCGGCCACCTCCCAGCGCTTTGCCGAAGTGCCGTTCCTGGCCTTCGCGTGCAAGATCGCCGCCGATCGTATTCGAGCCAATACGTCGGCGTCGGATGGCTGAGGCCGAGCCCGTCACCGAGGAAGATTTCCGCAGACTGGCGGATTTTCTCTATCGGCGGACCGGTATGGTCTTCACCGAGTCCAAGCGCTACTACGTCCAGCGCCGCGTCAGCGATCGCATGGCGGCCACCGGCGCCTTGTCGTTTGCCAGCTATTTCGCGCGGCTGCGCGGCGACTTCACCGGCGAGATCGAGCAGTTCATCAACGCTTTCACGGTCAACGAGACCTATTTCTACCGCGAGGAACATCAGCTCCGCTGTCTGACCCGCGACATCCTGACCGAGCGCACCCGCCGCCGCGCGCCGTCGCAAACGATCCGCATCTGGTCGACGCCCTGCTCGACCGGCGAGGAGCCCTATTCCATCGCCATCTGGCTCCTGGAGAACTGGGCTCAGGCCGACGCCTACGATATCGAGATCATCGGCTCGGACATCGACACCGCCGCGCTCGCCGCCGCCGAAGCGGGGGTCTTCGGAAAACGAGCCCTGATGCACCTGCCCTCCCACCTCATCGACCGCTATTTCGAGGCGCTCGACGATGAGCAGTGGCGGATCCTTGAGGATATCCGTCAGTCTGTTCGGTTCACGGCCGTGAACCTCGTCGAGAGGGCCGAGACCGGGCCATACGGCCAGTTCGATGTCATTTTCTGCCGCAACGTGCTGATCTACTTCGATGACGCCTCGCGCCGGGTGGCCGCCGAAAATCTCTACGAAAACCTCGCCCCCGGCGGGTTCATCTGCCTGGGCCACACCGAATCCATGAGCCGGATCTCGCCGCTCTTCGAGGTGCGCCGCTTCGACGACGCCATCGTCTACCAAAGGCCGGAGGCGGCGCATGGCTGAGCGCCTGGGCAAGCGCGTACTGGTGGTCGACGACGCCAGCCTGGTCAGAATGTATTACCGCGAGGCGCTCCAGCGCGCGGGCTACGACGTCGATGAGGCCCTCAACGGGCTGGAGGCGCTGGAGAAGCTGCACGAAGCGGCCGCCGACCTGCTGATCGTCGATGTGAACATGCCGCAGATGGACGGCGTCTCGTTCCTGAAGGTGTTGCGCCGTCAGGCGCTTCCCTTGGCCGCCATCCCGGCCCTGGTGATCAGCACCGAGGCCGGAGCCCACGACCGTGATGCGGCGCGGGGCGCCGGCGGCAACTTCTATCTGGTCAAGCCGGTCAGCCAGGACACGCTCGTGAATTACGTGGCCATGTTGTGCGGGGTGGCCGCATGAACGAGTTCGTGGAGCAGTTCCTGGTCGAATGCCGCGAACTCATCGAGCAGGCGACGGACGATCTTCTGACCCTCGAAGGCAAGCCCGACGACTCCGACCGGCTGGATGGGGCGTTCCGGGCCTTTCACACGCTGAAGGGCGCCGCCAGTATCGTCGATTTCGACGCCATGGCCCGCGCCCTGCATGGCGCGGAAGACGTGTTGTCGTCGGTCCGCGCCGGCGACGAGCCGGTGACGCCGGACCTGATCAGCGATTGTCTCACCTGTCTCGACCAGGTTTCCCGTTGGCTGGACGCGATGCGGCAGGACGGCGAGATCCCCGCCGACGCCGACGCCGCCGCCGATGAGGTCGCTCGGCGGTTCGATCGATTTCGCGCCGGCGTTCCGGTCGCTTTCCAACCCCTGCCGTGGATCGAAGCGCTGGTCGGCCGCCATCCCGATGTCGGAGCCACGGTCGCCCTGCGCTATGCGCCGGACCGCGACGCCTTCCTGCGCGGGGAAGATCCGCTAAGGTTCCTGGCGGCCTTGCCGAGCCTGCTGGTCCTCGAAGTGGAAGACAGCGGGCCTCCCCCGCCGCTCGACGAATTCGACCCCTTCGCCAGCCATCTGGTGTTCCTTGCCTTGGCGCCCGGCTCGCCAGAAGCCGTTCGCGCGGTGCTGCGCGGCGTCGGGTCCCAGGTCGAGATCGTCGATCTGGCCCCGCTCGACCCCGCCCGAGCTGGCGATTGGCCAGAGTTGGCCCGGGGCCTTCTCGAGGCGCAGCTCCAGTTGCTGGACGTCGCCCAGCCGGATGGCCTCCTTGGCTGCATAGGATCGGCGGGCGCGGTCGTCGCCAATCTGCTGCGCCACGCCGGACGCCTCTCCGAAGTCGCCGCCATCGACAGCGCCATCGCGGCCAGCCACGCCGCCAGGCGCGCGGACGTTCTTTCCGAGGCGATCCGCCGGGTCCTCTCCGGCGCGCTCCCCGCGGCCGATCGGTTCGAGCCGGAACTGGAACGCCGGATCCCAACGGAAACGGCCGCGCGAACCCTGCGGGTCGATGTCGAGCGCATAGATGCCCTGGTGAACCTCTGCGGCGAACTGCTGGTCGCCAAGAATGCCCTCGGCCACGCCGCCGTTCAGGCCCAGACCGGCATGGACCAAAGCGCCCTGGCGGCCCTGCTCAAGGACCAGCATGGCGTGCTGCAGCGACTGGTGGACGAGCTGCAGCGTTCGGTCCTGAACATCCGGGTCCTGCCGATGCGCTACGTGTTCCAGCGCTTTCCGCGCCTCGTCCGCGAGATGGTCGTCAGTCTCGGCAAACCGGCCCATCTGGTCACCGAAGGCGACGACGCCGAAGCCGACAAGGTGATCATAGAGAGCCTGTTCGAACCCCTGCTGCACGTGGTCCGCAACGCCCTCGATCACGGCGTCGAGGACGCCGCCACGCGGACGGCGGCCGGAAAGCCGGCGGCGGCGACGATCACCTTGCGGGCCCGGCGGGAGAGCGACAATGTCATGGTGGAGCTGAGCGACGACGGCGGCGGCATCGATGTGGCCCGCGTCCGCGCCGTGGCCGCGGAGCGCGGCCTGGCCACCTCCGAGGCGCTTTCGTCCATGGCTGAAGCCGATCTGATCGACCTGGTCTTTTCGGCCGGCTTCTCGACGGCCGCAGCCGTGACCTCCCTCTCCGGACGGGGCGTGGGGATGGACGCCGTGCGCACGGCGATCGAGCGCCTGGGCGGCCGTGTGGCGATCGAGAGCCGCAAGGGCCTCGGCACGACCGTCCGCTTCATCCTGCCGTTCGCGGTGCTGGTGAGCCGGGTGTTGACGGTCGAGGCGGGAGGCCAATGGTTCGGCATTCCCCTCGAGTCGGTCCTGGAGACCGTCCGCATACGGAGAGAAGACGTGCGGCCGGTCGGCGCGGCGAAAGCCTTCGTGCTGCGCCAGCGCACGGTGCCCCTGATCGATCTTCGCGAGACCCTCGGAGAGCCGGGCGATCTCGCGACGGGAGATGAACTCGACGTCGTCGTGGCCGCCGCCGGCGGGCGGCTCGGTGGCCTGGAAGTCGATCGTCTGGGCGAGCGGCTCGATGTCATGCTCAAGCCGATGGAGGGGTTGTTGTCCGGAATGCCCGGGATTTCCGGCACGACCATGCTGGGCGACGGCCGCGTGCTTCTCGTCCTCGATTTGCAAGAGCTCTTGCAATGACACTGCGGCTAAGCGCCCAAGGCGAGGTGGCTCTGGTCGGCGACTGTTCCAGCGCCGATGCCGAAGACCTCCTGCGCCACCTCTGCGCCCACCCGGAGGCTGAAATCGACTGGCGGCGTTGCCAGAGCGCCCACACCGCGCTCGTCCAGGTCCTGATCGCCGCGACGGCCCGGCCCATTGGTCCACCCGCGGGAGAGTTCCTGGCGAGGTTCATCGCCCCGCTGCTTAATCAGGACGAGCATCGCAAGAATGGCGTAGAAGGGCGGGAGTAGTCCGCCGGTCGCATCCTCAGAGGTCAGATGGCATTCAAGGTTCTCATCGTCGACGACAGCAAGTTGGCTCGGATGTCCGTGGCCAAGGTGTTGGACAAGCTGTATCCGGACTGGACGCGCATCGAGGCGACCAATGCCGAGGAAGCCATCGCGCTCGTCAAACAGTCGGCGATCGACATGGCGTTGCTCGATTTCAACATGCCGGGACGGGACGGCCTCACGCTCGGCGCCGAGGTCCGCAAGCTGGATCCGAACATCGCCCTGGCGGTGGTTTCCGCGAACGCTCAGCAGGAGATTGTCGAGCGGGCTGGGGAAATCGGCGCGACCTTCCTCGCCAAACCCCTTACGGAAGCGAGCCTGGGGGCTTTCATGGCGGAGGCCGAAGACCGGCTCAAGGCCGCAAGTCGTTGACCGCGCGCGCGCCGACGGTTCTCAACGAACTCGAGCTCGACGCCCTCACCGAGTTGGTCAACATCGGCGTCAGCCGGGCGGCCGCCAGCCTTCGCGAGATGGTCGGCCAGCAGCAGGTGATCCTCTCCGTCCCCAACGTCGTGGTGGTCAGCCGGCCCGAGGCCGTCGCGCTGCTGGCTCGCCAGGGATCAGCCCGTCTGGTCGCGGTTCACCAAGTGTTCGAGGGGGATATCACAGGCCGGGCGTTGCTGATCTTTCCCGAGACCAACAGCCTCGAGCTCGTGAGGGCGGTCACCGGCGGCGATCTTTCCCTGGAAGACATCATTGAGCTCGAGCAGGAGGCCCTGGCCGAAACCGGCAACATCATTCTGAACGGCTGCCTGGCCACCATCGCCAACATGCTCAAGCGCAGCCTCAAGATGTCGCTGCCCGAAATCCTGCGAGGCGTGGGTCCCGAGTTTTTTCAACTCAAGCCACCCCCCGAGGCGGGCGACGTGGTGCTGTTCCTCTATATCAACTTCGCGGTGCGCGGCCGCGACGTCCGCGGCTACATCGCCATGTTGATGGACATGCCTTCGCTCGAGGCGCTCAAGATCCTGCTGGATGAGTTCATTGAGCGCGAAACCGGGCAACCCTCGACCCACTCCGATGAAATCGCTTAAGTCGGATCTGGCCAAGGCGACGCTGGACAGCCTCGACATCGGCTTGATCGTCCTGACCAGCGACTTTCGGGTTCTGAGTTGGAACAGCTGGATGACGTCGGCCAGCGCCATCCAGCCCGACGAGGCGTTCGGCAAAAGCCTGGATGAGCTCTTCCCCACCGCCCGGATGGCCCGCCTGCAATCGGCCATCGAGCAGGCCCTGGACTCCGGCGCATCGAGGCTGCTGACCCACACGCTTCACCCGAACCTCTTCCCGCTCAAGACTCGGACCTTGCGGCCGATGATCTATAACATCATCGTCCGGCCGGGGGGCAAAAAGCCCTATGGGCGGTGCATCGTTCAGATTTCCGACGTCACCCTCGCCGCCGAGCGCGAGATGGTCCTGCGCGAACGACAAAACGCCCGCTACAACGCCGTCGTCGCCAGCGCGCCGGACGCCATAATCACGTTCGACTCCGGGGGCCACATCCAACTCGCCAATCCCGCCGCCGCCGCCGAGTTCGGGTTCTCGGTCGAAGACGTCATCGGTCGGTCCATTGATGCGGTCCTGGGCGGGGACCCGGAATGGGCCGCCGCGTGGCGCGCGGTGCTGGCCGGCGAAACATGGCCCTGGCCGCTGGAAATGACAGTTCGCCGCAAGGACGGTTCGACGACCCACGTCGAGGCGTCCGCATCACTGTGGAAGAGCGAGTCCACGGCGTTCATCACAGTGATCGTTCGCGATGTGAACGAGCGCCATGCGGCGGAGGTCGAACTGCGTCGGCTCAACGAAACTCTCGAAGAGCGGGTGGTGCAGCGCACCGCCGATCTCGAGCGGCTGCACGAGCAGCTCCGACAGTCGCAGAAGATGGAGGCCGTCGGCCAACTGACCGGCGGGATCGCCCACGATTTCAACAACCTCCTGACGCCCATTCTCGGCGGCCTGGACATTCTACAGCGCCGCGGCGTGGGCGACGAGCGCGGCCAAAGGCTGATCGAGGGCGCCCTTCAGTCGGCGGATCGGGCGCGGACCCTGGTCCAGCGTCTCCTCGCCTTCGCGCGCCGCCAGCCGCTGCGGCCCATCGCGGTCGATATCGGCAAGATCGTGGTGGAAATGACCGACCTGCTGGGTGGGACGCTCGGCCCCACCATCAGGATCGTCGTCGATATCGCCGAGGATCTGCCTTGCGCCATGGCCGATCCCAACCAACTCGAGATGGCCCTGCTCAATCTGGCCGTGAACGCTCGTGACGCCATGGCCGATGGCGGCGTCCTGACCATAAGCGCCCGGGTGAGCGAGGTGGGGCCCGGCCAGAAACTGAACTCCGGCCGATACATCCGCCTGGCCGTGTCCGACACCGGGGTCGGCATGGATGACCAGACCCTCGCTCATGCGATCGAGCCTTTCTTTTCCACCAAGGGGATCGGCAAGGGGACGGGCCTGGGCCTATCGATGGTCCATGGCCTGGCCGCCCAACTCGGCGGGGCGCTCGAACTGGCCAGCACGGTCGGGGTCGGAACCACGATCGAGATGTGGGTCCCGGCGGCCACACAGGCGGGCGTGGCCGAGTCCATCCGGCAGGGGGGCGGCGATTTGACGGCGGGCGCGGGCGTGGTGCTGCTTGTCGACGACGAGGAAGTCATCCGCACGACCACCGCCCAGATGCTGGCTGACATGGGATTCACCGTGATCGAGGCCGGCTCCGCCGCCGAAGCCCGCGGCCGTCTCGCTCGATCGCGCGTCGATCTGGTTATCACCGACCACCTGATGCCGGGCATGAGCGGCAGCGAGTTCGCCCGGGAGGTCCACTCGGAACGTCCGGGATTGCCGATCCTGATCATCTCGGGTTTCGCCGAGATGGACGACGTCGCCCCCGACTTGCCGCGGCTGATGAAGCCGTTCCGGGGCGCCGAACTCGCCAACAGTCTCGACGCGCTCCGCGCTCGCCCGGCAAGTTGACCAAAGTCAACCGTCCGATTTCAGCCAGACGCCCATCGCCTGGTCATGGCTGAATCTCCGATCCGACTCCCCGACGAAACCGGGAAACGAACCCAGATAGTCGATGAACGCCGGCCCGAGGCCCTCGGCGCGCAACCATTCTGGGGAAACCGGCAGCGGCGGCGAGCGATAGGCGGGATCAGCCCGCACGCGCCTTGGAAAGTCATGCCGCAGGATGGCGGCCCGGCCGATCACTGCGAAGTCGCAGCCGGCGGCGATGAGGGCCGCCGCGAACTGGCCATCCATCACCTTGCCGGCCGCCCCGACCCGCACCTTGCCCCGCGGCAGTTCGGTGAAGTAGCTGACCAGCGAGCGCCCCTGAAATTCCGGCTCGTTGGGCTCCTTGCCGACGTCCCACGCCGAGAGCTCGAAATAGTCGATCTTCTCCTGGCGAAGGATCTCGCCGGCGACGTCCCGGATTTCGCCCAGCTTGAGACCGAAACGTTCGCCGGAGAGGCGCAGGCCAAGCTGGAAGTCGGGCCGGCACGCCGCACGGACGCCGTCGATGATCTCGAAGATGATCCGGGCCCGGTTCTCGATGGTCCCGCCATAGCGGTCGTCGCGATGATTGACCTCGGCGGAGAGGAACTGGGCGAGGATGTAGCCGTGGGCGCCATGGATCTCGACTCCGTCGAACCCAGCCTGTTCGGCCCGCTTAGCCGCGGCGATGAAATCATCGCGCAGCGCTTCGACCTCGCCCAGGTCGAGTCCGCGGGCGCCCGTCTTGGGATCGTCCGAGGGAGCCACCGGCTCGGCCAGCGATGTCGGGGTGCGATTGCCGGCATGATGCAGCTGGATGCCGGCCACCGCGCCCTCCGCCTTGATCGCGGCGGCGAGGCGCGCAAGACCCTCTAGGTGCTCATCGCCAAAGACGCCGATCTGGCCGGGAAAGCCTTGCCCGACTGCCTGAACGTGGCTGGCGGCGGTCAGCACCAACCCGAACCCGCCCTTGGCCCGCAAGGTGAGCCAGCGGAACTCATCCTCCGACATCACCCCGTCGGGATGGCTCTGGGTGTTGGTGAGCGGCGCCAGGACGAAGCGGTTCTTCAGTGCCGGGCCGCGCGCCAGGATCAGGGGTTCGAAAAGGTCAGGCTGGGTCATCGCGATGGAGCCCTACAGGAACCGGGCGAGGCTGCAAGCCGCCGCCGTTGGCGCCGATCACATCAGCCCCAGGGCCTTGAAGCTCGCCACCCCGTCGCGGCCGACCACGAGATGATCGTGCACGGCGATGCGCAGGGGCCGGACGGCCTCGACCACCTGGCGGGTCATGTCGATATCGGCCGCCGAGGGGGTGGGGTCGCCGGAGGGGTGGTTGTGGACCAGGATGACGGCGCTGGCGGAAAGCTCCAGGCTGCGGCGGGCCACCTCGCGCGGATAGACCGGGGCGTGGTCCACCGTGCCGTGGTTCATCACCTCGTCGGCGATCAGCTGGTTCTTCTTGTCGAGGAAGAGGACGCGGAATTGCTCCCGGGCCTCGTGGGCCATGGCCGTGCGGACGTAGGCCAAGAGCGCACTCCACGAGGAGATCACCGCCCGCCTCGCCACCTCGCCGCGGCCGACGCGCAGCGTGGCCTCATGGACCAGCTTCAGGTCGAGGGCGACGGCAGGCCCCACGCCCTTGACGGCCTTGAGCTCCTCGAGCCCGGCGCCGAACACGCCGGCCAGGCCGCCGAACCGGCCGATCAGGGCCTTGGCGATCGGCTTGATGTCGCCCCGCGGCAGGCTGCGGGCGAGGATCAGTTCGATGAGCTCGTAATCCGGCAGGGCGGCGAACCCCAGGGCGGCGCGGGTCCGCAGCCTCTGGCGATGACCGGCGCGCACGTCAGGCTCACGACGTAAGTTCGCCCCGGCGTCGATGGAGAAGCAAAAGCCGCCCTGTTCCCGCATGGAACGAAATAGGAACGAAAATGGGCCGTGCGGCAAGCCCCAATCTAGCTGGGCCTGAAAAGTCCCCTGGGCGAGAGGGTGAAGACCTCGCAGCCGGTCTCGGTGACGCCTACCGAGTGCTCGCACTGGGCCGAGAGCGACTTGTCGCGGGTCACCGCCGTCCAGCCATCGGGGAGCAGCTTCACCGAATGCCGGCCGAGATTTACCATCGGCTCGACGGTGAAGAACATGCCCGGCTCCAGCCGCTCGCCGGCGCCGGGCCGCCCGAAGTGCAGGATGTTGGGGGCGTCGTGGAAGACCCGTCCCACGCCGTGGCCGCAGAAATCGCGCACCACGCTGCACCGCTGGGCCTCGACGTAGGACTGGATGGCGTGGCCCACATCGCCCAGCCGGGCGCCGGGCTTCACCGCCGCGATGCCGCGCTCCAGCGCCTCGTAGGTCACCTCGATCAGCCGGCGGGCGCGCGGCGCGACCTCGCCCAGCGCGTACATCCGCGAGTGATCGCCGTGCCAGCCGTCCAGGATCACGGTGACGTCGATGTTGGCGATATCCCCCTCGCGCAGGGTCCGCTCGCCGGGAATGCCGTGGCAGACCACGTGGTTGGGCGAGATGCACAGGGTGTGAGAGTAGCCGCGGTACATCAGGCAGGCCGGCAAGGCGTGGTGGTCGAGGGTGAACTCGCGGGCCAGACGGTCGAGCTCGCCGGTGACCACGCCCGGCTTCACCAGCGGGGTGAGCATGTCCAGGCACTCGGCGGCCAGGCGCCCGGCGGCGCGCATGCCGGCGAAGCCTTCGTCCCCGTGGATCTTGATCCGCTCGGTGCGGATGTCGGCATAGGTCATGTCGTCGGCCAGGGCCATTGGCGCTCTCTTCATCAACCATCAGGCGGCGCGGCGCTGGCCCACGGGATGGGCCGGGCGATGCGAACCTCATCGACGCTAATGTCGCAACCATAGCACAAGACTTCAACACCCGCCGCCGCCGCCGCGTCCAGGCCGGCGGCATACGCCGGATCGAGATCGGCGCAGGCGGCGAAGCTCTCGCAGTCGGTGCGCTGGACGACGAATAGCTGCACGGCCCGCTCGCCCTCGCCCACCCGGGCGGCCAGTTCGCGAAGATGCCGCGCCGAGCGCGCCGCCACGCAATCGGGAAATTCGGCCAGACTCCCGGTCCGCCGCAGATGGCAGTTCTTGACCTCCAGCCAGCAACGCGGCCGGCCGGGATGCTCGAGCACGAAGTCGACCCGGCTGGCCTCGCCCATTTTCACCTCGCGGCGATGAATTGCGTAGCCGACCAGTTCGGGGATCACATCCGCCGCCAGGGCCTCGGCCACCAGGGCGTTGGGTCGCAGGGTGTTGATCCCGACGAGCCCCCCGTCGGCCTCGACGAGTTCGAGCGTCCAGTTAAGCTTGCGCTTGGGCCCGTCCGCCGGTGAGACCCAGGCTCCCAGACCCGGTGTGTTCAGGCCGAGCATGGCCCCGGGGTTGGGGCAGTGGGCAGTGACCGCCCGTCCGTCGTCCAGCACGACGTCGGCGAAGAAGCGCTTGTAGCGGGCCGCCAGGACGCCGCGGCTCATCGGTTGCGGCAGAAGCATCGGCGGCCTATGCCCTCCAAAGGGTCCCAAGGCAAAGCGGAGGCGGCCGTGGCGAGCGCTGAGACGGTCACCGCCGCGGTCCTCATCATCGGCGACGAAATCCTTTCGGGCCGCACCCAGGACACCAACCTCAACTTCATCGCCCGCCAGCTCGCCGTGCACGGCGTCGACCTCGCCGAGGCGCGGGTGGTCGGCGACGTCGAGGCCGAGATCATCGCCGCCGTCAATGCCCTGCGCGCCCGCTACGACTACCTGATCACCACCGGCGGCATCGGCCCGACCCACGACGACATCACCGCCGAGTGCGTCGCGGCGGCCTTCGGCGTCGAGCTCTTCGAGCACCCGGAGATTCTCGCCATGATGACCGCCCGATGGGGCATCGAGCTCAACGCCGCGCGCCGGCGGATGGCCAGGGTGCCAGTCGGCGGGTCCCTCGTGCGCAATCCGGTCCAGGGGCCGCCGGGCTTCCAGGTCGGCAACGTCTTCGTCCTGGCCGGGGTGCCGATGATCATGCGCGGGATGATGGAGGACGTCGTCACTCGGGTGCGCACCGGGCAGGTTGTGATCAGCCGCACGGTGCGGGTCGAGGGGGCCGGGGAGGGCGCGATCGCCGCCCCCCTGGAAGAGCTGGCCAAGGCCCATCCGGCCCTGTCGCTGGGCAGCTATCCGTTCTTCGGACCAGACGGCTACGGCTCGAACCTGGTCATCCGTGGCCGCGACGAGGCCGAGGTCGTGGCTACCGTCGAGGCCCTCGTCGAGGCGGTCGGCGACATCGGCGCCAAGGCCGTGATCCGCGTCGAGCCGTGACCTTGCCGAGAGTCTTGGCCTATGGTTGCTCTCGCCAGGGGACGTGGCGGAACCGGTAGACGCAGCGGACTTAAAATCCGCTTTCCGAACAGGAAGTGTGGGTTCGACCCCCACCGTCCCCACCATCTCCAGGGGTTCACGGCATCGAACTTAAGTAATCGCGCCCGTACCCCTCAAGTTCGCCGATCCGGGCGGGCTCCGTCCCAGGCATAGTCGCATCCGCGCGTCGAAATGTCGCGTCGCGGATCGGCGACGCCCAGCATAGTGTTAGTCGACCGCATGTTCAGTCAATGTTCGACGGAACGCGCCCTGTGAGGCGGCGGTCTACAGTTCAGTTTAGTAGCGTTTGTGGACCCGATCGGGCCTGCGTCACCGTTTCCACGGGACAGGCGGCTTGCGCGCTGCCTTCGCGGCGCGCGGGTTCACGGTGCGGCGAGTAGCATTCGTGGCCCCAACAGGCCGCGTCACATTTTTGCAGGGCGCGACATGTGCCCCGCGGCAACTTGGAGAACTGAAAGATGGCCAGAATTGTTTGGAAAAACAGGGCGGGCGGAGACTGGGCTGTCGGCGCCGATTGGCGCGGCGGCAACGTGCCCGGCGCGACAGATTCGGCGTTCATAAGAAAGACGAACGGACCGGTCTTTTCGGCCGTGGACGAGACAGTCGGCAGTGTGCAGCTGACCGGAAGCACCAAGGAATTCGATGTCCTGGGGGGAAATTTCGTTTCCACCGGCCTCAACAACTCCACCAAGATCGCTGTATCGCTCGGCAGCGCCACATTCGGCGGCGGCGGAAACTCCATTTCGAACAACGGGCACATCGAGGCCACCGGCGGCGCTGTCACGTTCCAAGGCACCACCATCCGACAGGGTGCGACCGCGACCATCGAAGCGGACGGCCCCACTTCGACCGTCACCCTGGTCAGCGCGAATGTCGACGGCGGGACGCTCGCGACCACGCTCGGCGGCGTGATCGAAACGGGCGACCTCAATTCCTCGCTCAACGGCAGGACCACGCTCGGCGCCTTGACCAACACCGGCACGGTTCGGGTCAATGACCATCAGGGACTCTCGCTTCTGGGGTCGATCATCAACAGTGGGACGATAGACGTGAACGGCTCGACCCACGTCACGCGCTTGTTCGTCAACTCGGCAGTGACCCTTTCGGGTGGCGGGCAAGTCACGCTCGACAGCCGTCAGTCGTACATTCAGGGGTCGGCCAAAATCGACAACATCGACAACACCATCACGGGCGGCGGCGGCTTCAGGGCGGCCGTCACCGGCCCCATGCTCCTAATCAACGAAGCCGGGGGCACGATCGACGGCACCACCGGGCGGATGATGCTCAAAACCGACGCGACGGTGACCAATGACGGTCTGATCGAGAGCACCGGAACGGGCTTCCTCTTCGTCCGCGATTCAACCATCGACAGTTCAGGTGGCGGGACGGTGTCCGACGGCCACACGATGAGACTCGACAACGCCACGATCGAGGGCGGCGTGTTGACCATCGGCTCGGGCGCGCTCCTATCGGTCGCGCACCATGGCGGCACGGTCAATCTGGGCGGAGGGACCGTGTCCAACGCCGGTGACATCCGGGGAAGCAAGGGCGGCCTGACCATCATCGGCGACGTGGCCAACAATCACGTCATCGACGCCGTCAGCAAGGGCTCTCTGACGATCACCGGTTCGGTGAGCGGAAGCGGCTTGGCCCGGGTATCGGGCAGCGGCGTTCTGGAAGTGGACGGCGCCTTCGGCCAGCATTTTACCTTCCTGGCTGGCTCGACCGGCGCGCTGGTCCTTGGTGACGCCGCTGGCTTCACCGGTACGGTCATCGGCCTGGCCCACGACGGGTCCAACCAGATCGATCTAAAGAGCGTTGCTTTCGACGCCTCCGATACGGTCACCTACACGGCCAACAAGAACACCCCGACCAGCGGTGGG
>DASZKO010000211.1:0-1534 GCA_035605655.1 Caulobacteraceae bacterium | reverse complement strand
CCGATGCGCGGCTCGCCCCGGACATGCATCCGTTCACCCGTCAGGTGCAGCTGGCCAGCGATGCCGCCAAAGGCGGCGCCGCGCGGCTTGCCGGCATCGAGGCGCCGCCGATGCCCGACAAAGAAGCCACCTTTACCGAATTGAAGGAGCGGATCGCCAAGACGATCGCCTTCCTCGACACGATCACCAAGGAGCAGGTGGACAATCGCCATGCCGCGACCATTGAATTGCCTCTGCCAGGCCGGACGATGACATTCACCGCCCCGGACTTCCTGATGCAGTTCTCTTTGGCCAACTTTCTGTTCCACGTGACGACCGCGTATGCGCTGCTGCGGAGCAAGGGCGTTCCGCTTGGCAAGATGGACTTCCTGGCCGGCGGTCAGATGCCGGCCGCCTAAGCCCCAACCCTATCAGCCGGCTTGGCCGCCGCCAGCCGCGCTTCGGCGGCGGCGACCATAGCCCGGAAGCGGGGATCGTCGCGCAGGCTGGCGAAATCGGGATCGTTGGCGAGGTCCCCAAGATGGCCGCCGGGGTCCCGCTCCAGCACCGGCCGCAGCATGTCGAGCGCCGCCTCGGGGTCGCCGAGCCAGGCTGCAAGCGTGCAGGCGAAGTTGTAGCGCATCTGCAAGTTATCGGGATCGAACAGCAGGCCGCGATCCATCCAGTCCTTGGCCCGTTCATTCTCGCCCAGGGCCGCCAAGGCTGCGACTCCCGTCTCGATGGCAGAGCCGTTGCTGCGATCCTGGGCGACGGCCTTTTCGGCCCTCTCCAGAGTGATTTTGGCGATCCGCCGACTGTTCTCGCCATCGCCCAAGGCCGTGTAGCAACTGATCAGGAAAAAGGGCGCCGAGAGGTCGGTCTCGATGACGGCCGCAGCCTTCTCGAAATAGGGGACCGCGTCCTCCAGTCGGCCCTGGTTGTAGCCGATGTTCCCGGCGCGGAGGTTCACCTCATAAGACTCCGGATCCAGCCGCAGGGCGGCGGCGATCTCGGCCGCCGCGGCCTCGTGCTGGCCCGCATTGGACAGCAACCGCGCCTTCTGCGCTCGCGCCTCGGCCAGATCGGGATTGACGGCCAAGGCGCGGTCCAGGGCGGCCTGGCCGCCGTCGTTGGCGCGCCCATGCTTGCGCTGAAGAGAGGATTGCGCGTGAGCCATGAGGACCCAGGCCTGGGCGTAACTGGGATCGAGGCCCACGGCCCGGCGGGTGAGGCGCTCGATCGCCTCCCACTGCCGCGGATCGCCATTGTTGCCGGTGAGCCAGTATGAGCGGGCCATCAGGTAGAGGTTGTAGGCGTCGGCGTTGTCGGTGCCGCGCTGCTCGATCGCCTTCTTCTCTTCCGGCAGCAGCTTGAGCTTCAGCGCCTTGACGATCGCCTCGCTGATCTCGTCCTGCAGGGCGAAGATGTCGGTCAGGTCGCGGTCGTAGCGCTCGGCCCACAGATGGTCGCCGGCCGCGCCGTCGATCAACTGGGCGGTGATCCTTACCCGGCCGCCGGCCTTGCGTACGCTGCCTTCGAGGACATGGCTGACGCC
>DASZKO010000209.1:0-2927 GCA_035605655.1 Caulobacteraceae bacterium | reverse complement strand
GTGCCGGGGTCGGGCCTGGTGCGCGAGCAGGCCGAGGCCGAGGGTCTGGACGAGGTCTTCCGGGCCGCGGGCTTCGACTGGCGCGAACCCGGCTGCTCCATGTGTCTGGGGATGAATCCGGACCGGCTGAACCCCGGCGAGCGCTGCGCCTCGACCTCCAACCGCAACTTCGAGGGCCGCCAGGGCCGGGGCGGCCGCACCCACCTGATGAGCCCGATCATGGCCGCCGCGGCGGCTCTGGCCGGCCACATCGTCGACGTGCGGGAATACCTCTGAGCGGCGACGCTTTGGCCGGGACAGCGAAGACGACAGGAAGAATCAGCCCAGCCGCTCGGCGATCCATAGCTTGATGAGCGACTGACGGGTCACGCCGAGGCGGCGCGCATGGCGGTCCAGGCCCTCGACCACCCAGGCCGGAAAATCGACGTTCACGCGGCGCGCCTCCAGATTCGGTCGCACGGCGTGCGACCAGTCGACCTCGGCGCCCACGTCGTCACCGGCGTCGAAGGCCGCATCGAACTCACGCGCTTTCATAATGGTCCATCTCCTGTCTCCTGGATCGCCGCACGGATACCAACCGGATCGCCTCGCCCCGCCTTACGAAAACGGCCGACCAGTGTCTGCCGTCGATCCGGCCAACCGCCAGAAATCTCGGTTCATCCTCGGTCCTCGCGGGCGCTTCGACCAGCATGGGATCAAGCCACAGCGCCTGCGCCTCTACGAAGTCGATGCATGCCTGGCCTTGTTGGCCGCGCTCTTGATGGGATCGAACGCAAACCCATAATCCTACTGCAAACCCAGGCTGGGCTGCCGAAGCCGCGGCGCCACGACCTTCACGTCGTCGCCCGCAACCACCTCGCCCTCGCGCTCGACCATGGCGACGAGGCCCCGCCGCCCCTGGGCGGCGCGGACGAATTCCAGTTCGAGCCTGGCCTCGCTGAAGGCGTCGGCCAGCACCTTGCCGGCGTGGCGGCAGGGATGGTTCTCCTCGGTGACGAAGAGGACCGCCCCGCTGGGGAAGACGAGGCGCGTGGCCGGCGCCAGGCCCGTCAAGTCGGGATCGCCCTCCAGCACCAGGTTGGCCCCGATCAGGCGCGGCTCGACCCGGGCGATTCCCAGCCGCCGGGCGATCTCGGCGCACTCCTCGGCCGAGAGGATCGAGATCTGGCGGGTGTTGGCGATCACCGTCCCGCGTGCATGCCAGGGCGTGCGCGAGCAGGATGGCCGGGTCAGGCCGAAATGACGGTCGCCCTCGATGCCGCCGAAAAGGAGGCGCGCCCGCTCCACCGGCCGGGTCACGAACCCCGCCTGGTCCGCCGTCAGCACCTCCAACACTTTCAGCACGCCTGGTCTCCGGGACGACGATTGGTCGACAACGCGCTACCTGCCCACGTCAGAACAACACCCGCGGATTCATGATCCGTTTCGGATCCAGGGCGGCGCGGATGGCGCGCAGCGCCGCAACCTCCGCGGGCTGTTTGTAGCGCACAGCCTCGGCCGTTTTCATCGTCCCCAGGCCATGTTCGGCGCTGATCGAACCGCCGAGCGAGGCGACGATGTCATGGACGATGCGCGCGCCTTGATCGCGGGCGGCGGTATGGGCGGCCTGATCGGCGCCCGGCGCGGACAGCACGTCGTAGTGGATGTTGCCGTCGCCGACATGGCCGAAGGCGTCGATTCGCACGCCGGGGAAATGCGCCTCGAGGGCCTTCCCCGCTTGCTCGATGAAATCGGCGACGCGCGAGACCGGCACCGCGACATCATGCTTCCAGGCCGCCCCTTCGCGCTTCTGGGCCGCCGACTGGTTCTCGCGCAGGGCCCAGAATTCCTTCGCCTGGGTCTCATTCTGGGCGATCGCCGCGTCGCTGATCAGTCCCGCCTCGAGCGCGCCTTCCAGAAAGCGCTCCATGGCGCTCTCAGCGACGCCGACGCGGGCCTCGGCGATCTCGATGAGCACGCACCATGGCGGCCGGCTCTGAAGCGGCGCGCGCGATCCGGGGATATGGGCGAGCGCCAGGTCCATGCCCAGGGCGCCGATCAGCTCGAAGGCCTCGACGGCGCCGCCGGTCTCCCCCCGCGCCCGCACCAACAGATCCATGGCCGTCTTGGGACTTTCCACGCCGACGAAGGCGACAGCGCGGGACGACAGCACGGGGAAGAGCTTCAGCGCCGCGGCCGTCACCACGCCCAGAGTGCCCTCGGCGCCGATGAGGAGCTGCTTCAGGTCATAGCCGGTGTTGTCCTTGCGCAGGCGCTTGAGGCCATTCCACAGGGTCCCGTCCGGCAGCACCGCCTCCACGCCCAGCACCAGCGGCCGCATGGTCCCGTAGCGCAGCACAGCGGTCCCGCCGGCGTTGGTGGAGATCAGGCCGCCGATGGTGGCCGAGCCCTCCGAGGCGAGGCTGAGCGGAAAGAAGCGCTCGGCGGCGGCCGCGGCCTCGTGGACGGCGGCAAGGGTCACGCCGGCCTCGGCGATGATGAGATCGTCGACGACATCGACCTCGCGGACGCGGTTGAGGCGCTCGGTGGAGAGCAGGATCTCGCCGCTGGGGATCTGGCCGCCGACGAGGCCGGTGTTGCCGCCTTGCGGCGTCACCGCGACGCCCGCCTCGGCGCAGAGGCGGATGACCTTGGCGACGTCGTCCGGGGTCCGCGGCAGAGCCAGGAGCGGCGTCGACCCGCTCCAGCGATCGCGCCATTCGACGAGGTGTGGGGCAAGGCGTTCGGGATCCTGGCTCCAGCCGCCGTCGCCAAGCGCGGCCTCGAGGCGATCGAGGAAGGTCTTTGGAATGGTCATCGCCCGATCATCGGAGGCGAGGGATCATCCCACAAGCCCGGCCGCCCGCCGCAGGCGGTCGTTGATGGCTTCGCCCAGGCCCTCGTCCGGGATCGGGGCCACCGCGATCGCCGCGGGCCCTCGAGCATCG
>DASZKO010000154.1:0-5867 GCA_035605655.1 Caulobacteraceae bacterium | reverse complement strand
CGACCTCGCCTGGGCCGGCGCGGCCTGGCGCTATCCGGACGGGATTCCGGACAAGGTGAGGCGGCTGCTGACCCATGAACTGGCCCTGATCGAGGAGCTCGCCTACCCCAACTACTTCCTGACCGTGCACGACATCGTCCGATGGGCCCGCGACCAGGGGATCCTATGCCAGGGGCGCGGCTCGGCGGCCAATTCGGTGGTCTGCTTCTGCCTGGGGGTGACGGCGGTGGACCCCACCGAGCCGGACCACGACATGCTCTTCGCCCGCTTCATCTCCAAGGAGCGCGACGAGCCGCCGGACATCGACGTCGATTTCGAGCACGAGCGGCGCGAGGAGGTGATCCAGTACGTCTATGGCCGCTATGGGCGCGAGCGGGCGGCGATCTGCGCCACGGTGATCCACTATCGCCCGCGCAGCGCCATCCGCGACGTCGGCAAGGCTCTGGGACTGACCGAGGATGTCACCGCCGCCCTGGCGGGGACGGTGTGGGGCGGCTGGGGCGACGGTCTGCCGGACGAGAATATCCGCCAGGCGGGCCTGGATCCGGACAATCCCGAGATCCGCCGCGCCGTTGCCCTGGCCACCGAGCTCCTGGGCTTTCCGCGCCATCTTTCCCAGCACGTCGGCGGCTTCGTCCTGACGCGGCGCCGGCTCGACGAGACCGTTCCGATCGGCAATGCGGCGATGGCCGACCGCACCTTCATCGAATGGGACAAGGACGACATCGACGCGCTCGGCCTGATGAAGGTCGACATCCTGGCGCTGGGCATGCTCACCGCCATCAAGAAAGCCATGGACGCGATCGGACTGGCCGACATGGCCGACATCCCGCGCGAGGATCGGGCCGTCTATGAGATGCTGTCGAGGGCCGACTCGGTGGGGGTGTTCCAGGTCGAGAGCCGGGCCCAGATGTCGATGCTGCCCCGGATGAAACCACGGCGGTTCTACGACTTGGTCATCGAGGTCGCCATCGTCCGGCCCGGGCCCATCCAGGGCGACATGGTCCACCCCTATCTGCGTCGCCGCGAGGGGCTGGAGCCGGTGAGCTTTCCCGCCCCGGCCCCCGAACACGGTCCGCCCGACGAGCTGAAGAGCGTGCTGGGCAAGACCCTGGGCGTGCCCCTTTTCCAGGAGCAGGCCATGCGTCTGGCCATCGAGGCGGCGAAGTTCACTCCCGAGGAGGCCAACGGCCTGCGCCGGTCCATGGCCACCTTCCGCCACAACGGCGACGTGGGCGTCTATGGCCGGAAATTCGAGGAGGGCATGGCGGCCCGCGGCTACGATCCGGAATTCGCCCGCCGCTGCTTCCACCAGATCGAGGGCTTCGGCTCCTATGGCTTCCCCGAGAGCCACGCGATCAGCTTCGCCAAGCTGGTCTATGTCTCGGCATGGATCAAGCGCTGGCGCCCCGAGGTGTTCTGCGCCGCCATGCTCAACAGCCAGCCCATGGGCTTCTATCAGCCGGCCCAGCTGGTCCGCGACGCCCGCGAGCACGGCGTCGAGGTGCGTCCCGTCGATGTGACGGCGAGTGGCTGGGACTGCACCCTGGAGGACGGCGCCGTGCGTCTGGGGCTGCGCCAGGTCAGTGGCCTCAAGCAGGCCGAGGCCTTGCGGATGATCGAGGCGCGGGAGAGCGGGGCGGCCTCGTTGCGCGAGATCGCCGCCCGGGCCGCCCTATCGCGCCAGAGCCTGGAACTGCTGGCCGAGGCCGACGCCCTGCGCGGCCTGGGGCTAGATCGCCGGCAGGGCCTGTGGGCGGTCAAGGGTCTGGCCCCGGAAGCGAAGGCCCGCGTCGAGGCGCCTCTGCTGGCCCTGATGGGGCCGCCGGAGGAGGCTCCCGCCATCCTGCCGGCCATGGCTTTAGGGGCTCATGTGGCGGAGGACTACCGCACCGCCGGCCTCTCCTTGAAGGCCCATCCCTGCGTCTTCTTCCGCACCCTGCTCACCGATCTGGGGGCGGTGAAGGCGGCGCGGCTCGAGGAGATGCGCAACGGCGCGAGGGTCTGCGTCGGCGGCCTGGTGCTGATCCGCCAGCGGCCCGGCACCGCCAAGGGCGTGGTCTTCACCACCCTGGAAGATGAGACCGGCGTCGCCAATGCGGTGATCTGGGCCGATGTCTTCGAGGCCAACCGACGCACGGTGATGGCTTCGCGCTTCCTGGTGGTTCACGGCCGGCTGCAGCGGGCCGGCGAGGTGATCCACGTGGTCGCCCAGCGTTTCACCGATCTCACTCCACGCCTGGCCGATCTGCGCCAAAGCGACGCCCCGCCGCGCCTGCAGCGCAGCCGGGATTTCCATTAGCCGCCGGAGATGGCCCTACCGCGAAGTGGCGAAGGCCGAGGACATCCAGCCGCGGTTGCCGTTCTCGTCGTCGACCTCCATCCAGATCCCGTCGCGATGGCCGGTGGGATAAACCGCCGCGCCGACATGCAGGGTGTAGACGATCCTGGCGCCGAGCGAGGGGCCGCCGCGCAGCTGGACCTGGCTGGTGGTTCTCTGGCTCGCGATCGGGGCGTTGGCGGCGGCCGCCCCCGGCTGCTGGTTTTGCATATAATTGATCAGATCGGTGAAGGCGTTGAAGTAGGCCGCCATGATCACCTTGCCGATGTCGGTATTCGTGTAACCGCTGCCGGCCAGGGCCCCGAAGCCGGCCCAGCCGCCGAAGCCGCCGCCGCCGCCGAACGAGACATCGGTCTTCTTGGCCGCGCCCTCGGCGATGTACATCTGCTCGGTGGTTCTGGCGTCGGCCAGGGTGATCAGGACGTGGGCCTCCGAGCTGTTGGTGTGGATGCCGGCCGCCAACGCCCCGAAGCCGCCGGGCAGAAAGCCTCCCAGCGCGCCGCCCACATTGCTGCCGCCTGAATGAGCGTTCTGAGTGACGATATCGGGAACTATGAAATAGTCCGCCGCGAGCACCTGGCCGCGGCCGACGTTCGATCCACGCTGGAGGTCACCCGACTCGTTAAGTCCCCGCTCCTGGTTGTGCATCGCCAGACCGCCGGCGCGATCGACCATCCGCACGCATCCGGATCTCAAGGCGTAAAATTTGAGGATCGCCTCGGGATTGGAAAGTCCCAGCGGCGACCACCAGTCTCGCTCCGGCTCCTTGACCGCCGCCGTGCCCAGGGGGCGCGCGCAGTGCGGCAGGTCGGGCGTCATGTTGTTCTTGCCGCCGTTTCTGTCCATGCCGTACTGGGCCAGAGCCGGCGCCGCCGACCCGGCCATGGCCACGCATATCGCCGCGGCGAGCAGTCTCTTCATGTCGGGAGCCCTCCCATGGAGCGGCGGAGATTAGCCCCTGTGGGGCCGTCGTCAACGGCTCCTGTCAGCGCAGATCCTGGAACCGGCGGTTCTCGGCCACCAGGGTTTCGATGAGGGCGGCAGGCTTGAATGCGTCCCCCATCTGGCCCTGGAATTGCTTCATCTTATCCAGCACCTTGGGCAGGCCGATCTGGTCGCCGAAGAACATCGGGCCGCCGCGATAGACCGGCCAGCCGTAGCCGTATTCCCAGACCACATCGATGTCCGAGGCGCGGATGGCCTTGCCCTCCTCGAGGATTTTCGCGCCCTCGTTGATCATCGGATAGATGCAGCGTTCGAGGATCTCCTCGTCGGAGATGTGGCGTGGATTGGTCCCCGACTTGGCAACGAAATCCTTGATGATCTGCTCGGTGACCGGCGAGGGGCGCGGATTGCGGTTCTCGTCGTAGTCATAGAACCCGGCCCCCGTCTTCTGGCCGCGGCGATCCATCTCGCACAGCACGTCGCGCAGGGTCTCGCCCTTGGATTTCTCCTTGACCCAGCCGATGTCGAGGCCGGCCAGATCGCTCATGGCGAACGGGCCCATTGGGAAGCCGAAGTCGTAGAGGATCCGGTCCACGTCCCACGGCATGGCTCCTTCCATGACCAGCTTGTTGGCCTCGCGCTGGCGCTGGGCCAGGATGCGATTGCCGACAAAGCCGGGGGTCACGCCGACCAGGACGGCGATCTTGCCGATCTTGCGGGCCAGCTTCATGCAGGTGGCGATGACCGGCTTGGACGTGTGATCGGCGCGGACGATCTCGAGAAGGCGCATCACGTTGGCGGGGGAGAAGAAGTGCAGGCCGATCACGGCCTCGGGCCTTTTGGTCACCGAAGCGATCTCGTCGATGTTGAGCGCCGAGGTGTTGGTGGCCAGGATCGCGCCCGGCTTGCAGATGGCGTCGAGCTTGGAAAAGACGTCCTTCTTGATGTCCATGCGCTCGAACACCGCCTCGATGACGAGGTCGGCGCTCTTGAAGTCGTCCATGGCGAGCGAGCCGGTGATCAGGCCCATGCGCTTTTCGACATCATCGGCGGTGATGCCGCCGCGCGCCGCGGTGCGCTCGTAGTTGCCGCGAATGACCTTCAGGCCGCGGTCTAGAGCGTCCTGCTTGATCTCCACCAGGGTCACCGGAATGCCGGCGTTGGCGAAGTTCATGGCGATCCCGCCGCCCATGGTGCCCGCGCCCAGTATTCCGACGCTGTTCACCGGTATCAGCGGGGTGTCGTCCCCCACATCGGGGATCTTGGCGGCCTGCCGCTCGGCGAAAAAGGCATAGCGCTGGGCGGCGCTCTGGGGACCGGTCATCAGCTCCATGAACAGTTTGCGTTCGGTCTTCAATCCGTCCTCGAACGGCTCGTTCACCGCCGCTTCGATGCACCGGATGTTGTATTCGGGGGCCAGAAAGCCGCGGAACTTGCGGGCGTTGGCCTTGCGGAAATCGGCGAAGATCTCCGGATGGCCGCGGGCCGCCTCGACCTTGTCGTTCAGATCACGGACCTTCTTCAGGGGTCGCCCCTCGGCGACCACCTTGCGGGCGAAGGCGACCGCGCCCTCGCGCAGCCGGCCCTCCTCGACGATCTCGTCGACCAGGCCCATCGCCAGACAAGCCTTGGCCGGGACGTGCTGGCCCGAGGTGACCATTTCCAAGCCCTTCTCCACCCCGACGATCCGCGGCAGTCGCTGAGTGCCGCCCCCGCCCGGCAGGAGGCCCAGGGCCACCTCGGGCAGGCCGCAGCGAGTCGAGGGAACCGCGACTCGGTAGTGGCAGGCCAGGGCCACTTCCAGCCCTCCGCCGAGCGCCGTCCCGTGGATGGCCGCGATCACCGGCTTGGGGGAATTCTCGATCGTGTCCTCGACATCGAAAAGGCTGGCGCCCTTCATGGCCCCGCCGAACTCGGTGATGTCGGCGCCGGCGATAAACGTCCGCCCCTCGCATATGATCACGATCGCCTTGGCGGCTGGATCGGCCACGCCGGCCTTCATTCCCTCGGCCAAGCCGTCGCGAACCGGCGCCGACAGGGCGTTCACCGGCGGCGAATTGAGGGTGATGATCCCCACATCGCCCTCGAGCGCATAATCTGTCACGGCGTTGAGCGCGGTCATGGAGCGTTTCCTCAGGGCTGGTTTTCAAACATTTGTATTAGGCCCAGGCGGCCAGGGAGCGTCAACGTCAAAGGCGCCGCCTGCGACGTCCGCTGCGTTCAGGCTTCCAGCGCCTGGTAGGCCGGCAAGGTGAGGAATTCCTCGAAGCCGTCGGCCAGGCTCATGGCGGAGAAGATCTCGATCGCCTTGGGAAAAGCGCCGGCGGCGTACCCAGGAAGGCCGCGCTCGAGGGCCGCCATCTCGTTGGCGAGGACAGTCTCGAAAAGCCCTCGCGTGACCTGTCGGCCGTCATCGAGCGACGCCCCCTGCTGGATCCATTGCCAGATCTGGGCCCGGCTGATCTCGGCGGTGGCGGCGTCCTCCATCAGATTATAGAGCGGCACCGCGCCCCGGCCGCGCAGCCAGGCCTCGATGTACTGGACCCCGACGCGGATGTTCTCGCGCAGGCCGGCCTCGGTG
>DASZKO010000127.1:0-17425 GCA_035605655.1 Caulobacteraceae bacterium | reverse complement strand
ATTCCCCACGCCCGGGAGATCAATCTCTCCCGCGCCCTGGAGCGCCTGGAGGCCCTGGGCTGGCGGGCGGTGGGACTGGATGGCGAGGGGCCGCAAACCCTGGCCGACACCCTGGACGGCGGACCCACCGTGCTGGTCGTCGGCTCCGAGGGCGAAGGGCTGCGGCGCCTGGTCCGCGAACACTGCGACGCCCTGGCGCGCATTCCCATGGCCGGCGGTTTCGAAAGCCTGAACGTCGCCGCGGCCGCCGCCGTCGCCCTCTACGAGGCGAGCCGCGCTCAGGGGCGGGCGGAGCGCCGATGAGCCTGCCGGACCTCACCCACTTCGCTCAGGGCGGCCTCCTCGCGGCCCTCCTTCAGGTGGTGCTGATCGACCTGACGCTGGCCAGCGACAACGCCGTGGCGGTCGGCATGGCCGCCTCGGGCCTGCCCCAGCCGCAGAGGCGGCAGGCCATCATGCTGGGCCTCGGCGGGGCCATCGTCATGCTGTGCGGCATGGCCTTCTTCGCCATCAGGCTGCTGAAGGCCGGCGGCGGCGGCCTGGTGCTGGGCGGCGGCCTGCTCCTGCTGCTGATCTCCTGGCAGATGTGGAAGGATCTGCGCGCCCACGGCGCCAAGGCCCGGTCCGCCATCCCCCGCGTCCCCAAGACCCTGCTGCGCGCCTTGAGCCAGATCTTCATCGCCGACATCTCCACCTCGATGGACAATGTCCTGGCCGTCGCCGGGGTGGTCCGTGACCAGCCGCCGTGGACCCTGTTCCTCGGCCTCGCCCTGTCGGTGGTCCTGACCGGCTTCGCGGCCGCCTGGGTGGCCCGGCTGATGGGGCGCTGGCCGTGGATCGGCTACATCGGCCTCGCGGTCGTCCTCTTCGTCGCCGGCCACATGATCTGGGACGGGGCCGTCCAGCTCGGCTGGCTGCGGCTCTAGCAGTCGGCCCCGCCGAAGCGTTCGGTCCAGGCGGCGAGGTCGGCGTCCTCGATCTTGCGGAACAGCACCGGCGGGGTGGCGAGCCTCGTCCCGGGCGTCAGGCGGGTCAGTTCGGCGCGCCCGTCGGCCGAGGGCCACGTCGGCGGCCAGGCCTCGCCCAGGGCGGCGGCGATCGTCTCGGCCGCGAAGGGGATGATCGGGGCGCTGACCCGGGCGTAAAGCGCCGCCAGATTGAGCGCCGTGCGGACCACTGCCGCCGCCCGGGCCGGATCAGTCTTCACCGCCGTCCACGGGGCGGCGAGCTGGAGATACTCGTTGCCGAGAACCCACAGGGCGCGCAGGGCCTGGGCCGACTTGCGCAGCTCGATGGCCTCGAACTGGGCGGTGAGTTCGCCAAGTCGTGCGTCAAGCTCGGCGAAAAGCTTGAGCTCCAGTTCGCCGGGCTCACCACCGGCCGGAACCTCGCCGCCAAACCGGCTCTCGCAGAATTTCAGGATGCGATTGACGAAGTTGCCGAGCACATCGGCGAGGTCGCGGTTCACCGCCGCCACCAGCTGTTCCCAGGTGAAGGTGGTGTCCGAGCCCTCGGGGCTGTTGGCGATGAGGTACCAGCGCCAGCAGTCGGCGGGCAGGATCTCCAGGGCCGCATCCAGGAATACGCCGCGCCGGTGCGAGGTGGAGAACTTTCCGCCGTACCAGTTCAGATGGTTGAAGGCCTTGAGGACGTCGACGCTCTTCCACGGCTCGCGCGAGCCGATCAGCGTGGCCGGGAAGCTCACCGTATGGAAGGCGACATTGTCCTTGCCCATGAACTGGACGTAGCGGACGTCGTCCGCCCCCTTGTCCAGCCGCCACCAGGAGCGCCACTGGCCGCCGCTCGCATCGGCCCACTCCCTGGTGGCGGCGATGTATTCGATCGGGGCGTCGAACCAGACATAGAACACCTTGTCCTCGAAGCCCGCCCTGGGCGCCCCATGACGGGTGACCGGCACGCCCCAGACAAGATCGCGGGTGATTCCGCGATCGATGAGGCCCTCGGAAAGATGCTTGCGGGCAATCGACCGAGCCAGCGTCGGCCAAGCCCCGCGCGTCTCGACCCAGGCGGCGATCTCGGCCTGAAGCTTGGATTGCAGGAGGTAGAGGTGGCGGGTTTCGCGGACCTCCAGGTTGCGCGAACCGGAGACGGTCGACCACGGATCGATTAGATCGATCGGATCGAGCAGGGAATCGCAGTTGTCGCATTGATCACCGCGCGCCCCGACATAGCCGCACACCGGGCAGGTGCCCTCGATATAGCGGTCGGGCAGAAAGCGCCCGTCGTCGATCGAGTAGATCAGGCGGTCGAGCCGCTCTTCGATAAAGCCGTTGTCTTCCAGTATGTCGGCGAAATGCTGAGTGAGCAGGCGGTTCTGCGACGAGGAGGAGCGCCCGAACCAGTCCCACGACAGGCCGAAAGCCTCACCGGTCTGGCGTTGGGCGGCGTGGTGCTCCTGGCAATAGGTCGTCACGTCCTGGCCGGCGGCCAGGGCCGCCAGCTCGGCCGGCGTGCCATGCTCGTCGGTAGCGCAGATGTAGAGCACGTCATGGCCCCTCTGGCGCTGGAAGCGGGCGAACACGTCGGCCGGCAGCATCGAGCCGGTGAGCGTGCCCAGATGCTTGACGCCGTTGATGTAGGGCAGAGCCGAGGTGATCAGGATGCGGGCCATGGCGGGCGCATATAGTCAGAGGGTCCTGGATTTCCCAACCATCGTTGCCAGGGGCGCGGCGGCCGGGGCATAACCTCCCTTTCGACGGCCGGCTTAGCTCAGTTGGTAGAGCAGCGCTTTTGTAAAGCGAAGGTCGCGGGTTCGAATCCTGCAGCCGGCGCCGCGACCTGGACCCCTTGCATGACCCTCACGGCCTGGGCCCTCACCACCGGCGAGATGGGCATGCGCACTCAGGCCCGCGGCCTGGCCGCGGCGGTGGCGCAAACCGTCGTCGAGAAGACCGTCGCCCGCGGCTGGCTCGGCGGCGGCGATCGCCTGGAGCCGCCGTGTCCGGACCTCATCGTCAGTTGCGGGCGCCGCTCGGTCTCCCCCGCTCTGGCCGTACGCAAGGCGGCCAGCGGCCGAACCCTGGCGGTCCACGTTCAGGACCCCCGTCTTCGCGCCCGCGAGTTCGACCTCATCATCGCCATGGCGCACGACGCCATCACCGCCGGCGGGAATGTCATCAAGGTCGCCACCGCACTGCACGACCTGACCGCGGCCAACCTCGCGACCGCCGGCGAGGCCTGGATGTCGCGCCTGGCCCCCCTGGGCCGACCATTGACCGGGGTGATGATCGGCGGCGATCTCAGGGGACGGGCGTTCGCGCAAGAAGACGGAGCCGCCCTCCTGGCCGGGCTGCAAAGGCTGAAGGCCGGCTCGGGAGGGGCCCTGGCGATCACGCCTTCCCGGCGCACGCCCCAGTCGATGATCGACCTGCTGGCGCAAGCCTTCGACGCAGACCGGCGGGTCTTCCTGTGGGACCGCGAAAGCGAGAATCCCTATCGCGGCATCCTGGCCCTGGCCGACCGTCTGGTGGTCACCAGCGATAGCATCTCGATGGTGTCGGAAGCCCTGTCGACCCCCCATCCGGTGGAGGTCTTCGACCTCGGCTTCGCCCGCCACGTCGGCTTCATCCAGGATCTTGTCGATCGCCGCCTCATTCGACGGTTCGAAGGCGATCCCACGCCTCCGGTCACGACCGGGCCGGTGAACGCCACCGACGAGGCCGCCGCGGCGGTGCGCGCCCTCATTCAGACGCGGACGGGGGTATCCGGATAGGCGAGCTGGTCGCGTTCGCGCCAGTCGTCGGTGACGTAGTTCATGATCACCGACCGGCGCACGCCCTCGATCGGCCGCCGCTCCAGGCCATGCCAGGTGTTGTCCCCGGGCACGAACACCAGGGCGCTATTGTCGATGAAAACCGATCGCTTTGCCCAGGTGGCGGCGTCCGCGTAAATGTCTGTGCCGAGTTCCGCTTGGCCGCGGCCCTCGGCCAGATAGATCAGCATCGTGAACCGCTTGACCCCCAGGTCGGTGTGTGGCTGCAGCCAGAACCCGTCCGTATCCTGAGCATATTCCAGTCGCACATAGCTGCCGGTCAGATCGGCACCGGTCGCCGCCTCGATGGCGTCCGTCACGGCCGGCGACTGGAAGGCGTCGGCCACCGCCGCGCAGGCCGCGAAGCGGGCGTTGTTGGCGGCGTCGAAATAATGCCGCTGATCGTTGTGCAGCTCGCGCTTTCCGGAGACCCCGTGGAGTTCGGGGGTGGTGAACGGCAGGCGGCGGAGGATTTCCGAGAGGCCGGCTGGGAAGACCCCGCTCACCGTCCAGTGGCGATAGGGAATCTCGTGGCGGCGAGCGCGCGCAAAGGCGGCCAGCAGGCTGGCGCTCACCGCGCCGGTCAGATTCAGTTGGCGTGTGGTCAAGCTTGAATGACTTTCAGGCTAATCCGGCCTCGACCCGCCGGACTCCGCCGGGCGCCCTTGGTTCGCCCCCGCGCCCGGCCATCATAGGCGAAACGGGCCGCCCCGTCGACCGCCGGGCCCGGTCGAAAGCTAGAGCATCGGCCGCCGTTCGGCCCAGGGTCTGGCCTGCTCGAGCTGTCCTGCGAGACGGTAGAGCAGGCCCTCGTCGCCCGTGCGGCCGACAAACTGCAGGCCGATCGGCAGGCCCTCCGCGCTCGTCGCCAAAGGCAGGCTGATCGCCGGCTGGCCGGTCATGTTGAAGGCCTGGGTGTTGGGCATGAAGGCGAACAGGCGCTCGGCGTATTCCTTGGGTGGGACACCGCGCAGGGCGCCGATCGGGATGGCCGGCGATCCCAGGGTCGACAGCAGCAGCACGTCGAAACGCTCAAAAAACTCGGCGACCACCCGGCCGTAGGCGTGGGCGCCTTGCAGGGCCTGGACGTAGGCGGCGCCGGAGACCCCCCTGCCCCGCTGATACGTCGCCCAGGTGACCGCCTCGACCTCGTCCTCGCTGACCGGCCTCCCGCGGCGGGCGCCTTCGGTCTCCAGCATGGCCGCCACGCTTGCGGCGATCACCGTGCCGGCCGCCGCGCCGGCGGCGGCATAATCGCCCGGAAGCTGGGCCTCCTCGACTTGATGGCCGAGAGATTCGCAGAGGCGGGCGATCTCGCGCACCGCGGCGGCGCATTGCGGCTCTATCGCCGGGGCGGCCAGAGCCGCGGTCGTGAAGGCGATGCGCAAGACACCCGGTTCGGCGCCCACCTCTTTGGCGAATGACCGTTGTGGCGGGTCGCGCCAGTACGGGTCGCCCGGCTGCGGCGTGGAAACCGCATCGAGCAAGGTGGCGCTGTCGCGAACCGTCCAGCTCACCGCATGCTGGATCGAAAAGCCGCCCCAGCCTTCGTCGGCGGGGGCGAACGACACCCGCCCGCGCGATGGCTTCATACCGACGAGGCCGCAACAGGCGGCCGGGATGCGGATCGACCCGCCGCCATCGCTGGCATGAGCGGCCGGCGTGATACCCCCTGCCACCGCCGCCGAGGCTCCGCCGGAAGATCCGCCCGGCGTGCGCTCGAGTTCCCAGGGATTGCGGCTGGGCCCGAAACGGGTCGGCTCGGTCACCGGTTCGAGGCCGAATTCGGGGGTATTGGTCTTGCCGATGATGACGAGTCCGGCTTTGCGGTAGGCGGTCACGATGGCGCTGTCGGCGACCGCCGGGGCCGTTCCCAGGATCCGCGATCCGGCCGTGGTCGGCGTCCCCGCCACCTGGGCCCCCAGATCCTTGATGAGATAGGGGACGCCGCCTAGGACGCCTGCCGGGTCTCCGTGGTTTACTTCCGCCAGGGCCTGTTCCCCCAATTCCAGGGTCACCGCGTTGAGGCGCGGGTTGACCGCTTCCAGGCGGGTCAGGGCGGCTTCGACCACTTCGGCGGCGCTCACCTGACGCGCGGCGATGAGAGCGGCCAAGCCCACCGCATCCTGGGCCAGATAGTCCGATTGGTTCATTCTCGCGCCTTCCCTTAAGCTCGTTCCCTTCGCCCTTGCCCCGCCCCGGGCGCCTTGTCCACCACCCGGGAGATCGAGCCCGATGATCCGCATCACCGATACCATCGCCGTTCACGAGGACGAGTTGTCTTTCAGTTTCATCCGCGCCTCGGGCCCGGGCGGCCAGAACGTCAACAAGGTCTCGAGCGCCGCCCAGCTTCGCTTTGACGCCCGCCGCTCGCCGTCCCTGTCCCCCGAGATTATCACCCGCCTCGAGCGGCTGGCAGGCGCGCGCCTGACCCAGGATGGCGTGATCGTGATCACCGCCCGCCGTTTCGCCAGCCAGGAGCGCAATCGCGCGGACGCTGAGGACCGACTCGTCTCCCTCATCGCCAAAGCCGCCGTCGTCCATCCGAAACGGCGCCGCACCCGACCTTCCCGCGCGGTCAAGGAGCAGCGTCTGGCCGACAAGTCGCGCCGATCGAGCGTGAAGAATCTGCGCGGCCGGCCAAGCGACGACGGGTGACGTTGCAACTCGGCGGCGGAACGCTAGTTTGCCGCCGATCCGCGAGGGAGGGACTCATGCGCCGGACGATTGTTACGGGCCTCGCCCTGATGGCCATGGCCGCCTGCTCCAAGCCCAATGCGCCGACCGGCGAAGTCCCGGCGTCAGCGCCGGCCAGCGAAGCCGCCGCCCCGCCCGCCCTCACCGCCGCCCAGAAAAAGGCCCTTCTGGCCGAGCTGCCGGCGGCTTACCAGAGCGCCGACCTCGACAATGGCGAAGCCAGGTTCGCCATCTGCAAGACCTGCCACACCGTCAATCAAGGTGGCGGGGTGATGACCGGACCCAACCTCTTCGGCGTCTTTGGACGCAAGGCGGGGACCTCACCCGGCTTTGCCTACTCCGACGGCCTGAAGGCGCTAGGCGTGACCTGGGACGCCGACAAGATCAGCCAGTGGATCGCGAACCCCAGGGGCATGGTCGCCCAGACCAAGATGACCTATATCGGCATGGAGGACGCCAAGGATCGCACTGACGTCGTGGCTTATCTCAAGACCGTGACCTCGCCGGCTCCCCCTCCGAGCTAGGCCCGCTTCTCAAACAGAATCGCCTTGGTGAGGAAGGCCTTGTCGCTGGCGCGCGGCGCAAGGCCGACGGCGGCGAAGAGGGCCGGCAGGTCGGCGGCGGCATAGTCGGCGTAGTAGGGCTCGTGGAAATAGGCCGGGAAAATCTCCAGGAGCCTCGCCAGACGGGGTTCGTCGGCGGGCTGGATGGAATCGGCGAAGGCCAGCAGACCGCCGGGCTTGAGCACACGGGCGATCTCGGCGGCCGCCGCCCCCCGCACCTTGGGCGGCAGTTCGTGGAACAGATAGACGCAGGTGACGCCATCGAGGGTGGCGTCGGCGAACGGCAGGGCTTCGGCCTTGGCCTGGACAAGGGCGGCGACGCCGGAGCGCCGACGGGCTTCAGCGAGATAGGCGGCCGACAGGTCGACCCCGCTCAGGCGGGCGCGCGGGAAGGTCCGGGTGAGGTCCTTCAGAAAGGCGCCCGAGCCGCAGGCGATGTCGGACAGCTTCAGGCCGCGATGATCACGCTCCCGCCAGGCGGCGGCAAGCAGGGCCAGAGCTCGCCGGCGCATCGCCCCGGCCGTCCCGGCGAAGAGGGCCTCGACCTGGGCCTCGTAGCGCCGGGCGCTATCGTCGGTGAACCAGCCACCGCTTTGGTAGTGGAAGTTCTGACGGTAGTAGGGCGGATAAGCCGCGCTGGCCGGCGCCTCGTCGCGGGCTTCGGCCGCGCCGTTGCGCCGCCGCCTCGCCTCGACCTGGCGGGCGTCGGCGACGAGATCGAGGGCGCTCAAAACCGCCGCCAGGGGACGGACCGGGCCGTCGTCCATGGCCGGATAGAGGCCGGCCGCGACATCCGCGGCGTCCTTGTCGAAGGCCTCACGCCAGGCCCGGCGAGCGAATCCGGGCGGGGCCGGTTCGGCCGTCGGCTGGACGACCGGCGGGTCGGAGCGGCCGGATCCGGCCAGAGCACGGGCGGCGGCGCCCGCCGCCCCCCACCACGCGGCCTTCAACGCGGCGCCGGCCTTCTGGGCCGAGCGGTCAGACGCGAAAGCGCGGGGAGATTCGGCTCTGTCGTTCAAGGGCCATTCCGGGAAAACATGCCGACAAGCTCAATATGTGGCGACCAGAGGAACTGGTCCACCGGCAACACCTGGCGAAGCCGCAGCCCGCCGTCGTCCAGGATGCGCGCGTCGCGGGCGAAAGTAGAGGGGTTGCACGAGACGGCGATGGCCGTCGCGCAGGTCGAGGCGGCGATCTCGCGGGCCTGGGCCGCGGCTCCGGCCCGGGGTGGATCGAAGACCACCACGTCCACGCCGGTGAGGTCATGGGCGAGGATTGGCCGCCGGTCGAGGTCGCGGACGACAGCCGAGATCGACTTCAGCCCCGGCGCGGATCCGGCCGCCCGCGCCAGCGCTTCGACGGCGCCCGCCGAGACGTCCGCCGCCATTACCGGGGCCTTCGCCGCCAGGGGGAAGGTGAAGGCCCCCACGCCGCAGTAGAGATCGGCGATCTTGCGCGCCCCGGCGGCGGCATGCACGGCAAAGGCGGCCATGGCGTCCTCGGCGGCGGGAACGGCCTGCAGGAAGGCTCCCGGCGGCAGGGCGACACGGGCCGGCCCCACGGCGATGATCGGAACGCGGGACTGGTAGAGGGTCTCGCCGGCCAGGGTCAGGCGGGCGATGTCGAGGCGGGAGGCGGACTCGGCGGCGCGCAGGCGGGCGTCAGCGGAAAGGCTTCCGCTCCTCGCCTCGACCCCGGTGACCTCGATATCGAGGCCGGTGAGCGTCGCTGTGACGTGCAGGCTGGGCGCCGAGGCGGGGTGCTCCAGAAACGGTTCGGCGATCGCGGCCAGTCCCGGCAGGGCGGCGACGAGCCGCGGTTCGGCCACCACGCACTCAGCGATCGGCACGACGCGCCACGACCGCGCGGCCTTGAAACCAAGAATGATCTCACCGCCGACGCGCCGGGCGTGCAGGGCCAGGCGGCGGCGCGTGCCGGGGGCCGCGGCGAAGGCCGGCAGAATCTCGGTCTCGATCCGCACTCTGGCCAGCGTCTGGCGGATCTGTTCGGCCTTCCAGGCGAGATAGGGGCCGCCGGCCCAGTGCTGCAGGGCGCAACCGCCGCAATCGCCGAAATGCCGGCAGGACGGAGCGACGCGCTCCTCGCTCGCCTCGAGGACCTCGATGAACCCGGCCCGGTCGCCCGCCACCCTCGCCCGCACTCGCTCGCCTGGCAGGGTGAAGGGCGCGAAGAGACCGTCCGCCGTTCCGTCGCCGCGCGACCCCACCGCCTCGATGGTGAGTTCCCGCGCCTCGCCGCCAGCAGGCTGATGGAAACCCTCCGACGGCCCCGATCGTTTGCGCTGGGGCCGGGCGCCGCCGCGCCTCTCGCCACGTCCGTCCGACGGGACGGGCCGCCGGCGAGTCACCGGGCCTGGGAGTTTCGCCATGAAAGCCCTTCTCGCGCTCGCCGCCTGCGCCCTTGCCGTGGCGCCCGCCGCGACGCTCCCGGCTCTGGCCGCCGCCCGAGTCTACCACGCCTATGGACGGTTTGATCCCTGCGTGGCGGCCAAGACGCGGGCGGCCAACAACGGGGCCATGACCGGCGCGGTGCTGGGCGCGGTGGTCGGCGGGGCCATGGCGGGCAGTCACTCTCATCTCCAGGCCGCGGCGGCCGGCGGCGCCACCGGGGCCGAGGCCGGCCAGTCGGTCGGCGCCCATTCGGTCAAATGCCTGGCCTATCCGCGTCGGTACCGAGCGCGGCCGGCCTGCCGCTGGATCGAGGACGACAGCGATGGGGCGCCGCATCAATTCGAACTCTGCCGCGGCGCCGACGGCATCTGGCGGCCGAGCGGACGCGGCGCCTAGAGAGCATCCTCGGCGAAGAGCTTGCGCAGATCGGACTTGACGATCTTGCCGTTGGCGTTGCGGGGCAGGGTCTCGGGCCAGAACAGAACCCGCACCGGCACCTTGAAGGCCGCCAGCCTTTCGGCGACGAAGGCGCGCAGTTCGGCCTCGCTGGCGCTCGCCCCCGGCTTGAGGGTCACCACGGCGCCGGGCTCTTCGCCGAGCGTCCGGTGGGGGATACCGACCAGGGCCGCGTCCATGACCGCCGGATGGTCGTAGAGGACGTTCTCGACCTCGATGCAGTAGATGTTCTCGCCGCCGCGGATCAGCATGTCCTTGGCCCGGTCGATGATGAAGCAGAAGCCCTCGGCGTCGAGACGGGCCAGATCGCCGGTCTTCACCCAACCGTCGATGAAGGTCTGGGCGGTGGCTTCCGGCTTGTTCCAGTATTCGCGCACCACCTGCGGCCCGCGACACCACAGCTCGCCCAGTTCGCCGGCGGCGAGTTCGCGATCACCCTCGACGCTCATGATCTTCAGATCGGTCACCGGCACCGGCGGACCGCACGAATCGGGCCGATGTTCGTAGTCCTCGGCCCCGTGGCTGGTGGCGGTGGCCGAGGTCTCGGTCATGCCCCAGCCGTTGCCGGGGGCGGAGTTCGGAAAGGTCTCGCGGATCTTGCGGACCAGTTCCGGGGCCGAGGGCGCTCCGCCATAGGAAACGCTCTCCAGCGACGACAGGTCGTAATTGGCGCGCAGCGGATGCTCGATCAGCTGCCAGGCGATGGTCGGGACGCCGCCCGCCAGGTTGACCCTCTCGCGCTCGATCAACTCGAACGCCCGGACCGGGTCCCAGCGACGCATCATCACCACCTTGGCGCCCGAGACGAGGCTGGGATTGAGGATCGCGAAGCAGCCGGTGGCGTGGAAGAACGGAACCGAGAGCAGCATGGCCCGCTGCGGCGCGGCCGGGTCGGCGACCGGCGGCGCCTCGCCCCGGCGCAGGAAGGCGCGGGCGCCCACGCAGGCGCCGGCCATGATGTTGCAGTTGATATTGCGCTGGCTGGCCAGGGCGCCCTTGGGTTTTCCGGTGGTGCCGGAGGTGTAGAAGATGGTCGCCGGATCCTCAGGCCCGATGTCCGCGGCCGGCAGGACAAATTCGGGGAGGGCAGCCCAGTCGCCAGGGCCGCCGATCGCCGCCTCCAGCTCGACCACCCCCGGATTGGCGTTCTCCTCCTCCAGTCGCGCGACGTAGACCCGTTGCAGGTCGGGACAGTGGGGAAGGTGTTCGGCCAGGCGCTCGAGGCGCTCGGCGTCGACGATCGCCACCTTGGCCCCCGAATCCACGAGGCCGTATTCCAGCTCGGGGCCGGTCCACCAGGCGTTGAGCGGGGTGACGATCGCGCCCAGGCAAGCGGCGGCGTAGAAGGCCACCGGCCATTCGGGAAGATTGCGCATCACGATGGCCACCCGGTCGCCCTTGCCGACCCCGTCGGCGACGAGAACCTGGGCCAGAGCCGCCACGGCCCGGTGAAAAGCCTCGAAGCTCACCCGCTCGTCTTCATGGACGAGGAAGATCCGCTCGGAAAACGCCCGTGACGCCTCGAACACGGCCCGCAAAGTGGGCGGAGCGTTCTTCCAGGTTCGCGTCGGGATGCCGCCGATGATCACCTCTTCCATCTCGAAGGGCGCGCCGGGCGCGGTCAGGAGGGCATGGGCCTCGGCTATGCTCATCGCCGGCCATGCGGGCTGGAGGGTCTCGGTCACGCTCACGCTCCCTGATGTCACTGCAATGCCGCGAGCCGCGCCAGGGCGAGTTCCAACTTGACCTTGACGGCTTCGGATTCGGTCAGCCGCTCGCGGTTCTCTTCGACCACCTCGCTGGGGGCGCGGGCGATGAAATCGGCGTTGGCGAGTTTGCGGCTCAGCCGCTCGATGTCGGCCCCGCGGGCGGCGATCTCCTTGGTCAGGCGGCTCCGCTCGGCGGCCAGGTCGATGAATTCGGCGACCGGGAGGGCGAAGGCCGCTCCTCCGGCAAGGTAGGGAACCGCCCCCGGTCCAGCCGTCGCCTCGAACTCGAGGCCGGCGACGCGCAGCATCTGGCCGATCACCGCGGTGTTGGCTTGCAGCACCTCTCGCTGACGTGCGTCGGCCTCGGTCACCAGCAGGGTCGGCCGGGCCGCCGGCGGCACGTTCAGCTCCGAGCGAAGGGCGCGACCGGACCCTATCGCCCCGATCACCAGGTCCATTTCGGCTTCGGCCGCGGAGTCGATCCAGGCGTCATCGAGATTGGGCCACGAGGCGCCGATCAACATTCCCGCCCGCGCCGCCGTCTGCCCCCACAGCTCTTCGGTGATGAACGGCATGACCGGATGAAGAAGCTTCAGGACCGTCTCGAGCACGAAGGCGGCCATCGCCCGCGTCTCCGTCTTGCCGGCTTCATCCGTACCCTGAAGAACTGGCTTGGCCAGCTCCAGATACCAGTCGCAATAGACGTTCCACACGAAGCGATAGAGGGCCGAGGCGGCGTCATCGAAGGCGCAGGCCTCGAGCGCCGTGGTCACCGCCCTGGCGGTCTTCACCGTCTCGCCGGCGATCCAGCGGTTGACCGGCGCGCTCGCCGCTCCCGGATCGAAGCCGGCCTGCGCCACGCAGCCGTTGATCTCGCAGAAGCGGGCGGCGTTCCACAGCTTGGTGGCGAAGTTGCGATAGCCCTCGATGCGCTGAGTTGAGAGGCGAATGTCGCGGGCTTGGCCCGACATGGCGGTCAGGGTGAACCGCAGGGCATCCGCGCCATAGATGTCGATGAGTTCCAGCGGGTCCATCACATTGCCCTTGGACTTGGACATCTTGGCGCCTTCGGCGTCGCGGATCAGGGCGTTGATGAACACCCGGCCGAAAGGAGCCTCGCCCGTGAAGTGCAGGCCCATCATCATCATCCGGGCGACCCAGAAGAAGATGATGTCGAAGCCTGTGATCAACGTGTGCGTCGGATAAAACCTGGCCAGGTCATCGGTCATCTCCGGCCAACCGAGCGTGGAAAAGGGCCACAGCGCCGAAGAGAACCATGTGTCGAGCACGTCCTCGTCCTGGCGAAGCGGCTCGTCGCGGCCATAGTGTTCAGCGGCGGCGGCTTTCGCCTCGGTCTCGCTCTCGGCGACGAAGATCTTGCCATCCGGTCCATACCAGGCCGGAATGCGGTGGCCCCACCACAGCTGACGCGAGATGCACCACGGCTCGATGTTGCGCATCCACTCGAAGTAGGTCTTCTCCCAGTGGCGCGGCTCGAACACCGTCCTGCCTTCCTCGACGGCGGCTATCGCCGGGCCGGCCAGGGTCTTGGCGTCGACGTACCATTGGTCGGTGAGGTAGGGCTCGACCACCGCGCCTGAACGGTCACCGTGGGGCACCGCATGGCGGACGTTCTCCACGCCGCGCAGCAGGCCGAGCGCCTCGAACTCGGCCACGACTTTCTTGCGCGCCTCGAAACGGTCCAGGCCGCGATAAGCCGCCGGCGCGTTCTCGTTGAGGCGGGCGAAGGGATCGAGGATGTTGATCATCGGCAGGCGATGGCGCTGGCCGACTTTGAAGTCGTTGAAGTCGTGGGCCGGGGTGATCTTCACCGCCCCCGAGCCCTTCTCCGGATCGGCGTAGTCGTCGGCGATGATCGGGACGGGCCGCCCCACGATGGGCAGGCGCACGCACTTGCCGACCAGGGGGGCATAGCGGGCGTCGGCCGGATGAACCGCCACGGCGGTGTCGGCCAGCATGGTTTCCGGCCGGCTCGTGGCCACGACGATCTCCCCCGACCCATCCTCGAGAGGATAGGCGAAGTGCCAGTAATGGCCGTCGACCTCGCGCTGCTCGACTTCGAGATCGGAGATCGCGGTCTGGAACTGGGGATCCCAGTTCACCAGACGCTTGTCGCGGTAGATGAGCTTCTGGCGATGCAGCGTTACGAAGACCTTGCGCACCGCCCGCGAGAGGCCCTCGTCGAGGGTGAAGCGCTCGCGGCTCCAATCACACGACGCGCCGAGGCGGCGGAGCTGATGGGTGATGGTCCCGCCCGAGGTCTCCTTCCAGGCCCAGACGCGCTCGACGAAGGCCTCCCGGCCCAGTTCGCGGCGGCCCATGTTGCCGGATGCGGCTAATTGTCGCTCCACGACCATCTGGGTGGCGATGCCGGCGTGATCGGTGCCCGGCAGCCACAGTGCGGCGGCCCCTCGCATCCGATGGAAGCGGGTCAGGACGTCCTGCAAGGTGTTGTTCAGCGCGTGACCGATATGCAGCGAACCGGTCACGTTGGGCGGCGGAATGACGATCGAAAACGGCGGCGCGGCCGGATCGGCTACGGGCGAAAACGCGCCCGACTTCTCCCACAGGCCATAGAGCCGCGGTTCGGCGGACTTGGGGTCGAAAGCCTTGTCGAGCATGGCCTCTCGCGTCTTGGGACGAACTCGACGCCCCGAAGACGGGGCGCGGACGAGAACCCCTCCCGATCGATCAGGAGGGGTTCGCGGGGCTTAGCGTGCTCTGCCCCGCGAAATCCGCGCTACTTCTTCCTCGACGTGTTCGCGAACGATCTCGGGAAGATGTGAGTCAAGCCATTCCTTGAGAATGGGACGCAGCAGCTCGCGGACCACGTCCTCCAGGCTGCGGCCCGGTGCGGGCATGGACATCGAGGTTTCTCCTGCAGAATCTTTGACAGCGCTACTCAGTTTGGCGAACGCCGAAGCGGTGTCGGACGCCGCCTTGTCACTCACCAAATCCACCTCGCCAGGGGCCGAAGCGGCCTCGGCGACGTCACCGACCTTGGGTTCAGGCATTTCCTTCTCCGCAACGTTACCGGTATCCTCGGCGCTCTTCTTGGACCCTTCGGCCTTGGTCGCTGGTGGAATCGAAGCTTCGACATCAGCAATCTTAACTGAGTCGCCCTTCTTCGCCTCCGTGGCCGGGGCGTCCGCGGCTCCAGAATCCTTTCCGGCCTCGTCGGCCGGAGCATCATCATCTGTGATGATCCGCCGGATGGAGGCGAGGATTTCGTCCATCGTCGGTTCTGGAGCAGGATCCGGCATTGTGCAGCGCCATGGGGTTGGGACGAGCGGGATTGCCCCCCCTGATATCGATACCCCAGCATTTCTGTAAACGTGTCTGATTATGCTTGTCGAGAGCTAAGGCGTCGCACCCGAGGACACAGGCGCCGGAGCCGGCGGTTCGACCGGGTCCGGACGCTCGACGATTTTCGGGGCGCCCAGATGATCGAGCGCCGAGATGGCAGGCTCGAGCGGAGTCCAGCCGGGAGAATGGCGCACGCGGTCGAAATTGGTGACGGGATCGTAGACCGGCAAGCTGGGGGAAAAACTCTCCGCCCTCATCTTGCCCATGGCCACCAATAAACTGGCGCCGGCCTGGTATTCGTCGTGGCGGGCGGCCACCAAGGCCAGCTCGGCGCTGCTGAAATCCTGTTCCGTGATCAGCACATCCAGGGTGGTGCGCTGGCCGACCTGGGCCTCACGGCGCGTCCCCTCGAAGGCGATATTGGCGGCGCCCACCTGTTCCTCGTCCGTCTTCAGCTGGGACCGCGACCCGACCAGCTGATTCCAGGCCTGGGAGACGGCGAACAATGTCTGCCGGCGCACTTGTTCGATGCCGATTCGGTCGACGTTGTTGGCCTCGGTAGCCTGGCGAATCTGCGACGTCGTCGTCCCGCCCGTGAAGAGCGGTACGGTGACCACCGCCGTGGCCGTGAAGGCGTGGCCCTGATTCTGGAATGGATTGTCGATGCCGAACGCCCCGGCCGAATAGCCGTAGGTCGCCTGCAGCGACGCCGTTGGCCGCGTCTGGGACTTGGCGGCTGCGATCTTCGCCGCGCTGGCCTGCTCGGTATAGTCCTGCTGGCCGATCTGAGGATTGTCGTGCTCGGCCACGGCGAAGGCCAGCTCGAGGGTCGGCGGCAACAGGGCGGCCAGAGACGGCTCGGGGGCCAGCTGCCCGGGATTCTGGCCGACGATCTCGGAATATTCGGCCCGGCTGGTGGCCAGCTGGGATTCTGCGGCGGCCAGCTGCGAGCGGGCCGCCAGCACCCGGGTTTCGGTCTCCGCCACGTCGGTGCGAGTGATGTCGCCGACCGCGAAGCGCGCCTTGGATTCCACCAGCTGGCGCTCGAGGAGCTGGACGTTGGCTTTGTTGATGGCCACCGCCTGCTGATCGCGGCGAGTGTCGATGTAGGCTTGGATCACCTGCTGGAGGACCTGTTGCTCGGTGCTGCGCAGGGTCTCGCGCCCGGCCATGACCGTGGCCTGGGCGGCCGACAGCTGGCTGGCCACCCGCCCACCCGTGTAGATCGGTTGGGTAAGGGTGATCACGGCGCTGGTCGTCTGGCTGTTACCCGGCACCGGCTGGGTGAAGGTCTCGGTGTTTTCGTTGGTCGTGATCAGTCCCTGGGCGGTGATGGTGGGGCGATAGCCGGCCTGGGCCTGCACGTAGGTCTCGTCGGTGGCCCGCAAATTTGCCCTCTGAGCCTGCAGGACCGGGTTGGACTGGTAGGCCAGGGCGATGGCATCGGCCAGCGTCTCGGCCCGGGTGCTGGAAGTCGCGACGATGAGCGCGAGCCCAGCCAGGGCCACGGGCCTTTGCATCCTGCCTCCCAGCGGCAAAGGCCGCGCCGCGAATTTTGGCGATGGCATATGTCGGCTATAAGGCGATTGCTGTCACAGGGTGAAGCCGCGGACGGTTTCGAAGCCGGCCATCACCGGTGGGGTGCAGTCGAACAGCGAGCGCGAGCCGATCGTGGAGCCGGCGCGCAGATAAAGCATGGCTCGGCCCACCGGTCCGTCGCGCTCGATGACGCCGAGGCGGCCGCCCGGGGCCAGGGCAGTCTTCCAGCTCTCCGGGGTCGTCCCCACCGCTCCCTCGCAGGCGATGACGTCGAAGCTCCCGTCGGCGTGCTTCAGATCGCCCTCCTCGAGTCGGGTTACCGAAAGACCCAACAGCGCGAGAATCTCCGCGGCGTATGGCGCGGCGATGGCCAGGGCGGTCTCGCCGGAACGGGGCTTCAGGGCTTGGAGCAGCTTGGCCACGTGCATCGGCCGCAGCAGCCAACGGCCAGGCGCGTAGGCGATCTCCGCATCGGCGTAGGCCAGGTTCCGACGGCCCTCCGGGAGCAGACGCTCGCGCGGGTAGATGCGCATGGCGTCCTGGATCGCCAGGTCGGTGACGTCGGAGGTGCGCACCTGGCTCTCCACCATAGTGGCGCGCTCGGCGGCGAGATCGGCGCTCAACTCATCACTCCACGAGCGTTCGGAAGGGGCCGCTTATAGATGGGCCGCCGCGCCGCAAGCAAACCCTCCTCTCTCGATTGCCCGTCACCGGCGCATCTGTTAGCCATCCCTCCCCACGCGCGGCCTGGTGGCGGAGTGGTTACGCAGCGGACTGCAAATCCGTGCACGCCGGTTCGATTCCGGCCCAGGCCTCCAGGGATTTCTCTAAGTGGCAGCCGCGCCCGCCGTCTCGACGGCCCGGATGACCTCGAGGCTCCCGGCGGGGCCGGCGCGCAGGAGCGGCGCCGGATCGGTGGTGAGATCCAGCCACGCGTGCCAGTCGCCCCGC
>DASZKO010000111.1:0-2313 GCA_035605655.1 Caulobacteraceae bacterium | reverse complement strand
CTTCGCCGGTACTCCCCCCAGTGGGGGGAGAGAGACGTTCTCCTCCCCCTCTGGGGGAGGGGGACCCCGAGGGGGTGGAGGGGGCTAGGCCAGCAGCGCCGCCGCGTCGCCCTGCGCGACCTCGCCGCCGGCGGTGACCTGGACGTAGATGCCGCAGAGGACATGGCCGTAGAATTCATGCAGGCGGGTGGTGACCTCGATGTCGCGCAAGGCCGTGGCCGGGTCGACGTCGGGCGCGGCGCAGCGGGTGATCGGCTTGAAGACCCGGGCCCGCGCCGAGCCGAGCCTCAGCTCGCGCCCAGTCCAGTCGTTCTCCGCCCAGGCCGGCCAGCCCTCGACATAAAGATTGGCCCGGAAGCGCAGGGGATCGACCTCGCGGCCGAGGCGCGCCGCCAAGTCCCTCACGCCGGCGAGGTTGATGATCGAGACGTGGCCCAGGGGATGATCCAGGAACCGGTGGCCGCCGCCTTCGACCACCCGCAGCGGGCCGCTCGCCGCCTCGCCCAGCAGCGGCGTCAGCCAGGCGGCGAAGGCGCTCTTGCCGGCTTCGTCGGCGAGATCGCCCTCGAACCGCTTGGCGCCGGGCGCCGCGGCGGTCAGCCGGCCGGCCTCGAAGCAGGTGCGGACGGCGGCGACCTCGGCGATCTTGGCCAGGACCGCGAAGCGCTGCTTGGGCACGAAGGCCGGGGCGGCCGGATCGAAGCCGCTCGGCCCGTCTTCGACCGCATACAGACGATCGCCCGGGAAGGCTTCGCCGACCGCCAGTGACGCTCTTGCAACCTTCTGGGGCGTAAATCCCTTGATCGGATGGCGAAAGAGTGCGGCGATGGAGCCGGTCATGGCGCGTTCCTGCCAGTGATTGCGTGACGCGGGCGTTGGTCTAACGACGGGCGCAGATCATGAGCGAATCCCCGACCGCGCCCAAGAAGCCGCCCGCGAACGGCGGCGGTGTCAATCCCCTGCTCAAATGGCCGCTGCGGCTCGCCCCCTGGCTGGGCATGGCGGCGATGGCCGCCTTCTGGCGCAAGCGCGGCCGCCCGGGCGAGCCCGCCCCCCTCAGCCCCGAACAGTTCGACGCCGCCGAACCCGGGCGGGGCCGCGCCGCCCGCTTTCCCTGGCGGATCCCGCCGCTCGGCTGGAAGGACATCGCCTGGCGCACCTACCACGAGTATGGCCGCAGCCGCCTGCCGGCCCTGGCGGGCGGGGTGACCTTCTACGTCCTGCTGGCCGCCTTCCCGGCCATCGCCGCCTTCGTTTCCCTCTATGGGATGTTCTCCAACGTCAGCACGGTGGAGCAACAGTTCCTGCACCTTTCCACGATCTTCCCGCGCGAGGCGGTGGATCTCATCGGCGCCCAGATGATCCGCATCGCCTTCCAGCGTCATGGGGTCTTGAGCATCGCCTTCGCGCTTTCCGCCCTCGTCTCGGTGTGGAGCGCCAACGCCGGCATGAAGGCCCTCTTCGACGCCATCAATGTCGCCTACAACGAGACCGAGAAGCGGCCCTACCTGCCGCGCACGGTGATGACCTATTTGGCAACCCTGTCGGCCATCCTCTTCATCGTCGCCGTGGCCGCCATCGCCATCATCGCCCCGGTGATCCTCCATCTCTCGGGCCTGCACAGCCTGGCGGAGGCGTGGAAAGTGCTGCGCTGGCTGGTCATGTGGCTGATCGCCTCCCTGGCCTTCACCCTGGCCTACCGGTTCGGGCCGAGCCGCCGGCCGCCGCGCTGGCGGTGGGTGACCTTCGGAGCGGTGTTCGCCGCCGCCGCCTGGATGGCCGGCTCCCTGGGCTTTTCCTGGTACCTCGACACCTTCACCCACCTGGGCGTCACCTACGGCTCGCTGGGGGCGATGATCGGCCTCATGCTGTGGGTGTGGTTCTCGGTGATGATCGTCCTGCTGGGCGCCGAGCTCAATTCCGAGATCGAGCATCAGACCGCCTGCGACACCACCCGCGGCGGCCCCCGGCCGATCGGCCAGCGTGGCGCGGTCATGGCCGACAGCGTCGGGCAAGCCTTCACCGTCTCCCCCCGGCAAGCCCGCGACATCACCGCCTCGTTCTTCGTGCGGCAGGGAGTGACCGTGCTCGACTTCTTCCGGGGGTTGGTCGGGATGCGGCGATAAACCCTGTTGTTCTCTTCCCCCTTCACAAGTGGGAAAGTTCTGCGGACGGGGATGGGGGATTGGAGACTCGAGGCCTGCGCCTCCATCCTTCGGGATGGCTCAGCTCTCCTCCAGGCTCGCCAGCCGGGCGGCCTGGTCGTCGGCGATGAGGGGGTCGATCACGTCGTCGAGCGCCTCGCCCTCGATC
>DASZKO010000071.1:0-2458 GCA_035605655.1 Caulobacteraceae bacterium | reverse complement strand
GCGCTGGGCTATGTTCTCCTCCTTGTCCCGCCGCTCATCGCCGCGGTCGACGGCTGGATCGGCCGCGCGGCGATTGTCGGCCTCATCGCCGTGGCGCTCTGCGAAAAGGCCAGGATCCCAAGATCCGTGATTGCCGTCTTCGACTGGCTGGGCGATGTCTCCTATCCGCTTTACCTCGTCCACATCCCCATCCTTTGGGGGTTCTATCTGGCCGGCGTGTATCAGCCGGCGCTCATCGGCGCCGCGGCCCTCGGGACCGCCGCGGTCGTTCTCCATCTTGTCGACATTCCATTTCGTCGCCCCATCAACCTGGCTGCGGCTTTCGGCTGGCGCAGGCCGGCCCCGGACGCGAGCGCATCAAGTTGACCATCCAGACTGAAGCGGGACGCGGCGGCAGGCCGCGCCCGCAGACGGGCCAGGCGACACCATGAGCTTTCTGGAAGACCTGTTCTCGCTTTCCGGGCGCGCCGCCATTGTCACGGGCGGGTCCCGCGGCATCGGCGCGGCGATCGCCGAGGGCCTGGCTCGCGCCGGCGCGTCGGTCGTTGCCGTGGGCCGCTCCGATCCGGCGGAGATCGATCCTGGCGACGGGGTGGCCTACCGGTCCTGCGATATCGCCAATGCCGCCGCCTTCGAAGCGCTCATCGCGGAAACAGAGGCGCGGCTCGGCCGGCTGGACATCCTGGTCAATGCTGCGGCGATCACCCTGCCGGCCTCATCCGGATTGCAGAGCCCACAGGATTTCGCGGCCACCCTCGCGATCGATCTCGGCGCCGCCTACGCCGCCTGCGTGGCCGCCGCCGCCGCCATGGCCAGATCGGGCGGCGGCTCGATCGTCAACATCACCAGCATCGGCAGCGTCCTGGGCTTCCCGGATAACCCGGGCTATGTCGCGGCCAAGGGCGGCTTGCGCATGCTGACCCGCGCCCTGGCGATGGACCTGGCCGATCGCGGCATCCGGGTGAACAACCTCGCCCCCGGCTATATCCGCACGCAGATGACCGAGGCGAGCTACGCCGATCCGGCCCGGCGCGAGGCGCGGGCGCGCCACACCATGCTCGGCCGCTGGGGCGAGCCGCGGGATCTCCTCGGAGCGGCCATCTTCCTGGCCTCGGATGCCTCGTCCTACGTCACCGGTCAGGATCTGTTCGTCGATGGCGGCTGGACCGCCAAGGGCCTGACGTGACCGCCTGGTCGCCCGCCATCGGCTTCATGCAGGGGCGCCTCTCGCCGCTGGTGAACGGCCGCATCCAAGCCTTCCCGACGGATCATTGGCGCGAGGAGTTCGCGCTCGCCAGGGCGCACGGCTTTCCGCTGATGGAATGGACCATCGATGCCGACGAGATGGCCGACAATCCCCTGATGAGCGCGCAGGGGCGTGAAGAGATCCGGTCACTCGAAAGGCGCCACGGGGTCAAGGTCGCCTCTCTCACCGCCGATTGCTTCATGCAGGAGCCGTTCTTCAAGGCAGAGGGCGCCGAGGCCGCGCGTCGCATGAAATCTCTTCAGCGGCTGCTGGCGGCCTGCGCCGATCTTGGCGTCAGATTCGCGGTCCTGCCGCTGGTCGATAATGGCCGCGTCGAGACGCCAGACCAGGCGCGGCGGCTGCGTGAAGGCCTGGCGAATCTGCAGACGCACCCAGGCGCGCCGAAGATCGTCTTCGAGTCGGATTTCGCGCCCTCGGCGCTGGCGGAGTTCATCGCCGACTATCCCGCCGAAACATTCGGGATCAACTACGATATCGGCAACAGCGCCGGCCTCGGCTTCGACCCGGCGGCGGAGTTCGCCGCCTACGCGGGTCGGATCGATAATGTCCACGTCAAGGATCGCGTGCTGGGCGGTACGACCGTTCCCCTGGGCGAGGGAAACGCCGACCTGCCCCTCGTCTTCCGGCTGCTGGCGTCCAGCGGCTATCGCGGCGATGTCATCCTGCAGACAGCCCGCGCCGCGGATGGCCAACACGCCGCCGCCCTGGTCCGATATCGCGATAGCGTGAAATGCTGGATCGAGGAGGCGGTCTGACATGGATTTCGGCCTGGAAGACAAGGTCGCGGTGGTCACCGGCGCCAGCCGGGGCATCGGCCGCGCCATCGCCGAGACCCTCGCCGCGGAAGGGTGCCTTACGGCGCTCGTCGCCCGCGACGCCGCATCCCTGGCCGACCTGGCGGAGGGATTGGGGGCCCGCGCGAGCGCCCACACCGCCGATGTCACCGATCCGGAGGCGTGTCGGCGCGTGGTGGCGGATGTCGCAACGCGCCATGGCCGCATCGATGCGCTGGTGTGCAATGTCGGCGGCGGCGCCTCCGTCCCGCCGGGCTCGGAGACGCCCGCCGAGTGGCGCCGCATCTTCGATCTCAACTTCCTGGCCACCACCAACATGGTCGAGGCGGCCCGACCGCATCTGTCGCAAGAGGCTTCCATCGTCTGCATCTCCTCCATCTGCGGCTCGGAGGCCCTC
>DASZKO010000070.1:0-1641 GCA_035605655.1 Caulobacteraceae bacterium | reverse complement strand
GCGCCGAGCATGGCCTGGGAACCATGAAGACCGCCGAAGCCCTGCGCTACAAGGCCCCCGAGGAAGTCGCCGCGATGCGCGCCATCCGCGCCGCCCTCGATCCCGGGCGGATCATGAACCCCCGGGTGCTGTTCTAGGAGGTTCCAAATTTCCGCTCTTCCCGGGAAGAGCGGAGGAAAAGAGCTCACTTTTCGCCGGGATAAGCGGAATTAGAGGTAATTTCTCACATCCACGATGTGGCCCGCTATGGCGGCGGCGGCGGCCATTTGGGGGCTCATCAGGTGGGTGCGGCCGCCGCGGCCCTGACGGCCCTCGAAGTTGCGATTCGAGGTCGAGGCGCAGCGTTCGCCAGGCGCCAGGCGGTCGGGGTTCATGCCCAGGCACATGGAGCACCCGGGCTCGCGCCAGTCGAAGCCGGCGTCGCGGAAGATAGCGTCGAGCCCCTCGGCCTCGGCCTCAGCGCGCACCAGGCCCGAGCCCGGCACCACCATCGCGCTGACATGATCGGCGATCTTCCGTCCACGGACGATGGCGGCGGCGGCGCGCAGATCCTCGATGCGGCTGTTGGTGCACGAGCCGATGAACACCCGGTCGAGCCGCGCGTCGGCGATCGCCTGGCCGGCCTCCAGGCCCATGTAGTCGAGGGCGCGGCGGATATGGGCCGCCCGGGCGTCGTCGAAATCGGCCGGATCGGGAACGGCGCCGCCCACGTCCACCACGTCCTCGGGGCTCGTCCCCCAGGTGACCATGGGGGCGAGCGCGGCGACATCGATCCCGACCTCGGCGTCGAAGACCGCGTCCTCGTCGCTGACGAAGGTGCGCCAGTAGCCGATGGCCATCTCCCACGCCCCGCCCTTGGGGGCGGCCGGGCGGCCGCGCAGCCAGGCGTAGGTCGCCGCGTCGGGGGCGATGAGCCCGGCCCGGGCCCCCGCCTCGATGGTCATGTTGCAGAGGGTCATCCGCCCTTCCATGGAGAGGGCCTCGACCGCCTCGCCGGCGTATTCGATGACGTGGCCGGTCCCCCCGCCGGTGCCGATCTCGCCGATCAGGGCGAGGGCGAAGTCCTTGGCCCCGACCCCCGGCCCCGGCGCGCCGGTGAAGCGCACCCGCATGTTCTTCGACTTCGCCTGGCGCAGGGTCTGGGTGGCCAGGACATGCTCGACCTCGCTGGTGCCGATCCCCTGGGCGAAGGCCCCGAAGGCCCCGTGGGTCGAGGTGTGGGAATCGCCGCACACGATGGTCATGCCCGGCTGGGTGCGGCCCTGCTCGGGCCCGACCACGTGGACGATGCCGTTGCGCGGATCGCCCATGGGGAAGAACTCGATGCCGGCCGCCGCCACGTTGCGCTCCAGGGTCTGGAGCTGCAGGCGGGCCTCCGGATCGGCGACGGCGGCGACGCCGAGCTCCTGGCCCTCGGTGGGGGTGTTGTGGTCGGCCACCGCCAAGGTCCGCTCGGGCCGGCGCACGGCCCGCCCGGCCGCCGCGAGCCCGGCGAAGGCCTGGGGCGTCGTCACCTCGTGGATGAGGTGCAGATCGATGTAGATGACGGCCTCGCCGGCCGCCTCGCCGGAAACGAGGTGGGCGTCCCAGATCTTGTCGTAGAGAGTGCGGGGCATGGGCGCTCTCTACATGGGGAGGGCG
>DASZKO010000068.1:0-8942 GCA_035605655.1 Caulobacteraceae bacterium | reverse complement strand
TCAGCGTGCCGCCCGAGCCGTCGTCGGTGAGGCTGAAGCTCGAGCCGAGGTAGTCGCCGATGAACTTGATGGTGGCGACGACGGTGTTGGAGCCGTCGAGGATGCTCAGCGTGCCTGCCTTCGTCGAGCCGGCATAGTGGGTCGTGTCGCCGCCGAAGGCCAGGCTCGTCAGGTCGATCTGGTTTTTCCCGCCGGTGGAGAAGCCATGGACCTTGCCGGTGAAGCCCCCGCCGAGCACCGCCTCGCCGGTGGACCCGGCGGTGAAGATGAGGTTCTGGCTCAGGGCCCCGTCGATCCGAAGCACTCCGGCCCCCAGCACCCGGGCCTGGCCGGTCCCGCTCACCGCTCCGGTGATGGTGAGGTCGCCGTTGTCGGCCTGGACGAAGCCATCGTTGGCCACGTCGCCGTCGATGGTCAGGCCGAGCGCCGCCCCGTCGATGATCCCGCCGTTGCTCACCGTTCCGCCCGCAAGGTCGATGGTTGCGTCGTGCACGGCCGAGATCAGGGTCGCGCCCTTGTCGATGGTCAGAGCCCCGCCCTCGAGCGTGGCGTTGTCGAGCCGCAGGCGATGGCCGTCGGTCACCGTCCCGCCGCCGCTGCTGTCGATGGTCGTGCCGCGGATGAGCAGCGTCCCGGTCCCGCCGCTCTCGATCAGCCCATGGTTGGTCACCGTATCGCTGGTGGCGATGACCATCCGTCCGGCGGTATTGCCGATCGTGCCGTCGTTGGTGAGCGCGAGGGGGCCGACGATGTGGCCGCCCTCGATGGTGTTGTCGAGGTTGGTCAGGGAATCGCCGGCGGTCGTGCCGCTGATATAGCCCTCGGCGTTGAGGCTCACGGTTCCCCCGCCCGACAGCGTCTGACTTCCGGAGACCACCAGGCCGGCGAAGGCCTTGCCGGCCTCGCCCTTGATGTGGATCACGCCCTTGTTGGTCAGATCGCCCGTCGCTGTCAGAGTCCCATGGTCGGTGACGGTCGCTCCGGCCGCGATTGTGTTCGCGCCGATCATCGTCCACGAGGCCCCGGCGTCGACAAGGTAGGTCGCAAAGCCGGTGATCGTCCCGCCCAGCCCGCCGATCGAGCCCGATCCGGCCGCCAGCTCCAGGGACCCGCCGCCGCCAGCAACCGCGCCGATGAGCATCGAACCGGCCTCGGCGATCAGCCGGTCGCTGGCGCGGTCGAACTGCACGGCCGCGCCGCCCGTCCCCTCGATCGCGCCATAGTTGACCACTGTCGCGTGGCCGCCTGCCCCGCCAAGGACGCCGATGTTTCCCTCGATGAGGGCCGAGTGGTCGCCGCCCCCGCCGTTGAGGATCTCGCCCGCCCCGGTGAGATCGACGCCGTCGCCGCCCGTCCCGGCGACGCCGTCGTAAGAGACATAGGCTCCAAAGCCGCCCGGCCCCCCCCCGCCGCCGAGAATCGCGACGTCATTGTGCGCCGTGCCGCCGCCCGAGATCACGATGCCCGCGCCGCCGCGTCCTCCGTCGCCGCCATAGTCTCCCTGGCCGCCACGGCCGCCCGCTCCGCCCGTGATCGAGCCGCCGTTGTCCAAGTAGCCGCCCACGAGATGCGCGCCGGCCCCGCCCGTCCCGCCGTCGCCGGCCTGATAGAGGCTGTCGCCGCCGACGCCGCCGGCGCCGCCGGCGATGCCGCCGAGATTGATCGCCACCCCGGAGTCGACCTGGACCCCGGCGCGCCCCGTCCCGCCGGTTCCACCCTGGAAGTAGTCGAAGACACCCGGGACACCGTAGCCGCCGGTGATCCCGCCAAAGTTCACCAGAAGCCCGCCGGTCAGGGTAAGGCCGACCGCGCCGGCGGAGCCGGCGATCGATCCATAGTTGGTGAGTTCGCCGGTCAAACTGGCCGCGCCGGCGTCGATGAGGCTCCGGCCGGCGGCCAGGGTGTTGTAGCCGGTCAGGGTCCAGGCCGCGCCGGCGTCGATCTGGTAGGCGCCGAAGCCGCTGACGGTCATGGCGAGGACGCCGGTGAGGCTGGCCGTCCCGCCAAGGCCAGTGAGCGCGCCTAAGCCGGCGGCGGCCAGTTCCAGGGTCCCGCCGCCGCCCAGGACTTCGCCGCCAAAGGTCGCGCCGCCCTCGGCGATCAGCCGGTCGGCCGCCGAGGCGAACTGCAGCGAGATCCCGTTGGAGCCGTCGATGGCCCCGGAGTTCGTCACCGTCACGGCGCCGGCCGGCCCAGCGTAGACGCCTGTCGCGCCGGCGCCCGCCGCGCCCCCGGCTCCCCCTGGGCCGCCGGCGATCAGCCCGCTGTTGTTGACGTTTCCTCCCGCCATCAGGCGCGCGCCGATCCCGCCGGCTCCGCCGGTCCCGCCCGCGCCGCCGCCGTTGGCGCCGCCGGCGCCGCCGGCCCCGCCGAGGATAGTTCCGCTGTTGGTCACGGCCACCGCCCCGCCGGTGACGAGGCCCGCGCCGCCGGCCGCGCCGGCATAGGCCCCAGCCACGTCGGCTGGCCCCGCCCCGCCGGCGCCGCCTACAATCAGGCTCGTATTGATCAGCGACCCGCTGGCCGCGAGGCTGACCGCTGCGCCACCGCCGCCCGAGTGGACGACCCCGGGCCCGACGCCGCCATAGGAGCCGACCCCGGCGCCGCCGCCGGCGCCGCCGCCGACCGTCCCATGGTTGACGATGGTCGCGTCGCTCGTGATCAGCACGGCGACTCCGCCCTGGCCGCCGTCGCCGCCGCCGGCCGCGCCCGTCTGGGCGTCGCCGCCGGCCCCGCCGCGGATATCCCCGCCGTTGAACGCGTAGACCGCGCCGGCCACGGTAAGCCCGGCGCCGCCGGCGCCGCCGGCGATGTCGCCGAAGGCGCCGGCGAGGGCCAAGCCGCCCCGGCCGCCGAGGATCGAGCCCATATTGCTGATCGATCCTCCTGCGACCAGAAGGAGACCGGCCCCGCCGACCCCGCCGACGAAGCCGACGCTCTGCGCAGCGCCGGACGCGCCGCCCGCGCCCCCGATCAGGTCGACGGCGTTGCTGACGCTACCCCAGGCGCCGAGCCTTGCGCCGGCCCCGCCGGCCCCGCCGGCTCCGCCGATCGTGCCCGCCCCGCCAGCGCCGCCCTGGCCGCCGGTAAGGTTGCCGGAAGAGTTGATCAGGCTGCCGCCCATGGCGAGGAAGACACCGTCGCCGCCCTCGCCGCCATGGCCAAAGCTCGGGACCAGCGGGTCGCCTCCGCCAAGACCGCCGGTTCCCCCCTGGCCGCCGGCCACCGCGCCGAAGTTGGTAACCGCGCCGGCGGCGTAGAGCGCGATCCCCGCGCCGCCGGCCCCGCCCGCGGCCGCGAAATGTCCGCCAAACGGCTCCTGGAATCCGCTGGGAGCGCCGGCGCCGCCGATTCCCCCCTGGCCTCCTACGATCACGGCTGAATTGGCGAGCGTTCCACCGCCGGCGAGCGCCACGCCCGCCCCACCAGCCCCGCCCGCGTCATGGGCTTCGCCGAAGATATAGTCCGTCGAGGGCGCGGCGTATCCCCCATAGCCGCCGTACACCAGTCCGGCCAGAACGAGCGAACCGCTGCTCTCGAGGAGAATGCCGTCGCCGCCCTTGCCGCCGTTCCCGCCATAGAAACCGAGGCCTCCAAGCCCACCGCCGCCGCCGGATATGATCGCCCCGGCGGCATTGAGGATCGTCCCGCCGGCCTCGAGGCGGACGCCGGCCCCGCCGCCCCCTCCCGCCGCGCCATCGCTGGAGAGGAAATAGCCCGACAACCCGGCCCCGCCCGTTCCACCCACGCCACCGAGGATCTGGCCGGTGTTGATGAGGGTTCCCCCGGCGAGGAGATCGATGCCGGCCGCGCCGGCCCCGCCCGCCGCATAGCGCAAGAAACTCGCTCCGCCGGCTCCGCCACCGCCGCCGCCGATCATACCGCCATTGAACACCTCTCCGCCGGCCGCGAGCACCACTCCGGAAGCGCCGTCACCCCCCAGTCCCCCCTGGGAGTGATTGCCGTTGTATTGGCCGTTTCCGCCCTTGCCGCCGTTTCCGCCGCTCACCGTTCCGAGGTTGGTCATTCCCGCGTAGAAGCCGATCAGCACTCCTACGTCGCCCACCGCTCCGTTGGCGGCGTAAGTGTTCCCCGGCGCTCCGTTGGCGCCCTTGCCGCCCCTGATCTTTCCAGCGCTGGTCACGTAAAGCGCCGAATACAGGGCCGACAGCGTGTAGCTGTTGTTGATCGCCTTGCTGATGATCTTGAGAGCCATGGCGTCCCCCCGGCCATGCGCGGGTGGCCGCCAAGCCAGCATAAGGGCGAATTCAGGCCTCGAACACTGAACATTTGGGGCGCCCTGGGCGGGCGCGCCTCAGACGCCGGCGCGCCGGGTGGCTTCACCCTTGCTGGACGGCGGCAAAACTCCTAGTTCGCCAAGGCGCGCGGATGTGGCGGAACTGGCAGACGCACTGGATTTAGGTTCCAGCGCCGAAAGGCGTGGAGGTTCGAGTCCTCTCATCCGCACCATCGTCCTGCGCCGCCTTGGCGAAGCGGGACGGCCATGACATAAGCCCGGTCGCGCCGCCGTTGTTCCGGCGGCGTTTCAATTGGAACTCCGCCATGCAAGTCACTGAAACCCATAACGAAAGCCTGAGCCGGAGCTATGCCGTGCGGGTGCCGGCCGCCGAACTCGGAGCGCTCCTCGAAGCTCGCATCGCCGAGATCAGCCCTAACCTTCGCCTCAAGGGCTTTCGGCCCGGCAAGGTGCCCCCCGGCCACGTGCGGCGCCTCTACGGCAAGGCCCTGATGAGCGAAGTGGTCGAGAAGACTCTCAACGAGACCTCCCAGCAGGTGCTCGACGACAATGGCCTGCGCATCGCGACCCAGCCGGACCTGAAGCCGTCGTCCGACATGGAGGAGGTCCTCGCCGGCCGCCAGGATCTCACCTACGCTCTCGAGGTCGAAGTGATGCCCGAGTTCGAACCCACGGACATCGCCGCCCTGGAGCTGACGCGCCTCGTCTATCGCCCCGCCGAGGCCGAGATCGACGCAGCGGTGGCCGAAGTCGCCGAACAGAACCGCACCTATTCCCCCCGCGCCGGCAAGGCCGCCAAGGCGGTCGAAGGCGACCAGCTGCTGATCAATTTTATCGGCCGCATCGACGGCGAGGTCTTCGAGGGCGGATCCGGGGAGGGCGCCGAGATCGTCCTGGGCGCGGGCAGTTTCATTCCCGGATTCGAAGAGCAGCTGATCGGGGCCAAGGCCGGTGACGAGCGCATGGTGAAGGTCACGTTCCCGGCCGAGTACCAGGTCGAACGCCTCAAGGGTCAGGCCGCCGAGTTCCAGGTCACCGTCGAGGAAGTGCGCGCCCCCAAGGCGGCCAAGGCCGACGACGCCCTGGCCGTGAGCCTCGGCCTATCCGACCTCACCGCCTTGCGCGAGGCGGTCCGCGCCAACCTCGAGGGCGAATACCAGGGCGCCTCGCGCTTCAAGCTCAAGCGCGCCCTGCTCGACGCGCTCGATTCTCGCCACGACATCCCCCTGCCGGCCAAGATGGTCGCCGGTGAGTTCGAAGCCATCTGGCGCCAAGTCAAGGCCGATGAGGAAGCGGAGGGCCGCTCGCCGGAAGACGAGGGCAAGTCGGAAGAAACCCTCATGGCCGAATACCGTCGCATCGCCGAGCGCCGGGTGCGCCTGGGACTCGTCCTGGCCGAGATCGGCCGGCGGGAGAACGTCGCGGTCAGCGATCAGGAGATGACCGAGGCCATGCGCGCCCAGGCCCGGCAATACGGCGACATGGCCCAGCGGATGTTCGAGTTCCTGCGCGATAATCCCCAGGCCCAAGCCAATCTTCGCGCCCCGCTCTACGAAGAGAAGGTCGTCGACCTGATCATCGGCCGGGCCAAGGTCGCGGAGAAGGAGGTCTCCAAGGAAGTCCTCCTGGCCGAGGACGAGCTTCCGGAGGGCATTCTCGAAGCCAAGCCGAAGCCAAAGCCCAAGTCCGCCAAGGCCAAGGCGCCGTCCGCCAAGGCCGAACCCAAGGCGAAAGCCGCCGGCCCCGCCAGGGAGACTCCCGCCAAAACCGATGGCGAACCCAAGGCGAAGGCGGCGGCGAAGCCCAAGGCGGCGGCGAAAGAAGCCAAGCCGGCGGCGAAGCCCAAGGCCAAGCAATAGCGCGATCTGGGGCTGGCGGGGACACGCCCTTGCAACCGTTCCTTGGCGAGGCGATATCAGGGCCCGCTTCGCCCTTAGGAACGCCGATGACCTCAGATTCCCTGACCCATTCCCTCAACCTCGTGCCCATGGTGGTCGAGCAGTCGAGCCGCGGCGAGCGGGCATTCGACATCTTTTCGCGCCTGCTGCGCGAGCGGGTGGTCTTCCTCAACGGGCCGGTGGACGACGGCATGTCGGCGCTGATCTGCGCCCAGCTCCTCTACCTGGAATCGGAGTTCCCCAAGAAGCAGATCGACATGTACATCAACTCGCCCGGCGGCGTAGTGACCTCGGGTCTGGCGATCTACGACACCATGCAGTACGTGCGCTGCCCCGTGGCCACGACCTGCATGGGAATGGCTGCGTCCATGGGTTCCTTCCTGCTGATGGCCGGGGAGCCCGGAATGCGGGTCGCCCTGCCCAACGCCCGGATCATGCTGCACCAGCCGTCGGGCGGCTTCTCCGGCAAGGCCTCTGACATCGAGCGTCACGCCGAGGACATCATCAAGACCAAGCGGCGGCTCAACGAGCTCTACGCCAAGCACACCGGCCGGACCTACGAAGAGGTCGACCGCACCCTCGACCGCGACCACTTCATGGACGCCGAGGAGGCCAAGGCCTGGGGCCTCGTCGATCACATCTACGAAAGCCGCGTCGCCTCCGAAGCGGCCGCGGCCGGGACCTAGCCGCGCAGGGCCACCGCCTCGATCCGTTCGATCAGCGCCGTCGCGCCGGCCGCCTCGTCGACCCTGAGGCGTTCGAACCCCCCATCGGGGCCGCCGCGGATGTCGGCAAACAGGCCGGCGGGATCCTGGTGGAAATGCAGGAAGGCCTTGGACCTCAGGTAGAAGACACCGCGCGAGCGCTCGACGAGCGCGGCAAATCCGCGCACGCGGACCAGCAGGGGCTCCAAACGATCCAGGTCCTCGGCCCTGGCGTGCCTCACGCCCGCTGCCCGAAAACCTTCATTCCGGCCTCGTGAGCGACCGCCAGCATGGCCGCATCCCCATCGCTGTCGCCATAGGCGGCATCGAGGACGACCTCGTCCCCGAACATCTCGCGCAGGCGCACGACTTTCTCCGCGCCGCGGCAGTTGGGGCCGTCGAGCGCGCCGCTGGCCAGATCCGAGGCGGTGAAGACAAGGCGCGTGCCGATCAGGGCCTCGGCCCCCAGGCCGCGGGCGAAGGGGGCGACCACGATCTCCGGCGAGGCGGTCACGATAATGAGCCGGGCGTTCTGTTTTTGCCACGTCTTCCAAGATCTTATCGCGTCGGGCCGGAGCAGGCGACGGGCCTGGCTGGCGGCGAAGCGCTCGGCCCGGCGGGCGAGGTCCTGGCGCGATTCCCCGGTCAGGAATTCCCGCACCAGCGCCGCCTTCAGGCGGCCGCGATTGCGATTGAAGAGATAGGCGACCGCCGCGGGGATGAGCCGCACCATGCCGAACGCATAGCGCGCCGGGCTGAATCGCCAGGCCAGGAAAGCGAGGAAGCTGTCCGTCGAGGTCAGCGTGCCGTCGAAGTCGAAGGCGACGAGCGGCCGATATAGCAGCGATTGCGGGTGCGAGACCAACGAAACCCCCGGCGGAAATGGCTCCATCCAACGCGGTGCGGACCGCGAATGCGGCGCCCCGTTACACAGATGGTAACCAACCCGGGCTTGTGATCCGCGTTCGGATCGGGGAATGTCAAGTCCGACACACCTCGCGGCAGGTCCTTGCGCCGAAGCGCACGCACGCCATGTGGGGTTAGTCGGCGTCGGATCCTTCGGGCCGGCGCTCGGTAGAGTGGAAGGCGAGGATGACCAAAGCCGCCAGCGGCGACAGCAAGAGCACCCTGTATTGCTCTTTCTGCGGCAAGAGTCAGCATGAGGTCCGCAAGCTCATTGCCGGGCCAACCGTATTCATCTGTGATGAATGCGTTGAACTGTGCATGGACATCATCCGTGAAGAGACGAAGATCACCTTCGTCAAATCCAAGGATGGCGTCCCGACGCCGCGCGAAATTCGCGAGGTCCTCAACGATTACGTGATCGGCCAGGAGCACGCCAAGAAGGTGCTGTCGGTGGCCGTGCACAACCACTACAAGCGCCTCAACCACGCCCAGAAGAACAACGACGTCGAGCTGGCCAAGTCCAACATCCTGCTCGTCGGCCCCACGGGCGTCGGCAAGACGCTGCTGGCCCAGACCCTGGCGCGAATCATCGACGTGCCGTTCACCATGGCCGACGCCACCACGCTCACCGAGGCGGGCTATGTGGGCGAGGATGTGGAGAACATAATCCTCAAGCTGCTGCAGGCGGCCGACTACAACGTCGAGCGCGCCCAGCGTGGCATCGTCTACATCGATGAAGTCGACAAGATCAGCCGCAAGTCCGACAACCCCTCGATCACCCGCGACGTCTCGGGCGAGGGCGTGCAGCAGGCGCTGCTCAAGATCATGGAAGGCACGGTCGCCTCGGTGCCCCCGCAGGGCGGGCGCAAGCACCCGCAGCAGGAGTTCCTGCAGGTGGACACCACCAACATCCTGTTCATCTGCGGCGGCGCCTTCTCGGGCCTCGAGAAGATCATCTCCAGCCGCGGCAAGGGCACCTCGATCGGCTTCTCGGCCAAGGTGGCCGACCCGGACGAGCGGCGCACCGGCGAGATCCTGCGCCAGGTCGAGCCCGACGACCTGCAGCGCTTCGGCCTGATCCCCGAGTTCATCGGCCGCCTGCCGGTGATCGCCACCCTCGACGACCTCGACGAGGAGGCGCTGGTCAAGATCCTGGTCGAGCCGAAGAACGCCTTC
>DASZKO010000047.1:0-62603 GCA_035605655.1 Caulobacteraceae bacterium | reverse complement strand
CGTCCCGTCACTCAGGAAATCATCGTCGGCCAAGGCCACGTCGAACGTCACATGCTGCATCTGGCCGCGAACATCAGTGAAACGGAGATCCACATACAAAACCTCCTTGTCCTTGATCAGCTTGTGAATGTCGGCGGGGCTGGTCATGCTTGCTCGAGGTCCCTTTGAGAGTGGTCGATAAGGTTAGTTTCAGATCGCGCTCGCGCCGGTCTCGCCGGTACGTATACGGACGACCTCGATTATGTCGGAGATGAAGATCTTGCCGTCGCCGATCCGGCCAGTGCGGGCGGCGGTCTGCACCGCTTCCACGGCGGCGGCAAGCTGGTCGTCGTTGACCACCACCTCGATCTTTATCTTGGGCAGGAAATCGACGACGTACTCGGCCCCTCGATAGAGTTCGGTCTGGCCCTTCTGGCGGCCAAACCCCTTGGCTTCGATGACCGTCATGCCCTGCAGCCCGAGCGCCTGAAGAGCCTCCTTCACCTCGTCGAGCTTGAATGGCTTGATGACGGCTTCAATCTTCTTCATGCAAGGCGCCCGCAGGGTCCGCGAAATCCCTAAAGTCCGTCCCCGGGGCGGCATGTCAATGGTGTCCCGTCCGACGATGCGCGTCGGGGGCGAAAATGCCTTGTGGTTGGCGCCCGCGCCCGTAGAATCGCGCCGCAGCGATGGGACGCCTCTTCATCATCCGACACGGTCGGCCGAGCGGCGCCTGGGGCGGCGACGACGACGATCCGGGCCTCGCTCCGGCCGGAATCCGCCAATCGGTCGAGGCGGCTGTCGCCCTGTTGAGCCGCCCAGCGAACGAGCGGCCCCGCGCGGTGGCCAGCTCCCCCCTGCGACGATGCGTTGAAACCGCGACGCCGCTCGCCCAGGCACTGGGCGTGGAGATCGAAATCGTGCCCGAGGTGGGGGAAATACCGACCCCAAGGGGGCTCTCCTCTGCCGAGCGTGGGCCGTGGCTGCGGGGCGCGATGTCTGGAACATGGGCGGCCATCGGCGGCGATATCGACTACGCCGCCTGGCGGAAGGACGTGGCCGAAGCGGTCCGGGCGCGCCCTGATGCGGCGATCTTTAGCCACTTCGTGGCGATCAACGCCCTGATCTCGCTTCTCACTCGCCGCGAGGAGATGGTCAGCTTCCGGCCCGACCACGCCTCGATCACCACGCTCGATCTGGCCGGAACGGAACTCGAGTTGGTGATGCTGGGCGCCGAAGCCGTGACGAGCGTTCTGTGACCGCGAACACACCGCGCGAAATCCTCACGGTCGCCGAGATGACCGCGACGGACAGGGCCGCCGTGGAGTCGGGCCTGGCCAGCTTCGATCTTACGGCGCGCGCCGGAGCGGCGGTGGTCGCCGCCCTCATCGACCGTTTCGAGGCGCGCGCGACGGTCGTTCTGGTCGGCCCCGGCAACAACGGCGGCGATGGCTACGTGGTCGCCACGCGCTTGAAAGAACTGGGCTGGCCGGTGCGCATCCAGGCTTTGTGCGACCCCAAGAGCGCCGACGCCGCCGAGGCGGCGAATCTGTGGGACGCCTCCGTAGAACCGCTCGGCGAGCCTATTCCTGGTGACAGCCTCGTCGTCGACGCCCTGTTCGGGGTAGGGCTCGATCGGCCGCTGGGAGCGGAGGCCGGTCGCTTGGCCCGGTCCCTGCCGCCGGGACGGGTGGTGGCGATCGATGTGCCGAGCGGCCTTTCGGGGGACACCGGCCGGCCCATCGGCGAGGCCTGCTTTCAGGCCGGGCTAACCGTCACCTTCCATCGCCGCAAGCCGGTCCACGTCCTCGAGCCGGGCCGGACCAAGTGCGGCGAGGTTGTGGTGGCCGACATCGGCCTCGGCGCCACGCCCAGCCGCCTTTTCGAAAACACGCCGGAGCTGTGGCTGCCGCTGTTCCCGTGGCCGGGGGTGAATGCCTACAAGCATACCCGCGGGCGGCTCATCGTGGTCAGCGGAGAGGCTTGGAATACCGGGGCGGCCAGGCTGGCGGCGCGCGGGGCCCTGCGGATCGGGGCGGGGCTGGTGACTGTCTTTTCCCCGGCCGATGCTCTGATGACCAACGCCGCTCATCTCGAGGCCGTCATGCTGCGACCCTTTGAAACCGACCTCGATCTGGAAACGGCCGCCTCGAACGTCGAGGCGGTGGTGATCGGGCCGGCGGCCGGCGTCACCGAGGCCACTTTGTCGAACGTCCTTGCCTTGGCTCGAACCGGTGCAGCCCTCGTCATCGACGCCGACGCCTTGAGCGTCTTCCGCGACGACCCGCTCGAACTGTTTTCGGTGCTGGATCGCGACGACGTCCTCACCCCGCATCCAGGCGAATTCGCCCGGGTATTCCCGGGCGTCCTCGAGCGTTCGGCCGAGCGCATCTCCGCGGCCAGAGCGGCCGCCGCCCAGGCCCAGGCGGTGGTCCTGCTCAAGGGCCCCGATACTGTGATCGCCGCGCCCGATGGCCGAGCTGGGGTGAATCTCAACGGCTCGCCCTGGCTGGCCACCGCCGGATCGGGCGATGTGCTGGCCGGATTCATCGGCGGACTGATCGCCCAGGGCATGGAGAGTTTCGAGGCCGCCTGCGCGGGAGTCTGGATTCATGCCGACTGCGCCGAAGCGTTTGGCGCGGGGTTGATCAGCGAGGATTTGCCGGACCTCACGCCCGCGGTATTGAAGCGGTTGCAGGCGGCGAGTCGCGCCCGCGAATCCTGACCACGAATCATCGACGCCCGGACTAGAGATTTAGATGAACAACGCTCTTCGCATCGTTTTTTCCACAGTCCTGGGCGTGGCGGCGATCTCCGCCCCGGCGATGGCCGTCGTCCACCATCATCATCACCGGCATCAGGCGTCTTCGCAGTCCGACGAACAGACGCCGCCAAAGCATCACCGCCATCACGCCGGAGACGTCGCGAGCGCCACCGGCCATCACCGCGGCGGCAAGGCCGTGAGCAAAACCGGTCACCACCATGGCAAGGCCCAGGCCGCGAAGGGCCGTCACCTCAAGCATGACGTGAAAGCCGCCATCCATGATCGCCGCCGCCAGGGCAAGAAAGCGACCGCCAACACCGATGGACGTCATCACCATGGCGCGACGACGGGGCCCATCCACCGGCATGCGGCGCTATGCCAGGAGGTCATGGTTCATCAGCACTGGGTCCAGCACTGCCGCTAAACCCTCCTGGCCCATGAGACCCGGCGGCCGGCAATGTGCGGCATAGCCGGTCTGGTCGGCCATCCCGCCGGGGCCCGCCAGACAATGGCGCGCATGCTCGACTCGATCCGTCATCGCGGCCCCGACGACGAAGGCGTGTGGGAGGAAGACGGCGCATGCCTCGGCCAGCGGCGCCTGGCCATCATCGACACCTCCCAGGCTGGCCATCAGCCAATGGAATCGGCGTGCGGCCGCTACGTCCTCACCATGAACGGCGAGATTTACAACTATCGTCTGCTGCGCGCCGAGTTGGAGGCGGGCGGCGCGATCGCCTGGCGCGGCCACTCCGACACCGAAGTGCTGTTGGAGACCATCGCCCGCCATGGCGTCGCCGAAGCCCTCGCCGGGGCGAAGGGGATGTTCGCGCTAGGCCTCTGGGACCGGCGCACGCGCACCGCATGGCTCGCCCGCGACCGAATGGGTGAGAAGCCGCTCTACTACTCCACCGTCGGTGGGCGCCTCGCCTTCGCTTCGGAGCTACGCGCGCTCGAGACCTTGCCTGGGCTCCCGCTCGACCTCTCTTCGGCGGCCCTCGGCGCCTATTTCCGATACGGCTACGTTCCGGCCCCTTTGTCGATCTATTCGTCGGCCAACAAGCTGGCGCCGGGGAGCCTGCTCACCTGGCGCGAAGGCGAGCAGCCGCGGGTTGCGCCTTACTGGCGCCTCGCAGATGTGGTCCGCGCCGGCCAAGCCGACCGTCTGCACCAACCGGCCGAAGCGGTAGCGGCGTTGGACCGGCTTCTCCGCGATGTCGTCGAGCGCCAGATGATCGCCGATGTGCCCCTCGGCGTCTTTCTTTCCGGCGGCATAGATTCGTCCCTGGTCGCGGCGATCATGCAATCACTTCGCGGCGAGCCGATCAGGACGTTCACGCTCGGGTTCGATTCATCGGAATTCAACGAAGCCGAACACGCCGCCGCTGTGGCTCGCCACATCGGCTCGCGGCACACCGAGCACATCGTCACCGCCGCCGACGCCCAGGCGATCGCCCCGAGGCTTGGCCAAATCTACGACGAGCCCTTCGCGGATTCCTCTCAGATCCCGACTTATCTGATCAGCCGCATGGCTTGCTCGGAGGTGAAGGTCTGCCTGACCGGGGACGGCGGCGACGAGATGTTCGGCGGCTATGTCCGTTATCCGGGCGTGCGCCGTCTGTGGAACGCCATGCGCCTTTTGCCGGCGCGCGGCTGGTTCGCCGACCGCCTCGAAGCAATGCCTTTGGAGCGCAGCGAGCGTTCTCTAGCGTGGCTTGGGCCGCTCGCCCGGCGCTACGCCTCGCGCGGCGCCCTGGGGCCGAGCCTGCGCCGCGGGGCCGGCTGGCTGCGCGCCGACAGCCGCGAGGCTCTGTTCGAAGCGACAATGAGTTACTGGCCGAGCCCCGAAGCCTTGCTCGCCGACGCCCCTGTCGCGACATGGCGGCCGGAGCCGCCCGCCTTCGACAGCGACATAGAGCCGATGCTGTGGCGCGACACCGTCGACTATCTGCCCGGCGATATCCTCGCCAAAGTCGACCGGGCCGCCATGGCCAACAGCCTGGAAACCCGCGCCCCACTGCTCGATCCGGACGTCGCGGCACTGGCTTGGCGGCTCGTCCCTTCACTGAAAGTACGCGGCCACGCGACCAAATGGATCGTCCGCCAGCTCCTCGACCGCTATGTCCCGAGCGCCCTGACCGAGCGCCCGAAAGTGGGGTTCACCGTCCCCCTCCACGAGTGGCTGACCGGGAGCCTGCGCGGCTGGGCGCGCGAGCTTCTCGATCCGGTCGCCATTGTCCGGCAGGGCGTGCTGAATGGGGAAGCCGTAGAGGCAGCCTGGCGCGGACTGGAGAGCGGCGACAGCGGGGAGGGGCCCAGAGTCTGGTCGGTGCTGATGTTCCAGGCCTGGCAGGCGGCGCGCGGTCGCTACTAGGCCTTGGCCGACCGGCGGTCGCCGAACGGGACCACCGATCGCTCGATCGCTGGGCGGCTGGGCGCGCGATACCAGGGCTCCCGCTCCAGGGCGACGATGCGTTCCACGACGCGAGCCGCTGTTCCGTCGAGCTGACGCGGATTGTGGAAGCTGCCCCATATCTGAGTGCGCTCGGTGAGACGTTGGCGGAAACGCGCGAACAGTGCGGTGTCGGGCGCCCGCGGCTCCTGCCAGAAGATGTCAAGGCTACGGCGATCGACCAGGCCCTCGATGTCGAACAGCGCCCGTCCGAGGAGCTTCACCGGTTTGCCGAAACCGATCGCGGCATAGGCGGCGGTGGAGTTGACCGCGACGACCCCGCGCGCGGCGGTAGCCAGGGGCGCGAAGGCTCCCCCCTCCAGGAAAACCACGCGCTCGACGACGCCATGGGCGGTCGCGATGGCCCGGCAGGCGTCGGCCAGATCGTCGACGCCGGGATCGAGCGGATGGTTCTTGAAGACCAGAACGGCATCCGGATCGGAGTAGGCGGCGAAGCTGGCGACCACCCTGGCCATGAAGGCGCGATTTGTCTTCACCTCGGAGTGGGATAGCAATTGGCTGTCGCCCTCGCGCTGCAGGCAGGCCAGGAAGAACGGTCGCTCCTGGCGCAGCACATTCAGCGCTGCCTCGCGCCAGGGCCGGCGCCGCCAGACGCTCACCGCGAACCGGCGAATGTGGCCGAAGACCTGGGGCCAAAGTCGCACCGCGTAGGGGTAGCGATAAGTAGGAAATGTCAACCAGCCGAGGACCACGCCGGTGAAATAGGATGTGATGTTGACGACGTGGTAGGGAGTGATCCGGCCGATCCGCGGGGGCTCATCGACGGAGGCGGCGACCTCCACATGGTCATAGTCCCTGGCCTCGCGAGGCAGGCTCGAATGGGCATTCACACCGCCCGGTTCGAGGGTAATCCAGTCGGGCCGATTGTAGCCATTCTCGAGGACCCAGGCATTTATGCCAAGCGCCTTGGCCGCTTCGACGGCCTGAGCGCTGTAGACCATCGCATCGCCGAACACGACAATATCGGTATAGCGATCCTCACGAAGGCGCCATTCGATCCAGGCGCGCCATAGGGGAGAGGGAGCGCGAGGCCAGACCGCATCGGTCACTCCCCAACTCACCAGATCGCCGCCATTCATGATTGCCCGGCTCACCTCGGCGCCCGCGCGACGTAAGGCTTTGGCCAAGCGACGTCCGAATGGCCCTGACGGCAGGGTGACGAGCAGAAACCGTCTTCCCTCCAACGAAGGCGCACTCGCGTCTGGAGGTCCGGCGGACTGGATGTGGCCGTCCTGAACGATCTGCACTCGTCCACCCGTTCCGCAACCGCGCGCTACCCAACGCCCGCCCCGGCGCGCCCCCCCTGCAACTGACCGGTCCGCGCTCCGCGCGACCCGCCTATCCCAGGACGAGAGCAATAGGTAACCGGTTTGCCGTTCCGACGGAAGCCCCGCCACGGCTTGCTACCGGCTGGAGGCTTCGCCAAGCTCGACGCGCCTGCCACGAGGCGATACGGAGCCCGGCGATGCGACTGCTGATTACCGGGACCGCCGGCTTTATCGGATTCCACTTGGCGAGGCGCCTTTTGGCCGACGGCCACGACGTGCTGGGGATCGACGGACTGACTCCCTATTATGACGTCGAGCTGAAGATAGACCGCCATAATCTACTTGAGCAATTTCCGAGATTTAAAAAGCATATATTCATGTTGGAAGAGATGCCGGTTCTGCTCAGAGCCGCACGCGATTTCGAGCCTCAGGCGGTCATCCATCTGGCCGCCCAGGCGGGGGTTCGCTACAGCGTCGAGAACCCCAGGGCCTATGTCGAGTCCAACCTCGTCGGCACGTTCAACATTTTGGAACTGGCCCGGGAGTTGAAGGTCCAGCACCTGCTCCTCGCCTCGACCAGCTCCGTCTACGGCGGCAACGAATCAATGCCGTTCCGAGAGACCGACCGAACGGCCTTCCCCGTCTCGCTCTACGCCGCGACCAAGGGGGCGAGCGAACTGCTCTCCCACAGTTACAGCCATCTCTGGAACATTCCGACCACGGCTTTTCGCTTCTTCACCGTCTATGGGCCGTGGGGGCGGCCGGACATGGCCCTGTTCCGTTTCGTCGAGGCGATGCTCAAGGGCGAAGCGATCGAGGTCTACAACGGTGGAGCGATGGGGCGTGACTTCACCTATGTGGACGATCTCGTCGAAGCAGTCGTACGTCTGCTGGTGGCTCCGCCGGCGCGCGGGGAGCCGGTTTCGGCCGACTCCCTCAGTCCGATAGCTCCCTGGCGCGTGATCAACATTGGCCGCGGCGAACCGGTCCAGCTGATGGACTTCATCGGCGAGATCGAGCGCGCTTTGGGTGTGCAGGCCAGATTCGACTTCAGACCGATGCAAGCAGGCGATGTCGTGCAAACTTTCGCCGACGGATCCCTCCTGGAGACCCTGACTGGCTATAAACCCGCCACGCCGATATCGGTGGGCGTGTCCGCCTTCTGCGACTGGTATCGCAACTACTACGGCGTTCCGGTTCAGTAGAGAGCGCGGGGTCCGGTGCGCAGGCTCTCGCCAATCGCCCGCAGGTAGCGAAGGCGGGTCGGCGGCGCCGGCGGATGCTGCTCCAGGAAGGTAACCAGGTCTTCGACCGCGCACGGCAGGCCGCGGTCCGGATGCACATAGATCGGATAGGTGATGAGGGCCCCGACGACGAGCTGGTCGACGGTGAGCTCGCGCCGGCGACGCGGGAAATCCAGGGCGTCGATCGTCAGGCCCCAGCCGGCGTAAAAAGGGCGACCAAAAGTCCATACCGGCTTGTCGCGCAGGAGGGCCTCGAAACCGGCCAGCGATGTCATGGTGGCCAAGCCATCGGTCCTGGCGATGCATGTTTCGATGCCAGTCCTAAAGGCGATCACGTCGGCGAAGCGGACGGCCGCCTCGGGCGCGACGGCTCCGCGGCGATTGCCCGCCTCGACGTCCGGGTGTGGCTTGAAAACCAGAAAGGCGTCCGGATGGGCGGCCCGGGCCGCGGCCAGCAGGCCAAGGTTGCTTCGCACGGTTTCGCAGCCCTTGAGAATGGACTTGTCATCTTCGACCTGACCGGTGACGAGGAGCTTGAAGCGGTCGGCGGGCCAGTTCGTCGGCGCGTCCGGGCCGGCCTGGAGATTGTATTTGGTTACACGCGCGGTCGTCAGTCTTGAGCGCAGGGCGCGGGCGCGCTCCAGGATGTGGCGGTCGAAATCGGACGTTTCGAGCAGGTTTTCCAGGCGCGAGGGCCGGGTGGCGTCATAGTAGACGCCCAGATCGTCGAGCACCGCCGAGGCGGCGCGGTGGAAGTCGGATCCCAGCCCGCTGGAGCGGATGAAGCCGTCCTCCATACGTACGAGCGGGACGCCGCCCCTGGTCAGTATTGCGTCCAAGGCGGGCGTCTCCCGGGCTGCCCAAAATACCACCCGGCCCCCCCGGGAAGCGGCCGCCTTCACCGCTGGACCGGGGCGGGCGAAAAAGCGAACCTGGCCGCGCGGCGAATAGAGCAGGGTGCGCGCCGCTCCGTGCTTCCACGGGGCGAAGCCGAGGGCGGCGGTGAACCCGGAGTGGCGATCCGAATGTTCGCGCAGGTCGGCGAGCCGGTCGATGGCTTTCTCGACCGTGGCCGGCTCGCCGGTCAACGGATCGACATAACGCGGAAACAGAAGATAGCAGGCGGCGAAAAGCGAGGTGGCCGAATGGGTTCGGGTTCGCCTCGCAACGCTCAATTCGTCGCGAGTGGCGCCCCAGCCGGCGTAGAAGGGCAGGCCGAAACAGCGCACCGGCAACCCGCGGATGAGGGCCTCGAAACCGGTCAGGCTGCTGACGGTGTAGACCGCGTCCACCCGCTCCAGGACGTCGGCGATGCGGCAATCTTCGTCGAGGACGGTGAGACCGGCCAGGGCCGTCCTCGGCAAACAGCCACGCTTGAGCCCGGCGGCGACGGCGGGATGACGGCGCACGACGATCTCGGCATCGCGTTCGTCGCGGCGCGCGGCCGCCAGCATGGCGGCGAAAGTCTCGGGGCTGGCGAGACCGCCGGCGATGGAGGAATCGCCAGCCGTTTGATCGACCACGAGGATCCGTCGCCGACCAATCGCCGGCAACACGCCCGCCGGCAGCGGAGGCGCGGCGTTGGTCTTGGAAAGGCCGCTGCGGCGCAGCTGCTCCATGGCGCCGGCGGCGCGCGCCAGCAGGGCATCGTTCAGCCAGCCGCCGTCCTCGAGCAGAACCTCCAGACGCGATGGCCGATGGGCGTCGTAGTAGACGCCGAGATCATCGACCAGCAGGCTGACGGGCGGCGCGCCGGCTTCGCCAAGACCGATCGAACGCAGGAAACCGTCCTCGAGGGCGAGATAGGGCCAGCCCCGCCGCTCCGCCAGCCGCCGCGCATAGGCCGCCGTGGGTTTGAACCCCCAGCCCGCCACACTGTCGATTTCGCGGCTCGGGGCGACGGCGCGGACCAGCTTTCCGCATTCGGGCAGGAAGCCCTCGAGATGGGGCAGGGCGGCGACGCCACGAGCCGGCACCAGGGTGGCGCGAAATGGGCCCAAACGGCGTTCATCCCCGAGCATGATCGCCCTGTGCCGTCGGATCAGCGCTCGTGCAACGCCTCATTGCCCTTTCTCGCCAGCGGCGAGAGTAGGTAGTCGATGATCGTGCGCCGCCCGGTACGGACTTCGGCGGTCACCGCCATGCCCGGCATCAGGGGTCGGACTTGCCCATCGACCCACATGGTCGATCGGTCGAGGCTGATGCGGGCCACGTAGGTCGGCGATCCCGGGGCGGGCGGGGCGGCATTGGGTTGAGTGTTGCTTTCGTCCGCCTGGCGCTCGGCGGCGGCCACGGCGTCGCGGCTGACGTCGATCACCTTGCCGTGGATGAGGCCATAGCGCGTGAAGCTGTAAGTCTCGACCTTTACCTGCACGTCCTGGCCGGGGTGGACGAACCCAACGTCGCGATTGGCCAGCTGGGCCTCGACGGTGAGCTTCTGATTTTCGGGCACCACGATCATCAGACGTTCGGCGGGGGTGACGACGCCGCCGACGGTGTGCACCGCCAACTCCTCGACCACGCCGTCGATGGGTGAGCGGATCTGGGTCTGCGTCGACTTCTGCTGGGCCTTGACGAGATCCTGGGAGAGTTCGTTTTCCTTCTCCTGGGCCTTGAAGAGGTCGGCCAACACGCCGGCGTTGAACTCGGATACGGCCTCGGCCTTCTGCTTGGCCAGGGCGGCGGCGGCGGCCCGCGCCTGATCGCCCCGGGCGCCTTCGACGACCACGTCGCGCCGGGCCTCGCTCAGCTGCTGCTGGGCGTCGAGAAACGAGAAACTCGTGCCGTAGCCTTCGTCGTGAAGCTGACGATGCAGGCGTTCCTTCTGGCTCAGCATGGGCACGGAGGAGTTGAGCTTGGCGATGGTGGCGGTGACCTCGTCCTGTTCGGCCACCTTCTCGCCGATCTGCTGCTGGAGCGTGGCGATCTTGGCGGCCTGCTGGTCGATCTGGGCGCGCATGGCCGCGCGGGCCTGGGCGACGTCGTCGGGATCGGATCCCGCGGGAACCACGAAGGGGCCCGGCGCCCCGCCGGTCTCGGCCATCCGCTTGAGGGCGTCGAGCCGAGCCACGTCGAGCCGGGTCTGGGCGAGATCTCGAGCCAGCTTGTCGCGGTCGGCTCCCGCCTGGGTGGGGTCGAGTTCGAGGAGCAACTGGCCGGCGCGGACACGGTCGCCGTCCCGCGCCTGGATGGATCGTACGATGCCTGGGTCGAGGGGCTGGATGACTTTAATCTTGCCGCTGGGCAGGAGCCGGCCGGGCGCTGTGGCCTGGATGTCGACCTTGCCGAGGAAAGCCCACCCCGCCGCTATGCTGAAGAACAGGCCGATGGCGATGGCCAGGAACCGCCCGGCCGGCGAGGGCGGCGTCTCCAGGACCTCCAGAGCGGCGGGTAGGAACTCGCGCTCGTCCTTCTGGTCGAAACGGGTCACGCCGCGTCGCAACAAGCCGGTAAAGGCGTTTGAAATTCCGTCCAGACTCATACCGCACCGCCTCTCATCGGCAAGGTGGTGGTGGTGATTTCCGAGGGTCCGGAATAAGTGGGTCCCGAATAGGCTACGCCGGACTGCAAGCGCCACAGGTCGGCGTAGCGTCCGCCGGCCCGGAGCAGCGATTCGTGGGTGCCATCCTCGATCAGCCGCCCCTGTTCAATGGTGATGATCCGATCCGTCCCACGCAGGGTCGACAGGCGGTGGGCGATGATCACCACCGTCCGATTCTGGGTGATCCGCCGCATGTTGGCCTGGATTGCCGCCTCGCTCTCATAATCGAGCGCCGACGTGGCCTCGTCGAAGATCAGGATGCGCGGATTGCCGACCAGGGCGCGGGCGATGGCTATGCGCTGTTTCTGGCCGCCGGAGAGCGAGGCGCCCCGCTCGCCGATGACAGTGCCGTAGCCCTCTGGCAGATTGACGATGAACTCGTGGGCCCCGGCCAGCTCGGCGGCGGCGATCACCCGGTCCATGGGCATTCCCGGATCGGCCAGGGCGATGTTCTCGCGCACCGTGCGGTTGAAGAGGACATTCTCCTGCAGCACGACGCCGATCTGGCGGCGAAGCCACGCCGGATCGACCAGCGACAGGTCGGCCCCGTCGACCATCACCCGACCGGCCTCGGGAACGTAGAGGCGCTGGATAAGCTTGGCGAGCGTGCTCTTGCCAGATCCGGACGAGCCCACGATGCCGAGCACCTGACCGGCGGGAACCTGCAAGTTGATCTCGCGCAGGACCGGTTGGCCGTCGACGCGGTAGCGGAAGGTGATGGCGTCCAGTCGGATGTCGCCGCGGATCGGCGGCAGGCTCGGCTGATCGGTGGCCCCGGGTTCGGGCGTGGTGTTGAGGATGTCGCCCAGCCGGTCGATGGAGATCCGCACCTGCTGGAAGTCCTGCCAGAGTTGCGCCAGACGCAGGACAGGGGCCGACAGTTGCGAGGAGATCATGTTGAAGGCCACGAGTTCACCCACCGTGAGCTTGTTGGCGATGACCAGCTGGGCCCCGAAGAAGAGGATCAGGATGAGGGTGACCTGGTTGATCAGGGTTGTGGTCTGGGTGGCGATATTGCCCACTCCGATCACCTGGAAGGCAGAGGTGACGTAGGCGGCGATCTGCTCCTCCCACCGGCGTTGCATCACCGGTTCGAGGGCCATGGACTTGACGGTCTCGACTCCGGAAATCGCTTCGACCAGGAAGGCCTGGTTGTCGGCCCCGCGCTTGAACCGCTCGTTAAGGCGCTCGCGAAAGATCGGGGTCAGACCCAGGGAGAGGATCACGTAGAGCGGCAGGGCCCCGGCGACGATGATGGTCAGCAGCGGGCTGTAGATGAACAAGACGACCAGGAAGACAAGGGCGAAGAGAAGGTCCAGGGCCAGTGTGATGGCCGAGGACGTCAGGAACTGGCGGATAGTGTCCAGCTCGCGGACCCTGGCCACAGTGTCGCCCACCCGGCGGGCCTGGAAATACGCCATGGGCAGGGCGAGCAGGTGTCGGAAAAGACGGGCGCCCAGCTCGACGTCGATGCGGTTGGATGTGTGGGCGAAGAGGTAGGTTCGAAGGCCGCCCAGGACCACCTGGAAAATCGCCAGGGTGACCATGCCGAACATCAGGACTTCCAGGGTCGACATACCCCGGTGGGTGAACACCTTGTCGATGATGACCTGGAAAAACAGGGGTGTCAGCAAACCGAAGACCTGCAGGAAGAAGGATCCGATCAGGACATCGGTCAGCGGCGCCCGATATTTCTTGACCGCGTCGACGAACCAGGCGACGCCGAACCTCGTGTAGGGATCGTTGAGACTGGCCCGCCGGGTCATCAACATCACCCGCCCTGTCCAACGTTCGGCCAGAGCCTCGCGGGTGAGAATCTCGGGCTGCGAGACGAGCGGGTCCTGCACCAGGACCTTGCCCTCGGCGGCCTTGCCGAGGATCAACCAGCCGCCGGTCTTCAGTTTGCCCAGGGCCGGGAGGGGGGTGGTCTCCAGCCGTTCCACCGTCGTGTTGATCACGCGCGCCTTGACCGGATAGCGCTTCACCGCCCGCAGCATTTCGATCTCGTCGAGCGAGGAACAGCCGCTCTGGTGGAGGATCTCGTCGGGATTGGCGGGCAGGCCCAGGAGCTGCAGCATCAGGGCGAACGCCGACGCGCCCGGATCAAGGGCGCCGGGGGCGGCTGCGCCGGCGGCGCCGGTCTTGCCGGTGTCGTCCATCAGTTCAAATCCCTGCGTGCGCGCGCCGTGTAGCCGCAATACAGGTCGAAACGGAAGTGCAAACCGGCCGGGACGATCGCGTGTGACTCACTCAAACTGTCTTATCTCCGGGCGATCACACATCATCGCAGAACCTTCGGGCCCCGGGCCGATGCTTATTGTCGCACCGGCCAGATCGGCGATCGAGCCGCCGTCCCGGCCGGGCCAAGCAGGGCGCGGGCGCGCTCGAATACCGCCTCGAACATCGTCGCGGTCAATCGGCCGGTGTTCGTATTGAGCCGGGAGCAATGATAGCTGTTTATCAGGCGATAGTCTCCCAGATCCGTCTCCGCGCCATGGCCGCCGCTCGCGAGGGGGCGCATTGCCAGGGCGCGCAGGAGGTTGCGCCTGGCGACGTCGCCCAAAGTGACGATCACCTTCAGCTGCGGCAGGGCCTCGATGCGGCCGACCAGGAAGGGCCGGCAGGCGGCCTCTTCGACGCCGGTCGGCTTGTTGCCGGGCGGGGCGCAACGCACTGCGTTGGTGATCATCGCATCGACGAGCTGGAGGCCATCGTCGAGCGAGGCGTCGTACCGGCCTATGGCGAAGCCGGTCTTTATCAGGGTCTCGTAAAGGAGCACCCCGGCGAAATCGCCGGTGAACGGCCGGCCGGTCCGATTGGCCCCCGCACGGCCCGGCGCCAGGCCGACAATCAGGAGCCGCGCCCTGGGGTCCCCGAACGACGGGGCGGGCCCGTTGAACCAGTCCGGATGCAGCCGGCGGTTCTCGTCGCGATAGGCGACGAGCCGCGGACAGATCGGACAGTCGCGGGGCGGTTCAGCGATCATGGCGCTCCGAGGCGTCGCAAAGGACGACTGTTAGCCTATATCGCGGTGATGGACGCGCGCGACCCCCTGCCGGCGCTCGACGAGGCTGTGATCATCGCCCTGGGTTCGAACCTGGCCGGCGGCTACCGCTCGCCCGAAGCGTTGCTGGAAGCGGCGATCGCTCGCTTTCCGCGAGAGGGAGCCACGGTCCGTGCGCGCTCGCCATTGTGGCGCTCGGCGGCGTGGCCCGATCCCACGCAACCGGCATTCGTCAACGCCGTAGCAATCATTGAAACCCAGCTCTCGCCCCAGGCCCTGATGGCTGCGCTGCGCATATTGGAGCGAGAGTTCGGCCGGCGCCCTGGTCCGCCCAACGGGCCCCGCACCCTGGACCTGGATCTGATCGCCCATGGCCGGAGCGTCGTCGATGGCGCGGATCTCGTTCTGCCTCACCCCCGAGCGCACGAACGACTCTTCGTCATGGGCCCGCTGGCCCAGATCGCCCCGGCGTGGCGCCATCCGCTGAATGGCAAAACTGCCGCCGATCTGGCCGCCGCCGCCACCGTGGGCGTCGACGGCCGACCCGATCCCCCCGGCCATGCGGCGTTGCACAATGGGGCCGCAAACGCTATCTAGGAGACTACTTCCCCCACCACCGCGAGAACCCATGGCCCGCGTCACCGTCGAAGACTGCGTCACCCGCGTCCCCAATCGTTTCAACTTGATCCTGCTGGCGGCCAACCGGGCTCGGGCCATCGCCGCTGGCGGCCCCCTGCTCATTGACCGCGACAATGACAAGAATCCGGTCGTCGCCCTCCGCGAGATCGCCGACGACATGGTCAATCCCGAGGAACTGCGGGAAACCCTGATCACCAGCCTGCAGCGGGTGGACGAGCACTCCGAAGCCGAGGAGGAAGCCGAGACCCTGGCCCTGCTGGCCGATCCCTCCCACTCGCGGATGAGCGAGCAGGAACTGGTCCGCGCACTGCAAAGCGACCGCGATGGCGGCCAGGAGGAGCGTTACTGAGTCTCGAACCCCCAGAGACTCTGCTCCCCAAGGCGGCGCCGCCAACCGCCGCCGCAACGACCTCGCCCCCGCCGCGGCCGGCTAAGGCCGAGCCTCGCAAGTTCCTACGCCAGTACGAGCTCATCGAGCGCGTCCGCGCCTACGATCCCAGCGCCGACGAAGCTCTGTTGAACAGGGCTTATGTGTACGCCATGCGCATGCACGGCTCCCAGACCCGCGCGTCGGGAGATCCCTATTTCGCCCACCCCATCGAGGTGGCCGGCATCCTGACCGAATATCGGCTGGACACGGCGACCATCATCACCGCCCTCCTGCACGACGTCATTGAGGACACCGAGGCCCAGAAAGAGGACATCGGCGCGCTGTTCGGTGAGGAGATCGGCGAACTGGTCGAGGGAGTGACCAAGCTCTCCCGGCTGGAATCCACGGCCGACCACAAACGCCAGGCGGAGAATCTGCGCAAGTTCATCCTCGCCGTCTCCCGCGACGTGCGCGTGCTCCTGGTCAAGCTGGCCGACCGTCTGCACAACATGCGCACCCTCAATTTCATCGCCAGCGCCGCCAAGCGCGAGCGGATCGCCCGTGAGACGCTGGACATCTATGCGCCCCTGGCGCGCTCGATCGGCTGTCACCGGATCTGCTCGGAGCTCGAGGAACTGGCCTTCAGCCACCTCAATCCAGTTGCTCGCGACGCCATCATTCGCCGCCTCGACGCCCTGCGGTCTCGCCAAGGGCGGTCAGTGGCCCTGGTCAGCGAGGAGATCGTCAAACAGCTCACCGACGTCGGAATCCCGGCGCGCGTCATCGGCCGGGAGAAGAATCCGTTCTCGATCTGGCGCAAGCTGCAGCGCAAATCGCTCGGCTTCGCCCAGTTGTCCGACATCTACGCTTTTCGGGTGATCGTCGATTCCGAGGACGATTGCTACCGCGCCCTGGGTGTCATCCACCGCGCCTGGTCGAGCGTGCCCGATCGTTTCAAGGATTTCATTTCGACGCCTAAGCGCAACAATTACCGCTCCATCCATACCACCGTTGTCGGGCCGCGGGCGGCCCGGATCGAGATGCAGATCCGCACCGAGATCATGGACAGAGTGGCCGAGCAGGGCGTCGCCGCCCACTGGCGCTACAAGAACGAGACATACGGTTTCGACCCCGAGGCGGCGGCCGAGGCAGGCGGGGCCGATCCGCTGGATAATCTGCGCCAGCTTGTCCAGGTGCTCGACCAGGGCGGAGACGCCGAGGACCTCCTGGAACATGCCAAGATGGAGATGTTCCTCGACCAGGTGTTCGTCTTCACGCCGAAGGGCAAACTCATCAGCCTGCCGGCCGGAGCCATGCCGCTCGACTTCGCCTATGCCGTGCACAGCGATGTCGGCGACACCTGCATCGGGGTCAAGGTGAACGGCGAGCTACGGCCGTTGCGCACCGTCCTTCAGAACGGCGATGTGATCGAGGTCGTGCGCGGCCCCAAGGCCACGCCGCCGGCCGACTGGCGCAGCTTGACGGTGAGCGGTCGAGCCCGCTCGGCCATTCGCCGTCTGATCCGCCAAACCGAGAAGGAAGAGTTCCAACGCCTGGGCCGCACGACGCTGGAGCAGACCTTTTCACGGGCAGGCAAAACGCTGGCGGGGGTCTCCCTGCGCCCGGCGCTGGACCGGTTCGCCGCGGCCAACGAGGCCGAGTTGATGGCGGCTGTGGGCCGCGCCCGCATCACCCCCACCCAGGTGCTCGAGACCGTGTTCCCCGGACTGAAGGAGGTCGAACGCGAGGCTGCCTCGGCGCGGCGGCGGATCGAGGACGGGCACGCCGCCCGCTTTTATGTTCAGGGAGGCGGACTGACGCCTGGAGTAGCGCTTCACTTCGCGACCTGCTGCAGTCCCATGCCCGGCGACCGCATTGTCGGGATTGCCGAGAAGGACAAGGGGCTGACTGTCCACACGATCGACTGTCCGGTGTTGGCCCGCTACGAGGATCAGGAAGATCTCTGGCGCGATCTCCAGTGGACTCCCGAGGCGGAGCGCAACACCCTCTCGGACGCGCGCCTGCGCGCTACCGTCCGCGACGCCCCCGGCGTCATGGGTCAGATCTGCACCATCATCGGCGAGGCTGGCGGCAACATCATCGGCGTGAACATGCGCCATCGCCATTCGGATTTCTTCGACGTCGATTTCGATCTCGAAGTGAAGGACGCCAAACACCTCACTCACATCGCCGCGGCCTTGCGCGCCTGCCCCAGCGTCGAGACGGTCGAGCGCGCCCAGGGCTGAGGGGCCGCGATCAGGGGGCGTGCGTGAGAGATAGGCGCGGAGCGAACTCGTCTTTGCTGGCCGAGGCGGCGCCCTGGGCTCGGCGGTCGGGGGCGAACGCGGCGATGGCGCTGATCAGCGCGGCCGGCGGATCTGTCACGGTGGTCCCGCCGTGGCCATCGCTGGCCACGTTGAAGGTCGAGGCGATGTAGTCCCCTGTGAAGGCGATCTTCGCGGTGTGGGTCCCGTCGGTGACGGTCAGAACCCCAGAAGCCGACGTGCCGCTGTAGGTGGCCTTGGTCTTGGCGCCGAAAGCGATGTCAAGGAGGTCGAGGGCCGACGCCCCCGTTTTTGAAAAGTGGCTTATCTGCCCGGTGTAGGCGGTCGACCTGGCCAGTTCGAGGACGCTGCCCGCGGTCGATGCGAAAGCGACATTCTCAGTGAACGTGGACGAGAACAGGGCCGTCCCACCGCTTACCCGCACGCTTCCCCCGCCGCTCACCGCGCCGGTCACGCTCAAGGTCCCCACGCTGGCCGCGAGAATGCCGGTATTGTTGACCGCGCTGAGGATGCTGAGGCCGCCGGCGCCCGTCGACTCGATCGTCCCGGCGTTGGTGACGGTGTTGGTTCCGGTGTTGATGACGAGGCCGGCGGTGTCGTGCGCGTTGATGACACCAAGCGCCAGATTTGTGAGGGTCATGACTCCGGCCCCGAGCTGGCCGGCGCCGGTGATCTTATCGTTGACATTGACCAGCGCCGCGCTTGCCGACGCCCCTTCGATAACGTTGCTCGATAGGTTGCTGAGCAACACGGTGCCACCGCCGGACAGGACAGCGCCTGAGGACGCCACCACCAGATGCGGGGTGGAGACGCTCAGTGTGTCCAGGAGATCGATGGTTCCGGAAAGCGTGACCGTGGCGCCGGAGATGGAGGCATGCGCCGCCGACAGCGTCACGTTGTTCAGGTTGTCGGCGCCCGCCGTGAATCCGATCGTGCCCGAACCGCTCAACGTGCCGGTGAAGCTATCGGCCGCGCCCTTGAAATGAAGGATGGCGCCAGAGGCCACGCTCACCGTTCCTCCAGTCTGGGTCCAGGCGCGCGAGTAACTAAGGTTCGTGGCCACGTCGACGGTGGTCAGGGCCCCCGAGAGATTGAAATGAGTCACCAAGAGCTTGACGCCTGACGAGAGGGTGCTGAGCCCGCCGGTCAGGGCGATGGTCCCGGCGCCAAGGATCGTACCACTGCTGACAATCCCGGCGGCGAAGCTGGCGAGGCCGGCGACGGCGTCGATCTCGCTCGCGCCCACCACGACCGCCCCGATGAATGTCGCGCCGGACTCGGCGATGAGGGTCGAGGTGGAATCGGTGAAGCTCAGAGCATCGCCGCCGATGGCGGAGGCCTCGAGGGTTCCGAAATTGGTCACCGTCCCCGAGCCCCTGACGCCGAGACTCACCCCTTCGATGAGGGCGGTCCCGTCGGCGCCCGAGCCGTTGATCAGGGTTCCGGTGAAGAGCACGCCGCCATAGACCGTCGCTGTCGTTGAGGTGGTCTCGCCGATGATGGTGGCAAAGTTCTGTACCGATCCGGCTTTGATCGTCACGCCGCTGGATCCCTCGATCAGCGCGGCGGTGTCGGAGGCGGAGCCGTTGACCACGCTCACGCCCGTCCCGCCGAACACCCCTTCGCCCGCCGTTCCAGTCACCGTTCCGAAATTGGTCAACGATACGGTCGGCGCGTAGTTCGCGAGGAGTTCGACGCCGCGCACGCCAGTGATCGACGCCGACGTGTCGGTGGCTCCGCCGTTGCTGACGGCGCCGCCCGCGACATTGAACACCCCGCCGTCGATCACGCCAAAATTGACGACCGTGCCGGGCGCGCCCAGCACATAGATCCCATGCTGCGCCTTGATGAGCGCCGTCTTGTCGGTCGAGCTGCCGTTGGTCACCAGGCCGCCATTTTCGAGGACGACCCCGTTGCCGTAGGTCGCCGCCGACATGTCGATCGTCCCATAGTTGGTGACGGTGCTGGCAACGCGTTCGGTGATCACGCCAGTGCCCGATCCTGTGGTTCCTATCGCGCCGCTGGTGAGCAGCGCGGTGAGGTCCGACGACGATCCATTGGTGACCGTGCCGCCCTGGTCCAGCGCGATGTCGGAGTTGGCCCCGGCCTTCGGGTTGCTGATCTTGATGGTGGCGAAGTTGCTGACGACGCCGGTGGCGGCCCCGATGACGACGCCGGTCGGCGCGGAGATCAAGGCGCCCGTGGCGCCGCCGGCGCCGTTGGTCACCGTTCCGCCATGGAACAGCACCACGCCGTCAACGCCACCGGCGATGCGCCCGCTATTGAGTACGACATATCCCGAGGCCGCTGCCGACGAGGTGTGGACCCCGTAGTTCTTATTGCCCTCGATGTAGCCGCTGGATGCGATGCTGAGGGTGGTGACCGGCGAGGCCAACAGATAGGCATTTTTGATTGTGCCGGTGATCGTTACGGTAGTCATACGCGCACCCCAAGCCCTGCCTTGTCGTGGGTAGCACAACTGAGGTGAGGGCAGCAAAGGAAGGGTGGCCAAGGTTTCCCCGGCTTCCGGTCTGAGATATTGAGCCCGCCATGACCAACGACGAGGTGCTCGAAGAATTCCGCCAGGCCGGCGCCCTGCGCGAGGGCCACTTCATCATGTCCTCGGGCCTGCACACCGGCGTCTTCCTCCAAAAGAACCTGGTGTTCATGCATCCTGAGCGGAGCGAGCGACTGTGCCGGGCCCTGGCCGCGGCTATCACGGCCCAGGTCGGAGCGGTGGACATCTGTGTTTCGCCGGCGGTGGGCGGGATCATTCCCGGCTATGAAACGGCGCGGCGCCTGGGCGTACCCTCGATCTATCTCGAGCGCGAGGGCGGCGAACTGCGCTTGCGGCGCGGTTTCCGGCTGGAGCCGGGGGCCAGGGTGGCCATGGTCGAGGACATCGTCTCCACCGGCCTTTCTTCGCGTGAAAGCGTGGCGGCGATCCGAGCAGCCGGCGGTGAGGTCGCCTGCGCGGCGTGCATCGTAGATCGCTCGGGCGGACGGGCCGACGCCGGCGCGCCGATGATCGCCCTGGCCCGGCTGGAGGTGCCTGCGTGGCCCGCCGAGGCGCTGCCGCCGGAGCTGGCCGCCATTCCCGCCGAGGAGCCCGGCAGCCGCCGGCTGAGCGCATGAGCGAGCGGCTGCGCCTGGGGGTCAATATCGACCATGTGGCGACCATCCGGAACGCTCGCGGGGAGGCCTATCCCGACCCGGCCCGCGCCGCCGAGGTGGCCATGCAGGCCGGCGCCGATGGCGTCACGGCCCACCTGCGCGAAGATCGACGGCATATCTCCGACGCCGATATCGAGGCCCTGGCTAAGCTGACGCGCCGCCGCGGGCGGCCGCTCAACCTGGAGATGGCGGCGACGCCGGAGATGGAGGCCATAGCCCTGGCTCACCGTCCCCATGCGGCCTGCCTGGTTCCCGAGCGGCGTGAGGAGGTCACGACCGAGGGCGGTCTCGATGTGGCCGGATCGCACAATCGTATCGCGCCAGTGGTGGCCTCGCTGAAGGACGCCGGCATTCGCGTCTCCCTGTTCGTGGAGCCCGAGCCAATTCAGATCGAGGCTGCGCTTCATGTCGGGGCCCAGGTCGTGGAGCTTCACACCGGCGCCTGGTGCCTGGCTGTACGCGAACATGCGCCGCGCGCGGCCGAACTGCTTGCCCGCCTGCGCGATGCCGCCGCCCTGGCCGCGAGCTTGGACCTCGAGGTCCACGCCGGACACGGGATCGACTACGAAACCGTCGGGCCAATCGCCGCCATCACCGACGTGATCGAGCTCAACATCGGCCATTTCCTGATCGGGGAGGCGATATTCGCCGGCCTCGATCCGGCCATCCGCCGCATGAGGGCGCTGATGGACAAGGCCCGGCGCGGGGTCGGTCGCGAGGCGGCGGCGTGATCGTCGGCATCGGTTCGGATCTCATCGACATCCGGCGAATCGACAAGACGCTCGAGCGGTTCGGGAACCGATTTGTCGAGCGCATCTACACGCCGATCGAACAAGCACGCTCTGAACGCCGGGCCGGCCGCGCCGCCAGCTACGCGAAGAGGTTTGCGGCCAAGGAAGCTTGCGCCAAAGCGCTCGGCACCGGGATGCGGCGCGGGGTGTTCTGGAAAGACATGGGGGTGGTCAACGCCCGCTCAGGTCAGCCGACTCTAGCCTTGACCGGCGGCGCGGCCCGCCGTCTGGCCGAGCTCACGCCGGCCGGCCACCGCGCGGTTCTCCACGTTTCACTCACTGACGACCACCCCTGGGCTCAGGCTTTCGTAATCATCGAGACGATGCCCTGATGACAGGCTATTCACGAGCGCGCGGCTTGCCCGTGGGCTATCGAGCGTCTAGCACCGCCGATCTTCGTATGCCGCAACGAGCCCCAAGCCCATGAACAAGTCCGACGCCCCCGCCAAGGCGGGCAAACAAGCCGGCGCGGTCGAAGAAGCCGGCGAAATCGCCAAGACCATCTTCTGGGCCCTCTTGATCGCTCTCGTCATCCGAACGGTCCTGTTTCAGCCCTATACCATTCCCTCCGCGTCGGAGGAGCCGAACCTCTACCAGGGCGACTACATCATCGTTTCGAAGTGGTCGTACGGATATAGCCGCCACTCTATCCTGTTCAGTCCGCCGATTTCCAAGGGACGCCTGTTCTTCCACGCTCCGACTCGCGGCGACGTGATCGTCTTCAAACTGCCCAGGGATGGCCACACCGACTACATCAAGCGTCTCGTGGGCTTGCCTGGCGATCACGTCCAGGTGCGTAAGGGCGTCCTTTACATCAACGGCAAGGCCCTTACCCAGCAACCGGTCGGCTCGATCCAGACCGACGATCACGGCTATCCCGAGCAGGTGATGCTGCGCCGGGAGACCAATCCCGAGGGCCGGTCCTACCTTGTCCAGTCGCATCCCGGCGACACGCCGGCCGACAACACCGGAATCTACACGGTCCCGGCCGGCTGTTACTTCATGATGGGCGATAACCGCGAGAACTCGGCCGACAGCCGCTTCGATCCTGGCTTGGCGCCGGAGGACCCCCGCCTCGGCGGCTGCGGCTGGGACAGCCGCGTCGAGGCCCAGATCGGGGACGACCTCGGAGTCGGCTTCGTTCCCGAAGAGAACCTCGTCGGCAGGGCCCAGATCGTCATGCTGTCGTGGAAGGAAGGGGCTTCCATCTTCAGGCCGTGGACCTGGCTCGACCTGCGCCTGAACCGGTTCCTTCACCTGATCAAATGAGCGCCGAGAATAGGCGGGCGAAGGCGGTGCTCGAGATGCAAGTCCGCCTCGGCCATACATTCGCCGACAAGGCCCTTCTCGAACGCGCGCTCACCCACGCCAGCGCGATCGCCGGCTCCCCGCGGGCGGCCGACAACGAAAGCCTCGAGTTCCTGGGCGATCGGGTGCTGGGCCTGGTGATCGCCGAAGAGCTGACCCGGCGACAAACGGGGGCCGATGTCGGTGAGCTGAGCACACGCCTGCATCGCCTGGTGAGCGGCGAAGCCTGCGCCCGAACCGCTCACACGGTCGGCCTTGGCGAGGCCATAAGACTGCCGGCCGGCGAGACTCGACGCGGCGCCCGTCAACAACGGCGCATTCTCGGTGACGCCTGCGAGGCGGTGATCGCCGCCTTGTACCTGGAGTTGGGCCTGGAGGGGGCGCGGCCGATCATTCTGGCTCTATGGGAGCCCCTGCTGGCCGAACCGCACGACCGCGCCACCAGCGATCCCAAGACCGAGTTGCAGGAATGGGCGGCCGCCGCCGGCCGCGGCGCCCCGGCCTATCGGATGATTGAACGCAGCGGGCCGGCCCACCTGCCCAGATTCACTGTCGAACTGGCGGTGGCCGGCGAGATTTCGGTATGCGCCAGCGGCGGATCCCTGCGCGTCGCCGAAAAGGCCGCCGCCTTGGCTTTGCTGCGCCGCCTGCGAGGCGCTCCGTGACGCGGGCCGGCTTCGTGGCGGTGATCGGCGCGCCAAACGCCGGCAAATCGACCCTCGTCAATCATCTGGTGGGAAGCAAGGTCTCCATCGTCACCCGAAAGGTCCAGACCACCCGCTTCCCGGTCCGCGGCGTGGCCATGGAAGGCGACGCGCAAATGGTGCTCGTCGATACGCCCGGGATATTCACGCCGCGGCGGCGGCTCGACAGGGCCATGGTTCGCGCCGCCTGGGGCGGGGCGCAGGACGCCGACGCCGTCGTCCATCTCATCGACGCCGAGGCCCATGCCCGCGTCGCCGACGGGAACGCTCGCGGCGCCGACCATCTCGCGGTCAGGGATTGCGAAACCATAACCAAGGGCCTGGCTTCGGCGTCGCGACGGGCATTACTGGCGCTGAACAAGATCGACCTGTTGAGGAAGGAGCGCCTGCTCGGCCTCGCCGAGGCGCTCCATCACCCGGCCGTATATGGCGAGGTGTTCATGATCTCGGCCACGCGCGGTGCGGGCGTCGCCAAGCTGAAGGAGACCCTCGCCGCCGCCATGCCGGAAGGACCGTGGTTCTATCCACCCGAGCAGAGCGCCGATATCCCCACCCGCCTGCTGGCGGCCGAGATCACCCGGGAGAAGATCTACCTGCGGGTGCACGAGGAGCTGCCCTATGCCACCGCCGTGGAGACCACCGCTTTCGAGGAGCGGTCGGACGGCTCGGCGCGGATCGAGCAGACGGTCTATGTCGAGCGCGACGGTCAGAGGGCCATCCTGCTGGGCAAGGGCGGGGCGACCCTGAAGTGGATCGGCCAGGCGGCTCGCGAGGAGCTCTGCGAACTGCTCGAGCGGCCGGTGCATCTCTTTCTGCACGTCAAGGTCGATCCTGGCTGGTCTGAAGACCGCCACCGCTATGGCGAGGTAGGCCTCGACTTCGATGTCTGAGGACGGCCAATAGGGCCCATGGAGTTCGAGGATCGCGCCTTCGTGCTGAGCGCCCGAGCCCACGGCGAGACTGGGGCGATCGTCGAGGTTCTCACCGCGGCTCACGGCAAATGGGCGGCCCATGTGGCCGGGGGGGCTTCGCGGCGCATGAAACCGGTCCTCCAGCCGGGCGCCGGGGTGCGCATCAATTACCGAGCTCGGGTGGCCGATCAATTGGGATCGGCGCGTTTTGAGTCGGAGGGCGAGGGACCCTCGGCGATGTTCGACGATTCCCTGGCCTTGGCCGGTCTTGCCGCGGCCGCGGCGGTCACCGCCGCCGCCCTGCCGGAGCGCGAACCGCATCCCGGCGTCTTTCTCGCCTTCGAGGCCCTGATCGGAGCGCTGGCCGACGAAGACATCTGGCCGGCGGTGTTCGTGCGATTTGAAGCTGGGCTGCTGGCCGAGCTGGGGTTCGGCCTGGACCTTTCACGTTGCGCGGTCACCGGCGCGGCTGATGACCTCCTCTGGGTGAGTCCGCGCACGGGCCGGGCGGTGAGTGCGGCGGCCGGCGAAGCCTGGCGCGACCGCCTCTTGGCCTTGCCGCCCTTCCTGCTTTCGGCCCAGGGCCGGCTGTCGCCCGGCGACATCGCCGCCGGCCTGGCGCTCACCGGTCACTTCCTTGAATCCAGCGTCTTCGCCGCCCTCAATCGGCCATTGCCTCCGGCTCGCGAACGATTGATTGACCGCTTGGTCGAACGCGGGAGAAGCTAGCCCCGTGGAGGGAACGATGAGCCAGACGGTGAGCGATGAACTGATCGAAATGCGCGGCCTGCGCTTTCACTTTCGGGATTGGGCCGCCCAATCCACGGGGTCGCCGAGCCTCGTGCTGCTCCACGGCTACACCGGACACGCCCGCTCATGGGACGCCTTCGCCGAGGCGATGACCGATCGCTATCGCGTGCTGGCCTTGGATCAGCGCGGCCACGGCGAGAGTGGTTGGGCAAGCGATTACGCCATCGGCGAGATGACATCCGACCTGGAGGCTTTCGCGGCCGCCCTTGGACTTTCAGGATTCACCCTCCTGGGCCTTTCCATGGGCGGCATGGTGGCCATGGACTATGCGGGGCGTCGACCAAAGGAATTGGCGGCGCTGGTCATCGTCGATATCGCCCCCGAGATCGTGGCGTCCGGGTCGGCGCGGATCCAACAAGGGCAGAAGGTCAGCGACGTCTTCGCCAGCCGCGACGAGGCCTTCGCCGCCGCCCGCGCCGCCAACCCGGTTCCGCCCGAAGCGCACCATCGTCACCGGGTCGACTACAACGTGATGCGCATGCAGGATGGCCGCTGGACGTGGCGCTACGATCGCGCCTTGCGCAATCCCGCCGCGCTCGGCCGCCGCGATACGGACGTCGGCTGGCGTTCGTGCGCCGAAATCGCCGTGCCGACGCTCATCATTCGCGGTGAAAACTCCGACATCCTCTCCCCTGAGCTGGCCGAACGGATGGTGATGACCATCCCAGACGCCAGCCTGGTCACCGTGTCCGGTTCCGGGCACGCCGTGCCGCTCGACGCGCCGGACCGCTTCCTGGCGGCGGCCCGCGAGTTCCTGAAAGGCTAGGTCGCGGCGCCGCCGCCACGTCGGCCATGAACAAGGCGCAGGTCGTCTAAGCGCCAGCGTCGCGTGAAATTCGGACCAGGGCGAAGTTGATGGGGAGTAAACCATGGCCGTTCGCTAGACACCCACCCCTGACTCGGCCCAAACGGCCCCATGGACACCCCGGCCCCACCCCCGGCCGACGGCGGGCGGATCATCGACGAACCCCTCAGCGAAGCTCTTTCGCGGCGCTACCTCGCCTATGCGCTCTCGACCATAACCCAGCGCGCCCTGCCGGACGTCCGTGATGGGCTGAAGCCGGTGCAGCGGCGGCTGCTCTACGCCATGCACCGCATGCATCTGAATCCGGACGCGGCGGCCAAGAAGTGCGCCAAGGTGGTCGGCGATGTCATGGGTCAGTTTCACCCGCACGGCGACCAGTCGATCTATGACGCCCTGGTCCGCCTGGCGCAGCTATTCGCCCAGCGCTATCCCCTGATCGACGGCCAGGGGAACTTCGGCAACATCGACGGCGATAACGCCGCCGCCATGCGCTACACCGAGTGCCGGCTCACCGACGCGGCCCAGCTGTTGCTCGACGGCATCGACGAGGACGCGGTGGACTTCCGCCCGACCTACGACGGCGGGGACGAGGAGCCGGTGGTGCTGCCGGCGGGCTTCCCCAATCTCTTGGCCAACGGCTCGTCCGGCATCGCCGTGGGCATGGCGACCTCGATCCCGCCGCACAACGCCGCCGAGCTCATCGACGCCTGCCTGCTGCTGCTCGAGCGGCCGAACGCCACGCTCGCCGATCTTATGGCCCGCGTACCAGGGCCGGATTTCCCGACCGGCGGGGTGATCGTCGAGCCCACCGCTTCGCTTCACGAAATCTACGAGACCGGTCGTGGGGGCGTGCGGCTCCGGGCGCGATGGACGCGGGAGGAGACAGGACGCGGCGTTTGGCGGGTGGTAGTCACCGAAATTCCCTATCAGGTGAAGAAAGCCGACCTGGTCGAGGAATTGGCCGGTCTCATCGAAAACAAAAAGGCTCCCCTGCTGGCGGACGTCCGGGACGAGTCGGCCGAGGACCTCCAGCTTATTCTCGAACCGAGGTCACGCACCGTCGAGCCCGACGTTCTGATGGAGAGCCTTTTCAAGCTCTCCGATCTGGAGAGCCGCATCCCGGTCAACATCAATGTCCTGGACGCCCGCGGCGCGCCCCAGGTCATGGGTCTGAAGGCCGCCCTACTCGCCTTTCTCGATCATCGCCGCGACGTCCTCGCCCGCCGGGCGCGATTCCGCCTCGGCAAGATCGAAGCGCGTCTTCACATTCTCGACGGCCTGCTGATCGTCTTCCTCGATCTCGACGAGGTGATCCGCATCGTGCGATTTGAGGACGAGCCCAAGGCGCGGCTCATCGAGCGCTTCACGATCACGGACCTCCAGGCGGAGGCGATCCTCAACACTCGCCTTCGGCAATTGGCGAAGCTCGAGGAATTGGAGCTAAAGCGCGAACATTCCGAGCTTTCTTCCGAACGCGACGGTATCCAATCCCTTCTCGCTTCGGAAAGGGAGCAATGGAAACTGGTGGCCGTCGGCCTGCGCGGTGTGCGCAAGACCCTGGGTCCCTCCACGGCTGTCGGCGCGCGCCGGTCGACCTTCGACGAGGCGCCGGCCATCGATCCGGCCAGCGCCCTGGAGGCGATGGTGGCGCGCGAACCGATCACCGTCATTCTCTCCGAACGGGGATGGATCCGGGCCGCTCGCGGCCGGATCGACGATCCGGGCGCCCTCACTTTCAAGGAAGGCGACAAGCTCGGCTGGGCGGTCGCGGCCGAAACGACCGACAAGCTGCTGATGTTCGCATCCGACGGACGATTTTTCACGCTCGCGTGCGACAGGCTTCCCTCGGCGCGGGGCCACGGCGAGCCGCTGCGGCTAATGGTCGATCTCGACGACAGGGTAAGGATTCTGGCCGTCTTTCCGCACCGGCCCGGAAGGCGCCGTTTCCTCGCCTCGCGCGCCGGCTACGGATTTGTTCTGCCAGAAGACGAAGCCGTGGCCTTCCGCAAGGCCGGCAAACAGGTGCTGAGCGCAGGGGAGGCGGGAGCGGCGGCGTGCCTCGCCCTCGACGGCGACATGCTTGCGGTGATCGGCGACAACGGCAGGATTGTCGTCTTTCCCATCGCCGAGTTGCCGGAGATGGCCCGCGGCAAGGGCGTCAAGCTGCAGAGTTATCGCCAGGGGGGTCTGCGCGATGCGATGGTATTCTCCGCTGAAGGTGGTCCAGCCTGGACCGACGCCGCCGGCCGGACGCGGGCGTGGCCGGAATGGCGGGACTGGCAGGGCAAGCGGGCGGGGGCCGGGCGAATGGCTCCAAAGGGCTTTCCAGCCAGCAAGCGTTTTCGGCCGTGAGCCGCCGCAACCGCGAGTAACACAGGCTTAATTGGCGTTCGCCCGCGAGCGTCCCTATCTTCACCTTCACCGGACTCGAGGGGAGCTGAAATGATCTTCGCCATCGTCATCCTGATTGTCGTCATCGCCCTGGTGGTCATGGCGCTGGGGACCTACAACCGCCTGGTGGGCCTCAGGCAAAATGCCAACAGCGCCTTCGCCGACATCGACGTCCAGCTCAAGCTGCGGCAGGATCTGGTCCCGAACCTGGTCGAAACCGTGAAGGGCTACGCCGCCCACGAACGCGGCACATTCGACGAGGTGACCACGGCCCGCGCCGCCGCCGCTTCGGCGCCTACGGTGCAGGATCGGGTCCAGGCCGAGAACGCCCTGACTGGCGCGCTGGGCAAGCTCATGGCGGTCGCCGAGGCCTATCCCGAGCTCAAGGCCAACCAGAACTTCCTGCAGCTGCAGGGGGAACTCGCCGACATCGAGAACAAGATCGCCGCCGCGCGCCGCTACTTCAACAACGCCGTGGCCGAATACAACGCCCAGATCCAGACCTTCCCGGCGGTGCTGTTCGCCGCCGCCCTGGGCTTCGCCAGCCGCGACTTCTTCGACCTGGGAGCCGAACGGGCGGCCGCCAGCGCCGCCCCACAGGTAAAGTTCTAGAGGACGTCCGCCATGGGGGCCGTCGGTCTCCAGACCTACATCTGGAACAACAACCTTCGCTCGATCCTGCTTCTGGTGGCTTTCCCTTTGCTGCTGCTGGCGATGGTCTTCGTCCTGACCCTGGGGATGATCTGGTCGGGGTTCCTGCCACCGCCCGCCTACGGCTCGGGCGGCTCGATCGGTGAGGCGGTCGGCTTCATGGCCGCTGCCGCGCCCCTCGCCCTGGCGGTCGCCGGGGTGTGGTTCCTCATCGCCTACTTCTTCAACCAAACCATCGTCGACCTGGCCACCGGGGCTCGCGTCGTCGAGCGGTCAGAGGAGCCGGAATTCTACAACCTTCTGGAAAACCTTGCAATTTCGCGTGGCATGAAGACGCCGACGCCCAGGGTCATCGAAACCGACGCGCTCAACGCCTTCGCCAGCGGCCTGCACGAGGGACGGTTCTCGGTCACGGTGACCCGCGGTCTGCTCGAGGGCCTCGACCGTGATGAGCTCGAGGCGGTGCTCGGCCATGAGATGACGCACGTGATCAACCGCGATGTCCGCACCATGATCATCGCGGCGATCTTCGCCGGGATCATCACCCTGTTGTGCCAGATCCTCGCGCGATCGATCTTCTTTGGCCGCGGAAGTGACCGGGGCCGCGGGGCGGGCCTCTTCTGGATCGTGGCCATCGTCACCGCGGCCGTCGGGTATGTGCTCGCCATTGTGATCCGCATGGCGATCTCGCGTCGCCGCGAATTTGTCGCGGACGCCGGCGCGGTCGAACTCACCAAGAATCCCGACGCGATGATCTCGGCCCTGACCAAGGTCGCCGGCCACACCCACCTCGATGCCCCGCAATCGATGCGCGCGATGTTTCTGGAGGAGGACGATGACGGCATTTTCGGACTGTTCGCCACTCACCCGCCGGTGGCCAAGCGCATCGCTGCATTGCAGCGCTACGCCGGCGGCCGCATCGCCGAGGCCGCTGAGACGGCCGCGCCGGTGACCGCGCCTGAAGCTGCGCCGGCGGGCTCCTCGCCAGCGGAGCCGGCAGCGCCAGACGCGGGCGAGCACGGCCCCTGGGGATGAGTGCCCAGCGCTTGGGTCCCGCGAGGCGACAAGCTAGAGTGTCTGAATAGGACCGAGAGGGAGGCTCCAATGATCAGAAACCTGCTCTTGGCGGCGGTTGCGTGCGTGGCTCTCGCCCCAGCCGCCCTGGCCGCCGACATCACCTCGGCCCTGGCCGATCCGGGTCGGCCGGCCGCGGACGTGGCCCGCGACGCCGCGCGCAAGCCGGAGGCGATAGTCGCCTTTTCCGGCCTCGAGGCGGGCGACCGGGTCATCGACTTCATTCCGGGGGGTGGCTACTTCACGCGCATCTTCTCCGGTATGGTCGGGCCCAAGGGCCACGTGTACGCCATGGTGCCGGGCGCCGCCGCGACTTTGGAAGCGCCGCTGACGGCGACCATCACGCCCTTCGCCGCCAGCCACCCGAACGTGACTGTGGTGATCACCCGGGGTCTCGACTTCACCGCCCCCGGCGGCCCGGTGGATGTATTCTGGACCGCCCAGAACTATCACGATCTCTATAACCCAATCAGCAAGGGTGCGCCCGCCCCGACCAGCATGCTGCCCCTGAACAAGCTGGTGTTCGCGGCCCTCAAGCCTGGCGGGACCTATATCATCATCGACCACGTGGCTCCCGCGGGCTCGGGCGTCTCCGACACCAGTACCCTCCACCGCATCGAACCCGCCCGAGTGCGTGCAGACGTCGAGGCGGCCGGCTTCGTTTTCGTCGGCGAGAGCAATGTACTGAGGAACCCTTCCGACCCACACGACAAGATTGTTTTCGACTCTTCGATCCGCGGCCACACCGACCAGTTCGTGTTCAAGTTTCGCAAGCCGGGATAGCTATTGCAGCGACGGCGAAGCGGTCGGACGGAGCGTCACTGTGCTTGACAAGGAGAACAAAACCAGAAAAGAACAAACCAAGTACGAAGGAGATTATCCCCATGTTTCGCTTCGCGATGGATTCACTGGCGCTTGTGTCGGTGGCCAGCTTCGTTTGGATGGTGTGTCAGGTGGCGCAACTCGCCGGCTAAATCGTGCCGAGCGCGAAAAAGGAGCTGGGGGTGGCCGACGGTGAGGAGGGGTTCGTCCATCTTCGGGTGAGATCGGCCTATTCCCTGCTCGAAGGGGCGATCAAGGCTGACGCTATCGGCGACCTGGCGGCTCGTGAAGGCATGGCGGCGGTAGGCCTCACAGACAGGGCCAACCTGTTCGGGGCGCTCGAATTCTCGGTCATCACCAAGGATCACGGCGTCCAGCCGATTGTCGGCTGCGCCCTGCCGATCACCGGCCTTGGCGAAAAGTCGCCGGAGCGTTGGGCGCGGACCCCGACCATCGTGCTGTTGGCGCAGAACGAGGTCGGCTATCGCAATCTGTGCGAGCTGTCTTCGAACGCTTACCTGAAGGTCGAAAGCGCCGAGGCGCCTCACGTACCGTGGGGCGAGGTCGAGGGGCGCGCCGATGGCCTGATTCTGTTGTCAGGCGGTCCCGACGGACCAGTGAACCCGCTATTCGCGTCCGGCCGCGTCGCCGAGGGCGAAACCGCCCTGGCCGAAATGCGTCGGGTCTTCGCCGATCGCTTCTACGTTGAACTGCAGCGCCATGGGCTGGCGGCCGAAGCGGCCTGCGAGCCCGGCCTGGTCGCCTGGGCTTACGAACATGACACGCCCCTGGTGGCGACCAACGACGTCTATTTCGCGCGGGCCGAAACCTGGCGCGCACACGACGCCCTGCTGTGCATCGCAGACGGGGCCTTCGTCGGCCAGGACGAGCGTCGCCGCGTCAGCGCCGAGCACTGGTTCAAACCGGCGCTCTCCATGCGCGCCCTGTTCGCCGATCTCCCCGAAGCCTGCGACAACACCCTGGAGATCGCCCGCCGGTGCGCCTTCATGGTCAAAAAGCGTGAGCCGATCCTGCCTCGTTTTCCAACCGTCGGCGGACGCTCTGAAGCCGAAGAACTGGCCGAACAGGCGCGCGAGGGACTTCGTCGACGGCTCATGACGGCTCCGCCCCCCGGCGGCGAGGCGCCCTACTGGGAGCGCCTCGAGCGCGAAATCGGGGTGATCCAGTCGATGGGGTTCTCCGGCTATTTTCTGATCGTCTCGGACTTCATGAAATGGGCGGTGGCGCACGACATTCCGGTCGGGCCCGGGCGCGGTTCGGGCGCCGGGTCGGTGGTCGCGTGGTCGCTCCTGATCACCGGCATCGATCCGTTGCGTTTTGGCCTGCTGTTCGAGCGCTTCCTCAATCCCGAGCGGATCTCGATGCCGGACTTCGACATCGACTTCTGCCAGGAGCGGCGGGAAGAGGTGATCGCCTACGTCCAGGGCCGCTACGGCGCCGACCGGGTGGCTCAGATCATCACCTTTGGCTCCCTTCAGGCGCGGGCCGTGCTCCGCGACGTCGGGCGGGTGCTGCAGTTGCCGCTGGGCCAGGTCGACCGTTTGGCCAAGATGATTCCCAACAATCCGGCCGCGCCGGTGACGCTGGCCAAGGCCATCGAGATGGAGCCGCGGCTGCAGGCGGCCAGGCGCGAGGACGAGGCGGTCGAGGAGATGTTGGACGTCGCTCTCCAGCTCGAGGGCCTTTATCGCAACGCCTCGACTCACGCAGCCGGCGTGGTGATCGCCGATCGGCCGCTCACCGAGCTCACGCCACTTTATCGCGACCCACGCTCGAGCTTGCCGGCCACCCAGTTCAACATGAAATGGGTTGAGAGCGCCGGCCTTGTGAAATTCGATTTCCTGGGCCTGAAAACCCTCACCGTGATCCGCCGGGCGGTGAAGCATCTGGAGCGCCGTGGCGACGGCGTGAGCCTCGAGCTTCTGCCGCTCGATGACGCTGCGACCTACGAGTTGCTGTCGTCGGGCCAAACGGTCGGCATCTTCCAGATGGAAGGGCAGGGGATGCGCGACACCCTGCGCAAATTGAGACCCTCCTCGGTCGAGGAAATCACCGCCCTGATTTCGCTCTATAGGCCCGGGCCGATGGATTCGATCGACGAATATGTCGACTGCAAGATGGGGCGCCGGCCGGTGAGCATTCTTCCCGGCCTCGAGGGCGCGCTCTCCGAAACCTTTGGGGTGATCGTCTACCAGGAACAGGTGATGAAGATAGCCCAGGTCCTGGCGGGTTACTCCCTGGGCGAAGCCGACCTACTGCGCCGGGCCATGGGCAAGAAGAAAAAGGAGGAAATGGACCAGCAGCGCACGCGGTTCCTGTCCGGAGCGACCGAGCACGGCCTCCCGCGCGCCGAGGCCGACTACATGTTCGAGCGAATGGCCAAGTTCGCCGGCTATGGCTTCAACAAATGCCACGCCGCGCCCTACGCCCTGATCTCCTATCAGACGGCCTGGCTCAAGGCGAACCGGCCGGTGGAGTTCTTCGCCGCTTCGATGAGTCTCGATATATCCAACACCGACAAGCTGGCGGTGTTCTATCAGGACGCCCGCCGACTCGGCGTCCCGATCGTCGCGCCGGACGTCAACCGGTCCGGAGCCGATTTCGATGTCGAGGACGGCCATGTGCTCTACGCCCTGGGGGCGATCCGCAATGTCGGCGCCCAGGCCATGGCCCATGTGGTGGCGGTGCGCGAGACCGGCGGCCGGTTTATCGACCTGTTCGATTTCATTGAAAGAGTCGATCCGCGGCAAGTGAACAAGCGGGCCCTGGAAAGCCTGGCCAGGGCCGGAGCGTTCGATTCCATCCACCCGAACCGCGCTCAGATCGTCGCCGCCGCCGATACCCTCATCGCCTACGCCCAGTCGGTCTCGGCTGATCGGGCCAGCGCCCAGGAAAGTCTGTTCGGGGAAGCCTCCGAGGCGGCGCGCCCGCGGCTGCCGAGAACCGAATCCTGGAGCCCGGTCGCTCGCCTCGACGAGGAACTGGCCGCTGTAGGCTTCTACCTGAGCGGTCATCCCCTCGAGGATATGGTCGGTCTGTTGCGACGGCATCGCACCACTCTCTATCTCGATGCACTTGCGGCTTGCGCGGCGGGGGCGGAAGCATTTCGGATGGCCGGCGTGGTCCGCCGCCGCCAGGAGCGGAGTTCGGCGCAGTCGAGCGGCGGCAAGTTCGCTTTCGTGACCCTCTCGGACCCGACCGGCGAATACGAGGTATTGTTTCCGCCAGAGGCCCTGCGCGCCTGCCGGGATCTCCTGGAGCCGGGGCGCGCGATCGTTCTGAAGGTCCGCGCCCGCGCCAATGACGGCGAGGTGCGTTTCTTCGGCGACGACGCGCGACCGCTCGAGCGGGTGATCGATGAAACGGCGGCGGGGCTTCGCATCCATCTTTCACCGAGCGTGGCGGAACTGGCGGTCCTCAAATCCCGACTGGAGGCCTCGGCGACCGGTGGCGAGGTGATGTTCGTGGCCGCGTTTCCTGGCGGCCGCGAGGTGGAGTTGAAACTCCCCGGCCGCTATCGTCTCGATCCGGCCGTTCGCGGGGCCATCAAGGTCGCCCCCGGCGTAGCCGCGCTCGAGGATGTCTGACGGTTCAGCGCCGTGATCGCGTCAGGCGGCGACATCATTTGCACCGCCTTGCCTTTTGTTTGGCCAGCGCCTATGTGCCCGGCCATCCCACACGCGAGGTGTTCGGCAAAGCCCGGGTAAATCCCCGGACCCCGCCGTTCCGGTCTCCCCTGAAGGGGAGTTGGCTTCGCGGAGGCTCGAACCGGAAGAAGGACTCATAGGTTCATGGCGCTACCCGACTTCACCATGCGTCAGCTGCTCGAAGCTGGCGCTCACTTCGGCCACCAGACCCATCGCTGGAATCCGAAGATGGAGCGCTACATCTTCGGCGCTCGCTCCAACATCCACATCATCGACCTGTCGCAGACCATGCCGTTGCTCCATCAGGCGTTGGTCAAGGCCCGGGAGGTCGCCGCGACTGGCGGGCGGGTCCTGTTCGTCGGCACCAAGCGCCAGGCCTCCGAGCCCGTGGCCACGGCGGCCAAGCGCTGCGCTCAGTACTACGTCAACCACCGCTGGTTGGGCGGCACCTTGACGAACTGGCGCACCATCTCGGCCTCCATCGCTCGCCTGCGTGAATTGGAAGCGGTGCTTGATGGCGGCGACGCCGGCGGCCGGTCGAAGAAGGAATTGCTGCAGCTGACCCGCGAACGGGAGAAGCTTGAACTGTCGCTCGGCGGCATCAAGGACATGGGCGGGATTCCCGACCTGATGTTCGTGATCGACACCAACAAGGAAGGCATCGCCATCCAGGAAGCGCGCAAGCTCAACATCCCGGTCATCGCCATCTTGGATACCAACTGCGATCCCCAGGGCATCACCTATCCGGTGCCGGGCAACGATGACGCGGCACGCGCTCTGCAACTTTACTGTGACCTGATGGCCGATTCCATCCTCGACGGGCTCACCGAGGGCCAGGCTGCCATGGGCGTCGATCTCGGCGCCGCCGAAGCGCCGGTCGAACCCGCCCTGAAGACCCGCGCCGCCGCCAAGGCCGAGCCCGAAACCGAGGAGGCCGAGCCTGCACTGGCCCCTGAACCCGAACTGGAGGCGGCATTCTCCTCCGCTTCCGAAACCGCGGCGCAACCTGAGAGCGCTGAAGCCCCAGTCGAATCCGACGAGGCGCTGGCTGCCGAAGCGATCCCCGAGCAAGCCGACGAGCCCGTCGACGATTCGGCGCCCAAGGCTGCCAAGGCCAAGCCCAAGACGGTCAAGTCTGCCAAAGCCAAGCCGAAGCCCGAGTCTGCGGACGGAGTGGAAGTGGAAGCGGAAGGCGAGCCGACGGCGGAAGCCGAGCCGGCCGCCGGGAGCTGAACGGACCGCCGGCGACGACAAAGCGCCTGCCCGGCCCCCGACTGCAAGGCCGGAAGAATCTTATTTCCCGAGGAGTTTCAAATGGCCGAGATTACCGCCTCCCTGGTCAAGGCGCTGCGCGAAAAATCTGGCGTCGGCATGATGGATTGCAAGAAGGCTCTTCAGGAAACCGGCGGCGACATGGAGGCCGCGGTTGATTGGTTGCGCGCAAAGGGCCTGGCCAAGGCCGCCAAGAAAGCGGACCGGATCGCCGCCGAAGGGGTCGTCGCCCTGGCTACCCGCCAGGACGGCGCTGGCATGACCGGAGCGCTTGTTGAACTCAACGCCGAGACCGACTTTGTCGCCCGCAACGACGCCTTCCAGGCCCTGGCCCGCAAGATCGCCGCGGTCGCGCTGGATGTCGAGGGGGGCATCGACGCCCTTCGTCAGGCGTCTCTTGGGGAAGGCCAGAGCGTGGGTGAGGGGGTGACCCACCTTATCGCCACCATCGGAGAGAACCTGGTCCTGCGCCGCTCGGCGCGTTTCGCCGTCAAGGCCGGAGCTGTCGGCGCATACGTCCATGGGGCGCTGACCGGCGCTCCGGATCTCGGCCGGATCGGGGTGTTGGTAGCTGTCGAGGGTGATGGCGACCAGGCTACGCTGCGCGATTTGGGGCGGGAGGTGGCGTTGCATGTCGCCGCCGCCTCACCGCTGTCGCTGTCGGTGGAGGACCTGGAGCCGGCGGCCGTCGAACGCGAGAAGGCGATTTTCACCGAACAGGCGATCGCTTCCGGCAAACCGCCGGCAGTGGCCGAGAAGATGGTCCATGGCCGCCTGCGCAAATTCTACGAAGAGGCAGTGCTGCTCAAGCAGGCCTACGTCCGCAACCCCGACCAGACGATTGAAAAGCTCGTCGCCGAAACCGCCAAGGCGACAGGGTCTTCGGTTCAAGTGACGGGTTTCTCCCGTCTCGCCCTGGGCGAGGGGATCGAAAAGGAGAGTGGCGATTTCGCCGGAGAGGTAGCGGCCCTGACCGGGGCCGAGGCCTAGGGGCCGGGCGCTTCCTTCGTCCGGCCGCCTGTCCTATGGCATTGTCTCTTCGATCCAATCGTCGAGCCGCCTGGGAGAGATGACCATGGAAAGCGGGTCTTACCGCCGCATCCTCCTGAAGGTCTCGGGTGAGGCGCTGATGGGTGACGCGCCATTCGGAATCGATATGGCGACGCTCGACGCCGTGGCCGAGGACATCGCCGCGGTGACCGCCGAAGGCATCGAGCTCTGTCTGGTGATCGGGGGCGGCAACATCTTCCGCGGCGTATCCATGGCCGGGCGGGGGATGGAGCGGGCCAGCGCCGACTACATGGGCATGCTGGCCACCGTCATGAACGCCCTGGCCATGCAGAGCGCCTTGGAGAAAGCTGGGGTGAACACCCGCGTGCAATCGGCCATTCCGATGGACGCGGTGTGCGAGCCGTACATTCGCCGCCGGGCTTTGCGGCATCTCGAGAAGGGCCGGGTGGTGATCTTCGCCGCCGGCCTTGGCGCGCCGTTCTTCACCACCGACACGCCCGCGGCCCTCCGCGCCGCCGAGATGGGATGCGACGCCCTTCTGAAGGGCACCAGCGTCGATGGGGTCTATACGGCCGATCCGAAGACCAATCCCAAGGCCGAACGCTACGACAAGTTGAGCTACCACGAGGTATTGTCCAAAAATCTCAGGGTCATGGACGCCTCGGCCATCGCTTTGATGCGAGACAACGATATTCCGATCGTGGTGTTCTCGATCCGCGAGCGCGGCAACCTGCTACGGGTGGTCAAGGGCGAGGGCGTCCACACCACGATCATCGCGCCGCGCGAAGTGGCCTGAAAAGAGGAGACCGGCCATGACCCCCAGCGACCAGCCCGACCTTGCCAAATATCGCGCCCGAATGGACAAGGCGGTGGCGGCCTTGAAGGACGAATTCGGCACGCTGCGCACCGGCAGAGCCTCGCCCTCGCTCTTGGATCAGGTTCAAGTGGAGGCCTATGGCTCGCGCATGCCGATCAACCAGGTCGGGGCGGTTTCGGTGCCCGAACCGCGTTCGATCACCGTCAGCGTCTGGGACAAGGCATTGGTGGTGTCGGTGGAAAAGGCGATCCGCAACTCCGGGCTCGGCCTCAATCCTGTGGTCGAGGGCCAGAACCTGCGGATTCCCATTCCCCATCTTTCCGAGGAGCGGCGCCGCGAACTGGTCAAGCTGGCCGGCAAGTATGCCGAGCAGCAAAAGGTCGCGGTGCGGAACGTCCGCCGCGACGCCATGGACGATCTAAAGAAGGCGGAAAAGGACTCGACGATCAGCCAGGATGAACACAAGCGGCTGGACCATGAGGTCCAGAAGCTCACCGATGAGGCCATTCGGCGGGTCGACGAAAGCTTGAAAACCAAGGAACAAGAGATCATGCAAGTCTAGCATCCTGGTGAGCTGGACCGGCGGAGTGAACGATCAGCCATGGCCTCTTCGACCGGCGTGCACGACCGATCCGAGCCCGCGCGCGCCAACGAGCGCCTACACGTCGCCATCGTCATGGACGGCAACGGCCGATGGGCGCGCCAGCGCGGCTTGCCGCGCACGCTGGGCCATCGGGCCGGAGTCGCCGCTTTGCGCCGCACCGTCGAGGGCGCGGTCGAACTCGGCATCGAGCGCCTGACCGTGTTCGGCTTTTCCACCGAGAATTGGCGACGGCCGCCCCGCGAAGTCTCCGAGTTGATGAACCTGCTGAAGGCCTATTTCCAGTCCGATCTCGACCGTCTGGAACGGGAAGGCGTTAGGGTCCGGATCGTCGGACGCCGCGAGGGCCTCGATCGCGACATTCTCGACATTGTCGAGCGCGCCGAGGCGCGCACCGCGGCCAACGACCGATTCTATTTGCAGGTGGCGTTCAACTACGGCGGCCGTGCCGACATTGTCGACGCGGCGCGCAAATTCGCGATGGCCGTCAAGGCCGGAAGGGCGGAGCCGGAAGACCTTGATGAAGCGGGATTCGAGACTTGGCTCTCCACCGCCGGCGCCTCGGGCCCCGATCTCATTGTGCGCACGAGCGGGGAGCAGCGACTCTCCAACTTCCTGCTCTGGGAATGCGCCTACGCCGAATTGATCTTCCAGGATGTCTATTGGCCCGACTACGGCCCCGAGCATCTCAAGGCGGCGATCGCTGACTTCCGCTCGCGGGAGCGACGTTTCGGACGGGTCGCGATCGATGACGTCCTTGCCGCGGGCTAGAGGCTTCGACTGGAACAATCTCGGCGTCCGGGTTGTGTCGGGCCTCATCCTGGCGCTGGCCGCTCTCGCGGCTGTATGGGTCTTCGATTGGCCCGGCGCTCAGTGGCGGATACCGTTTTTTCTTCTGGTCGCCGGCGCCGGGGCGATGCTCTCGTTGGAGTGGGCGGCGATGGCCGCACCACGCGCCGCGATGCGCGCCGGCGGCGCCACGGCCGTGGCCGTGATGGTCGTGGTTTTGTTGGCGTTCCTGCACCAGTATTGGCTCGCCTGGGGCTGTGTGTTGCTCGGGGCCTTGAGCTCGGGTCTGGCGGCGAGGGGCTTTGCAGCGCGGGCCGTCGATGTCGCTTATGGCGTGCTCTACATCGCCCCAGCCGGCATCGTCATCATGTGGCTTCGGCAGATACATCAGGGTTTTGGTTGGACCTTGATGCTGTTCGCCACCACCTGGGCGGCCGACATTGCCGCCTTCGCAGTCGGGAATGTGGTGAAGGGCCCCAAACTTTGGCCTCGATTCTCGCCCAACAAAACTTGGTCAGGACTGATCGGTGGCCTGGTGGCCGCGGCGGCGGTTGGTTTGGCGGCGGGCTATTTCATGCATCTTTCGCTGGCCGGGGCGGCCCTGATCGGACTGACCGGAGGTCTGGCGACCATGGCGGGTGATCTGTGGGAGTCGGTGCTCAAGCGTCGTTTCGGGGTCAAGGATTCAGGCGACATCATCCCTGGCCACGGCGGCCTGCTCGACAGGGTGGACGGCCTGATGTTTGCGGTCATGGTCTTTGGTCTGGCTCGCTTGGTGGTGCTTTACGGATGGGCCCACTGATGGCGCCCCGCAGCGTCGTGGTGCTGGGGTCGACCGGTTCGGTGGGGGTTTCGACCCTCGATCTGTTGGATCGCGTCGGGGCCGAGATCGAAGTCCTGGCGCTGACCGCCGGCGGCAATGCGGAGTGCCTGGCGCAGCAGGCTTGGCGCTGGCGGCCCAAGCTGGTGGTGATCCGCGACGAAAACGCCCTTGGTGACTTGCGCGAACGTCTGGCCGGTTCCGGCGTCGAGGCGGCGGCGGGGGAGATGGCGATCATCGAGGCCGCCGGGCAAGGGGCCGATTGGGTGATGTCGGCCATTGTGGGCGCGGCCGGCCTGGCCCCGACCCTCGCCGCGGCGAGGGCAGGATCGACCATCGGATTGGCCAACAAGGAGAGCCTGGTCTGCGCCGGTCCGGCTCTGCTGGCCATCGCCCGTGCGGCGGGCGGCGAGATCATACCGGTGGATTCCGAGCATTCGGCCATTTTCCAGGTGTTCGACCGCGCCAACGCCGGGATCGTGCGCCGCCTCATCCTCACTGCCTCGGGTGGCCCCTTCCGCGACTGGTCTCTCGAGGAGATGCGCACAGCCACGCCTGAGCAGGCCGTGGCCCATCCGAACTGGAATATGGGCGCCAAGATCAGCGTCGATTCGGCGACGATGATGAACAAGGGTCTGGAGAGGATCGAAGCGGCCTACCTCTTCGATATGCCGCCCGAGAAGGTCGATGTGGTCATCCACCCTCAGTCGGTGGTCCATAGTCTCGTGGAGTACGCCGACGGCTCGACCCTGGCGCAACTGGGGCCGCCCGACATGCGCTCGCCGATCGCCTTCGCCTGGGCGTGGCCGCGACGGGTGGCGTGGGATGCGCCGGGGCTTGATCTCGCCGCATTGGGTTCGCTGACTTTCGAGGCGCCAGATGACGTTCGCTTCCCCGCCCTGGCGATCGCCCGGCACGCCTTGGACGCGGGAGCAGGCGCTCCGGCGGCCATGAACGCCGCCAACGAGGTGGCTGTCGGCGCTTTCTTGGCGGGTAAAATCGGGTTTCTCGACATTGCGGCCACGGTGCAGGAAACCCTGGCGCAGATGAATGGAGCCGGCGAGCTTGCCGGATGCGATGATGACGACGCGGTCGAGTGGGCGTTGATGATCGATGGCGGGGCGCGGCGAGTGGCCGCCCAAGTCCTGTCGCGTTTGTAGTCCAATGCGGCATTCGGGCGAGGAGACCTAGGCTCAGATGGTGGCCTTCGTGGAAAATCTGATCATGTGGGTGGCGCCGATGCTGGCGATCATCACCGTGATCATCACGGTCCATGAACTGGGCCATTTCTTCACGGCCCGGGCGTGTGGGGTGGCCATCGAGCGGTTCTCCGTGGGATTCGGCCGCGCGCTGCTTTCCTGGAAGGATCGCTCCGGCGTGGAGTGGCGAATCGCCTGGGCCCCCATCGGGGGCTACGTCCGCTTCGCCCTCGATGAAAATGTCGCCAGCGTGCCCGACGAAGAGGATCTCGAGGCTATGCGGGCCCGGATCGTCGCCCTCGAGGGCCCGGGGGCCGAGCTGAAATACCTGCCGTTCAAACCGCTCTGGCAGAGGGCGCTGATCGTGGTCGCCGGTCCGGCGGCCAACTTCGTCCTGGCGGTGGCGCTCTTCGCCCTGATCTTCGGCACCGTCGGCCAAATGGTGACGCCGAATCAGGTCGCCGAGGTCCAGCCCGGAAGCGCGGCGGCCCAGGCTGGATTCAGGCCCGGTGACCGAATCGTGTCGGCCAATGACGTCGCCATCAACGACTTCGGAGCGCTGACCCAATACGTCGCTCTACACGACATTGCTCCCATCGACTTTGGCGTTCGCCGCGGGCCCATTACGCTTCATATCGTCGCTACCCCCCGGCCGGTACGAGAGAAGAGTGACTTCGGCGGATCCGACGTCCGCGGCGTCCTCGGCATCGAGGCCACAGGAAGGCTGGTGAAGCTCGACCCGGTGACCGCGGTCGCCCACGGCGCTGGAGAGACCTGGAACGTTCTGCACGGAACAGCAGTCTATTTCGGTCGACTGGTAAGTGGCCACGTCAACCTGAATCAGTTGCACGGTGTTGTCGGCATGGCCCGGGTCTCGAAGGCCATAACCCAGAGGGCGATCGCCGATGCTCCGAACGATCCTGGATTCCAGGTGCTGAGCGTCGTCGTCAACCTGATCGGTTTTGCCGCTTTGATCTCGGTCAGCATCGGCTTTATGAACCTGCTGCCTTTGCCCGTCCTCGATGGCGGCCATCTGTTGTTCTACGCCTATGAGTGGATCGCCCAGCGGCCCCTCGGCGTGCGCGTGCAGGCGGCCGGTTATCGGGTCGGGCTTGCTTTACTGGTGGGATTGATGTTGTTCGCCAATCTCCACGATCTTCCGCTCACGCGGGTGTTTCACTTCTTCGGCAGCTTGTTTTCCTAGGGCGACGACCTATTCATGGCTGATCCGTCGAGCATCACCCGCGCCCGCCACGCCGCGCTTGCCTCGAGCCTCGCCCTGCTGATGGGAGGCGCGGCGGTCGTGGCGGCCCCGTCCGTGTTGGCCCAGGTTCTGTCGCAGTCCCAGACCGATCAGTCGGTGACTCTCGGTTCGATCACCGTGGAGGGAAACGAGCGGATCGATTCGGAGACCGTCCTTTCCTACCTGCCGCTTTCGGTGGGTGACAGCGTGAACGCCCAGAAGATCGACGCCGCGCTCAAGGCCCTGTTCCGAACCGACCTGTTCTCGGATGTGAAGATCAATCTGCAGGGGACCACCCTCGTGGTGCGGGTGGTCGAGAATCCGGTGATCAATCAGGTGCTTTTTGAGGGCAATTCCAACCTCAAGACCGACAAGCTTCAGGACGAAATTCAGATTCGGCCGCGCGGCGTGTTCACCCGCGCCAAGGTCGAGGACGACGTGGGACGGATAGTCGAACTCTACCGCCGCTCTGGACGCATATCGGCGACAGTGACGCCGAAAATCGTCGAGCTGCCGCAGCGCCGGGTCGACCTGATCTTCGAAATCAACGAAGGGCCCAAGAGCGGCATCCTGCGTGTCAACTTCCAGGGCAACAAAGAGTTCTCGGCCAGCGATCTGCGCGGGGTGGTGGTGACCAAGGAGAGCGCCTGGTACCGCTTCTTTTCCACCAACGACAACTATGATCCGGACCGGATCGAATACGACCGCGAGCAGTTGCGGAAATTCTATCGCAACCGTGGCTATTACGATTTCCGGGTCATTTCTTCGGTCGCGGAACTCGCCCCCGACCGAAACGGCTTCGCGGTGACCTACGCCATCGACGAAGGCCCCAGATACCGATTTGGAAAGGTTACCGTTAAGTCCGACCTCAAGAAGCTCAATCCGGACATTCTGCGCCAACTGCTCCCCGTCAAAACCGGGCAGGTCTATGAAGACCAGAAAATCGAGACGGCGACGGACGAGTTGACCTTTGCGGCCGGCGCGGCCGGCTTCGCGTTCGTCGATGTCCGCCCGCGCTACAACCCCGATCCGATCAAGCGCACGGTCGATGTGACGTTCGACGTCAAGGAAGGTCCACGCGTCTACGTGGGACGCGTAGATATCGTTGGCAACACCGCCACTCTGGATGAGGTCATCCGCCGGCGGCTGTTGATTGCCGAAGGGGACGCCTACAACCGCGCCCTCGTCGACCGCTCCAAGGCCAACATCAGGGCGCTCGGCTTCTTCAAGGATGTCGACATCACCAACTCGCCGGGCTCGTCGCCGGATCGCACCAACGTCGTGGTGAAGGTGACCGAACAGCCGACGGGCCAACTTTCGTTCAGCGCCGGCTACAGCACCATCGACAAACTGGTGACCGATATCGGCATCACCCAAAGCAATTTCCGCGGCCGCGGCCAGAACCTCTCCCTGCGCCTGACAGCGGGTACGCTGAGAGACCAGATCGACCTGTCTTTCACCGAACCCCATTTCCTCGATCGCGATCTGCAGGCGGGGTGGGATCTCTATGCCTACAGGTACAACTTCGCCCAATACTCGGACTACGACACCACCTCGGCCGGGGCGACTTTCCGGTTGGGATTCCCGCTCACCTCCAACGCGGTCCTGACCACCCGCTACACCATCCGTACCGATGATGTGATCGTTCAAAACGTCCTTTGCCAGCCCGGCGCCGAGCTAGTCTCGATCGTATTGTGCGAAGAACGCGGGTCCTACCTCACCTCTCAGGTCGGCTATACCCTGGCCTATGATCGCCGCAACGACCCCAACCTGCCGACCCGCGGTTTCAATCTCGCCTTGTCGCAGGACGTCGCCGGGGCAGGTGGGAGCGTGCACTACGTACGCACCACGGTGAATGCCGGGTGGTATCACGGCTTCAACAAGAACTTCATTCTCAGCGTCAAGGGCACGGCCGGTTACATCGACGGGTGGAACGGTGATTCCATCCGCATCGCAGACCGCCTCTATGCCGGCGGCGATGATTTCCGCGGGTTCCAGATCGCTGGAATCGGGCCGCGCGACCTGCAGTTCGGTGACGCCCTGGGCGGCAAACTCAAGGCGATCGGCACCATCGAGGAAACCATCCCGACCTTTTTACCGGCGCAATACGGGATCAAAATGGCGGCGTTTGTCGACTTCGGCACGCTCGGCCTACTCGATAAGAGAGATAAGACGAACCCAGACACAAACCAGCCACTATTGACCGTCCAGGACGATTTATACTTTCGGGCTACGGCGGGCATAAGCGTATTCTGGAAATCGCCCATGGGTCCGTTGCGATTTGATTTCAGTCAGATCATCCGCAAGGATTCATACGACAAGACTGAACTTTTCCGTTTTTCAACAGCAACTAGTTTCTGAGGATTATTATGACTATGAAGTTCTGTGCGGCATCGGCGTTACTAGCCACGCTCGCGGCATCCACCGCCTTTGCGGCCCCGGCCGCTCCGGTGGCTCCGCCGCCGGTTGTTCAGGGCCCGCCCATTCCGGGTCTGTGCGTCCTTTCGGTGAATCAGGCGATCTCGACATCGACGGTCGGCCGTTACGTCAGTGAACGGATGAGCCAGATCGTCAGCCAGGTGAAAGCCGAGCTGGGCCCGGAGGATACGGCCATCTCCACTGAGGGGCGAGCGCTCGAGGCGGCCCGCCCCACGCTCGCGGCGGCCACGTTCCAGAGCCGCGCCGAGGCGCTTCAGGGGCGGGTCAATGCCCTGCGCCAGAAGGCCGATCTTCGCCAACGTGAGGTCCAGGCGACCGAGCAGAAGTCGATCAACCGCATCGCCCAGGAGCTCGATCCGGTGGCGCGCCAGCTCTACCAGGCCAAACGCTGCAGCATCCTGGTGAACAAGGATTCCGTGATGATCGCCAATCCTGAAATGGACCTGACGAGCCAGGCGGTTGCCGCCCTCAACGGCCGGATCCAGCAATTCGCCTTTGATCGCGAGCATCTCGACACCCAGACCGCCGCGGCGCGCTAGGGCGCAAGGTCGGGCGGCCGATTTGGCGCCGGAATCCCCAGATCGGCGGTTCTTCGAGGCCCTGGCGCCGGTCACTCTGAACGAGCTGGCCGCTTTGACTGGCGCCGACCTCGAGCGGGGCGAGCCGCATCGCAGGGTCGTTGGGGTCGCCCCGCTCGCTCGCGCCGGGCCGGACAACATCGGATACCTGGCCGACCCACGCAGGGTGGCCGACCTCGAGGCGTGTCGGGCGGGAGCCTGTTTCGTCACCAGCGCCATGGCGCCCCGCGTTCCGGCGGCGGCCTCCATTCTCGTAACGCCCATACCCCAGGGGGCCTACGCCGCCGCCGCCGCCCGCCTTCACCGGCCCCGCCTCCATCCGGCTGGGACCGGCGCCATTCATCCTGAGTCGAGTATCGAGGACGGGGTGTTTTTGGCCCAGGGGGTCACGATCGGCCCCGGGGCGGCTATCGGGCGCGGAACGTATATCTCCGCTGGCGCGGTGATCGGTCCGGGCGTGGCGATCGGCCGGGATGGCTATGTCGGACCCAATGCGGTCGTGGGGTTCGCCCTGATCGGCGATCGGGTGCGGATCTTTGCCGGCGCGGTCATAGGGGAGGCGGGTTTTGGGGCCACGGCGGGCGCCTCGGGAGTCGTCGACGTACCTCAGCTTGGCCGGGTAATCCTGCAAGACGGCGTTACGATCGGGGCCAACTCGTGCATCGACCGCGGGGCATTTGACGACACGGTGATCGGCGAGAATACCAAGATCGACAACCTCGTGCAGATCGCCCACAACGTCGTTATCGGACGTAATTGCGTTTTCGCCGCGCATAGCGGGATCTCCGGCAGCGTGGTCATCGGTGATGGCTGCATGTTTGGCGGCAGGGCTGGCGTCGCGGACCACGTCACGATTGGGGCGGGCGCGCGCGTCGCCGCATCGGCCGGGGTCATTCGGGACATACCCGCCGGCGAGAGCTGGGGTGGCACGCCCGCGAGGCCGGCGCGACAATGGATGCGGGAGACGGCATGGGTCACCGCCGCAGCCGGTAGGCGCATGCAGAAAGGGCAACGCGAATGAACGGGGAGTTGTCGGACGCCGACATCGACGTCGAGGAGATCATGCGGCGCATTCCGCACCGCCCGCCCTTCCTGTTCATCGATCGAGCGGAAGCCTTCGAGCCGGGCAAGCGGCTGGTGGGAATCAAGAACGTGACCATCAACGAGCCGTTCTTTCAGGGTCATTTTCCCACCAAGCCGGTGATGCCAGGGGTGCTGATCATCGAGGCCATGGCCCAGACCGGCGGTCTTTTGATGTCCAAGTCCTGGGACGTCGACCCCGAGGGCAAGATCATCCTCTTCATGTCGGTCGATAATTGCCGTTTCCGTCATCCGGTGCGGCCGGGAGACATTCTGCGTCTGGACGTCGAGGTGCACCGCTCGCGAGCCGACGTGGTCAAGTTCAAAGGCCGGGGCTTGGTCGGGGAGAAGCTGGCGGCCGAAGCGGAGTTTGCGGCCATGCTGGTGGACACCCGAAAATGAGCAGAATTCACGCCACTGCGGTCGTCGAGGCCTCGGCCCGACTGGCCGACGATGTCGAGGTCGGGCCTTACAGCTTGATCGGCCCCGATGTAACTCTGGGGCCGGGCGTGCTGATCGGTTCGCACGTGGTGATCGAGGGGGTCACCGAACTGGGCGAGGGCTGCGTGGTGCATCCCTTCGCCGTCCTTGGCTCGGCTCCTCAGCACGCCGGTCACCAGGGGGAGGCGACGCAGCTGGTGATTGGGGCGCGCAACCTGATCCGCGAGCAGGTGACCATGCATTGCGGTACGGCCACGGGCCGCGGCGTGACCACCGTCGGCTCGGACGGTTTCTTCATGGTGGGCGTCCACGTGGGCCACGACTGCATCGTCGGCGATCACGTGGTCATGGCCAACACCGCGACGCTCGGCGGCCACGTGGTGCTCGAGGACTGCGTGATCATGGGCGGCCTCTCGGCGGCCCACCAATTCACCCGCATCGGCCGCCACGCCTTCGTCGGTGGCATGGCCGGGGTCAATCACGACGTCATTCCGTTCGGCAATGTATGGGGCAATCACGCCCACCTCGAGGGCCTCAATCTCGTCGGCTTGAAGCGGCGGGGATTCTCGCGTGAATCGATCAATGCCTTGCGCGCCGCCTACCGGATGCTTTTCGCGGAAGAGGGCACTTTCCAGGAACGTCTCGACGACACGGCCTACGCCTATTCCGGCTCGCCGGAGGTGATGGAGATCGTCGATTTTATCCGCGCCGATTCCAGCCGCCCGCTGACCACGCCGCAGCGGGAGGTCTGAGCGGGCGGGACGATGAAGAAGCTGGGGCTGATCGCCGGCGGCGGCGCCTTGCCCGTCAGCCTCGCGCGGCACTGTCGGGACATCGGCCGGCCCCTTTTCATCATTCGCCTGGCCGGTTTCGCCGATCCCGACCTGGCTGGCTACGACGGCTGCGAACTCGGCCTGGGGCGGCTGGGCGCGGCGATCTCGGCTCTGCGCGCCTCCGGCTGCGAGGCGATCTGCCTGGCCGGCCGCGTGGCGCGGCCGAATATGGCCGAGCTGAAGCCGGATTTCCGGGGTCTGGCGGCGCTACCAGGCGTTCTGACAGCCGCTCGCCGGGGCGACGATGGCTTGCTGAGCTTCCTCATTGGCGAATTCGAGAAGGAGGGATTCGTCGTCGAGGGCGCCCACGAAGTGATGGCCGATCTCGTCCTTCGGCGCGGCCCGCTCGCGCGCCACAAGCCACGTCGCTCGCATGGTTCCGACATCGATCGCGCCACCGCCGCGGCCCGGGCCATCGGCCGGCTCGACGCCGGCCAGGCGGCGGTCGCCTGCGACGGTTTGATCCTGGCGCTCGAGGCGCAGGAAGGCACTGACGCCATGCTCGAGCGAGTGGCGCGGTTGCCGCCCGCCATCCGCGGAACGCCGGGACATCGCCGTGGGGTGCTCGTCAAGGTGTGCAAACCGGGCCAGGAGCGGCGGGTCGATCTGCCGACCATTGGCCCAGGCACCGTGCGCCGCGCGGCCGACGCCGGCTTGGCCGGTATAGCGGGGGAGGCGAGTCTGACGATCATTGTGGAGCGTGAGCGAGTGATCGCCATGGCCGACGAGCTTGGCCTCTTCGTCGTCGGGATGGACGCGCCTAGGGAATGAGCGATCCGGTCGTCATGCTGGTGGCGGCCGAGCCTTCTGGCGATGCTTTGGGGGCGGGCCTCGCCGCGTCCTTGCGCGCCAAGCTGGGCGGACGAGTACGGTTTGTAGGGATCGGTGGTCCGCTGATGGCCGCCCAGGGGGTGGCCAGCCCTTTCGACATCGCGCCCCTCTCCGTTCTGGGGGTATTCGACGCCTTGCGCGTTTGGCCCCTCGTCCGCCGCCGCGCACGTGAGGCTGGCGAGCTTGCCGTCCGCGAGGCGCCGCAGGTCGCGGTTATGATCGACTCATGGGGATTCAATTTGAGGGTCGCCCATGCGATCCGGCGGGCTCGGCGCGAGGTGTTTCTGATCAAATATGTCGCCCCACAGGTTTGGGCGACCCGCCCGGGACGGGCGCGGACCCTCGCCGGGGCGGTCGACGAACTGCTGACGATCCACAGCTTCGACGCCGCCTGGTTCGAGCGCGCTGGCCTTAGGACTCAATTCGTCGGCAACCCGGTCCTGGCGCGAGTAGGAGGCGGCGCCGATCGGGCGGCCTTCCGCGCCGCCATCGGAGCGGGGCCGGGCGATCCGGTGCTGCTGCTGGCGCCGGGCAGCCGGCGCGGTGAGATCGAGCGGCTCCTGAGGCCGTTCGAGGCCGCCGCTGCGGAGCTCGCCGCAAATCGGCCAACCCTGAAGGTCGTGGTTCTGGCGGCCGAGGCCGTCGCCGACGAATTGGCGGCGCGGGCGGCCAAATGGTCGATCCCGGTTCATCTGGCGCGGAGCGGAAAGGATCATGCCGCCGCCATGGCGGGCGCCACGGCGGCGCTCGCCTGCAGCGGCACGGTCACGACCGAACTGGCTCTGGCCGGAGCGCCCATGGTGGTGGCCTATCGGTTAGGCCCATTCACCTATCCGATCGTCCGGCTGCTGATCCGCACCCCATATATCACCCTTTTCAACGTGGCGGCGGGGCGCGCGGTCGCCCCCGAGCTGCTGCAAGGCGACTGCACGGGATCCCGGCTGGCCGCCGCCATAGCGCCGTTGTTGGACGATCCCGATCTGCAAGCCCGACAGGCAAAGGCTCAGCGCAGCGCCGTCGAGAAGATGCGCGGCGGGATCGCCGACCCGTCAGGCGCGGCAGCCGATGCGGTGATCGCCCGACTGAGGGTTCAGCGGGATTCCAGCGGCGTGTAGGCCCGTTGCAGGGGGCCGGTGTAAAGCTGGCGAGGCCGACCGATCTTGCGCTGCGGATCCTCGAACATTTCCTTCCACTGGCTGATCCAGCCCACGGTGCGGGCGATGGCGAAGAGCACGGTGAACATCGTGGTCGGAAAGCCCATCGCCTTGAGGGTGATGCCCGAATAGAAATCGACGTTGGGGAAGAGCTTGCGGTCCACGAAATAGGGATCGTTCAGAGCGATCTTCTCGAGTTCGAGGGCGACCTTGAGCAGGGGATCGTCGGCGTCACCCACCTCGTCGAGCACCTCGTGGCAGGTCTTCTGCATCACCGTCGCCCGAGGGTCGTAGTTCTTGTAGACCCGATGGCCAAAGCCCATCAGGCGGAACTTCCGGTCCTTAACGCCCTGGATGTAGTCGGGGATGCGGTCGACAGTGCCGATCTCCTGCAGCATCATCAGGGCTTCTTCGTTGGCCCCGCCGTGGCTGGGACCCCACAGGCAGGCGATGCCGGCGGCGATGCAGGCGAACGGGTTGGCGCCTGACGAGCCGGTGATCCGCACCGTCGAGGTCGAAGCGTTCTGCTCGTGGTCGGCGTGGAGGATGAAGATCCGGTCCATGGCCCGGGTGAGGATCGGGTTGGGCTTCCAGTCCTCGGCCGGCACGGAGAAGGCCATGCGCAGGAAGTTCTCGGCATAGCTGATGTCGTTGCGCGGAGTCACGAACGGCTGGCCGATCGAATATTTGTAGGCCCTGGCCGCGATGGTCGGCATCTTGGCGATCAGGCGATGAGCCGAGATCTTGCGCTGTTCGGGATCATCGACGTTGATGCTGTCGTGATAGAAGGCCGACAGGGCGCCCACCGCGCCGGTCATGATCGCCATGGGATGGGCGTCCGAGCGGAAGCCGCCGAAGAACCGGTCGAACTGCGCGTGCAGCATGGTGTGGTAGGTGATGGTGCGTTCGAAGTCCTCGAACTCCGCTGCGGACGGCAGTTCGCCGTCGAGAAGGAGGTAGCAGACCTCCAGAAAGCTCGACTTCTCGGCCAGTTGTTCGATCGGATAGCCGCGGTGCAGCAAAATCCCGGCGTCTCCATCGATGTAGGTGATCTTGCTTTCGCAGCTGGCCGTCGAGGTGAAGCCGGGATCGAAGGTGAAGACGTCAACGTCGGCGTAAAGCTTGCGGATATCGACGACGTCGGGACCGGCGGTCCCGCTGATCATTGGCAGCTCGACGTTCTTGTCGCCGAACGTGAGGGTGGCGCTTTTTGACATCCGGCGATCCCTTGATCGATGGCGTTCAGCTTGAAGTTTGGGCGATCCTTATAACGCCTTACCGCACGTGCGAAAGTGCGTCTTCGATGCGCCCGAGGCTCTCCGATTTCCCCAACGCGGTGAGGGCGCTGGCCAGATCCGGGGCGCCGGCGGCGCCGGCCAGAACCGCGCGCAGCGGCTGGCCGAATGCGCCCAGTCCGACCCCCTCATCGGCGGCGAAGGCGCGCAGCGCCGCGCCGAGACCGGCGACTGTCCAATCATCCTGGCGAGCCAGGGCCACGGCGAGGCGGCGAAGACGAGCGTGAACGTCTTCGGTGAGCAGGGAACGTTCCTTGTCGCCGAGGTGCAGCGGTCGTTCGAGACGGACGAAGCGGGTCAGGGCGGCGAGCTCCGGCAGGGTCTTGGCGCCTTCTTTCACGAGGGGAATGGCGGCCAGGAGCTTCGCCTCCGCGTCGGGGCCCGCCCGCTCGTCGGCCAGGGCGAGGGCGTCCATGGTCAACCCCGTCAGCCGGCGATCGTCGGCGGCGCGGATATAGTGGTTGTTGACGTGGTTCAGCTTGTTCCAGTCGAGCCGGGCCGGAGCGCGAACCACGTCGGCGACGTCGAACCAGGCGATGGCGTCCTCGTCGCTGAAGATCTCGTCGTCGCCGTGCCCCCAGCCCAGCCGGGCCAGATAGTTGCGCATGGCCTCGGGCAGGTAGCCGAGGTCGGCGAATTCGGCCACGCCCTGGGCGCCATGGCGCTTGGAAAGCTTGGCGCCGTCCGGGGCGTGGATCATCGGCACGTGGGCGAAGGCCGGCAGATCGAAACCGAGGGCCTCGTAGATGAGACTCTGGCGGGCGGCGTTGCTCAGGTGGTCGTCGCCGCGGATCACATGGCTGATGGCCATGTCGTGATCGTCGACGACCACGGCGAGATTGTAGGTCGGCGCGCCGTCGGAGCGCAGCAGGACAAGGTCGTCCAGTTCCTTGTTGGCGAACACCACCTCGCCTTTGATGAGATCGCGAACGACGGTCTCCCCTTCCAAGGGCCCACGGAACCGGAGGACGAAGCTGCGGTTGTCCCCCGGCGCCGGATCGCGGTCGCGCCACGGGGAGCGGATCGCCCGGCCTTCGGCGCGGGCCCGTTCCCGCTCGGCCGCCAACTCCTCCACCGTCATGTAGCAGCGATAGGCGCGGCCGGCGTCGTAGAGAGACTGCACAGCCTCGCGGTGCCGATCCGCCCGCGCGTGCTGGAAGACCGGCGCCTCGTCCGGATCAAGGCCCAGCCAGCCCAGACCATCGAAAATCGCCTGAACGGCGCCGGGGGTCGAACGCTCGCGGTCGGTGTCCTCGACACGAAGCAGGAACCGCCCCCCGAGGTGGCGGGCGTAAAGCCAGTTGAACAAAGCCGTCCTGGCTGTGCCTATGTGCATCATGCCCGTGGGCGAAGGGGCGATGCGGGTGACGACCGGTCTGGCGGGAGGCGGGGTGGGGGCGGACATCACCGATCCGATCGAGGGCGCCGGCTTGGCGCCGCCAGCGGGAATAGCGCCGCCCTGGCGGGCTGGCGCGGGTCTTATCACGGCCTTCGCAACGCTTCCTAGAGCGCTCTTGGAGGAAGCCGCCGGTCAGTGGGAGCGGGTGCTTCTGTGGACGCCGGTGGCCTTCGGCGTCGGGGCGGCGACCTATCTGGGCCTGATGCGCGAACCGTCGGCGGTCCTGGCCCTCTGGCTTGCGGGCGTCACCCTGGCCATGGCCGTGGCGGCCCGACGGTTCATCAGCCATCGGGCGATCCTGGCGGTGAGCGGGCTCACCGCCGTGACCGCCGCCGGCTTTCTGATCGCCAAGCTCCACAGCGACGCGGTCGCCACACCCCTCGTGCCGGCCCACTTCGGCGTCGTCAGCGTCGAGGGCTTCGTGGTCGACGTGGAATCTCCCAGCGCCCGGGGTCCGCGCCTGCTGATCGCGCCTGTGGATATCGCCCACCTCTCGCCGGCCCAGACTCCGGTGCGGATCCGCATCGTGGTCCCGCAGTCGGAGGGGCCGGAGGCCACCCCGCCGCCCGGCTCGGCCATCCGCGTCGTCACTCTGCTGGATCCGCCGCCGGGACCGGCCTCGCCCGGCGCCTACGACTTCGCCCGCGATGCCTGGTTCGAGGGGATCGGCGGGGTGGGGATGGCCATGCGCCCGCCGGAGCCGGTGGGTCTGGCCCCGCCGCCGCTGTTGCTGCGCGTCGAAATGGCCATGAACCGCCTGCGCTGGACGGTGGCCAGCCGCCTGGCGAGCGACATCCATGCGGTCATGGGGCGCGAAGACGGCGGCGCGGCCGGCCTCGCCGTCGCGGTGACCACCAGCCATCAGGACTGGCTGGCCGGAGACGATCGTGATGCCCTGAGGGGCTCGGGACTCGCCCACATGCTGGCGATCGCCGGTCTGCACACCGCCGCGGTGAGCGGCTTCGCCTTCTTCTTCTTCCGGCTGGCGATCGCCGCGTGGCCGTGGCTGGCCCTTCGCGTGCCGGGCAAGAAGGTCGCGGCCGTGGCCGCCCTGCTGGTCGTCGCCGGCTATCTGGTTCTTTCCGGCGCCCACCCGCCGGCCCGGCGGGCGGCGATCACCGCCGGCGTCGCCTTTCTCGCCATCCTCGCCGACCGGCGCGCCGTCAGCCTGCATTCCTTGGCCCTGGCGGCCCTCGTCGTCCTGTTGATCGAACCGGAAGCGGTTCTCCAGCCAGGCTACGAGATGAGCTTCTGCGCCACAGCCTCCCTGGTGGCCATGGCCGAGATTTGGCCCCGGCATAGCCGGACCACCGGCCTGCCCTGGGCTCTCGCCGCCCTCCAGAAAGGCAAGGACTGGCTGATCGCCATGGTGATGGTGAGCTTCGTCGCCGGCGCGGCGACCGGGCCCTTCACCATCCAGCACTTCAACCGGGTGGCCAACTACGGGGTGTTCGCCAACCTGACCGCCGATTTCCTGGCCAGCGCCCTGCTCATGCCCGCGCTCGCCCTCTGCCTGGCGGCCCAGGCGCTTGGTCTGGGGCCCCATGAGGTGGGGCCGCTGTTTCTGGGAGCCGGCTGGGCGGCCCGCGGCGTGATCGCCATCGGCCACGTGTTCTCCAGCGCTCCGGGAGCGGCCGTGACGATGTCGTCAGCCCCGCCGATCGCCCTGGCGCTATCCTATCTTGGGATCGTCTTCGCCTGCCTCTGGCGAGGACGGCTGAGGTGGATCGGTGTCCCCTTGGCCTTCGCCGTGGCGCTGTGGCCGAGACCCGCGCCGCCGGCCGGGTGGATCTCCAGCGACGGCGGGGACGCGGCGGTGGTGGCCAACGGCGAGGTCGTCGCCCTCAAGCCCCTGACCCGCCTCTACGCCACCCAGACCTGGGCTCAGAGGCGCAATCTGCGCCTGCCCGCCCAGCCCGAGGCGGCGGTGAACGCCCTCTTCGATTGCGATCGCAGCGCCTGCGCGCCGCACGCCTTCACCCATCCGGCCATCGCCGCCTGGTGGACAAAGCGCGTGCCAAAGCCCGACCGCGTTGCCGCGCTGTGCGTGCGGGCCGACATCCTCATCCTGAGGGCCGACGCCCCAACGCCGCCGTCGTGCCGGGGAGCGATGATCTTGCGGCGGTCCAGTTTCGAACTCGGCGGCGCGGCCGAGATTTATCCGGCGGCGGGCGGCGGCTGGCGTCTGGTGTGGTCGCAACCTCTCCGAGGTGCGCGGCCGTGGACCGTCAGTGATAGCGCCGAATGAGGCCGACGAGCTTGCCCTGCACCTCGATCTGGTCGGGACCGTAGATCCGGGTCTCGTAGGCGGGATTGGCCGCCTCCAGGGCGATTGAGCCGCCCTTGCGGCGCAGGCGCTTGAGCGTGGCTTCTTCGCGCTCGATGAGGGCGACGATGATCTCCCCGGAATTGGCGGCGTCGCCCCGGCGGATGACCACGAAATCACCGTCGAGAATACCGGCGCCCACCATCGAATCGCCCTGCACCTCGAGAATGAAGTGCTCGCCGCTGCCCAGAATGGATTCGGGCACCTGCATTCGGTCCCGCTCGTGCTGAATGGCGTCGATGGCGACCCCGGCGGCGATCTTGCCCATCACCGGCAGTTCCCGCACGTCGTTAGCGGCCGGGCCCGGGTCGACGACCGTCGGGCGGAAGACGCCTCTGCCCCTGGGCGGCGCGGCGGCGGTGGCCTGTTCGGGGAGCTTCATGACTTCGAGGGCGCGGGCCCGGTGCGCCAGGCGGCGCAGGAAGCCGCGTTCCTCCAGCGCGGTGATCAGACGATGAATGCCCGATTTCGAGGCGAGATCGAGGGCGTCCTTCATCTCGTCGAACGAAGGGGAGACGCCGGTCTCCTTGATACGCTCGTGGATGAACATCAGCAGTTCGTGTTGCTTGCGCGTGAGCATGGCAGCCTCGCTGAGTCCTCGAACAAGGTGAGGAACAAATCAAAAACGATGGCCGGTGTTCTCTGAGTGTTCTCTTGGATTGTCAAGTTGGCTGCGCGAGGAGGGCGCGGGTGGCCGCCTCGACGTCGCGCTCGCGCATCAGGCCTTCGCCGACCAGCATGGCCTTGGCCCCAGCCCGTTCGAGACGCGCGGCGCTAGCCGGACCGTCGATGCCACTTTCCGTGACCAGGACGGCGTTTGCGGGGATTTCCTCGGCTAGTTTCTCGGTGACCGCGAGGTCGGTGACAAAGGTTCTCAGGTCGCGGTTGTTGACCCCGATGAGGCGGGCGCCGAGGCGGCCGGCGCGATGGATTTCAGCCTTGTCGTGGGTCTCCACGAGCACATCCATGTCCAGCCGCGCGGCCTCCCAAATCAATTCGGCGGCCAGCGAATCATCCGCCAGGGCCAAAATCACCAGCACCGCGTCGGCCCCCAGAGCGCGTGATTCGCCGACCTGCCAGGGATCAACGAGGAACTCCTTGCGCAGGCAGGGCAGGGCGCCTGCCTCCCGCGCGGCGGTGAGATGGGTGTCGTCACCCTGGAAGCTCGGGCCATCGGTGAGCACGGAAAGGCAGGCGGCGCCGCCGCGCTGATAGGCGAGCGCCAGGGCCGGCGGGTCGAAGTCGGCGCGGATCAGCCCCTTTGAGGGCGAGGCCTTCTTGATCTCGCCGATGAGCGCCAGCCGGCCCGGCCGATGGGCCCCTTCGAGGGCGGCCCGAAATCCGCGCGGCCCGCTCTGAGCCGCGATGCGGGCGTCGAGATCGGCATGGGAGACCGCGGAGCGGCGCGTCCGCACCTCCTCACGCTTGTAGACAGCGATCGACTGAAGGATGTCGCCCATCAGGCCGGGCGGGTGAGCGCGATCAATCGATCGAGGGACGCTGCGGCCGCCCCGGAATCGATCGCCTCGGCGGCCAGATCCACGCCCTCGCGCAGGGTCTCTACCTTGTCGGCGACCAGGAAGGCGGCCGCGGCGTTGATCAGCACCACATTCCGATAGGGTCCGCTGGCCCCGGCCAGAAGGGCGCGCAGGGCCTCGGCGTTTTCCTTGGGATCGCCGCCGCGCAGATCGGCCAGGGCGGCTCGCGGCAAGCCCACGGCTTCGGGGGTGATGTTGAAGAGGCGGATGCCGCCGTCGCGCCATTCGGCGACGTGGGTCGTTCCGGTGGTGGTGATTTCGTCGAGGCCTTCGCCATGCACCACCCAGGCCCGTGTCGCCCCCAGGGCGCCCAGCACCCGGGCCAGCGGATCGACCCAGCGACCATCGAACACGCCGAGCAGCTGCCGGCGGGCTCCGGCCGGATTGGAGAGGGGCCCGAGGAGATTGAACACGGTGCGGAACCCCAGTTCCTCGCGGATCGGCGCGACGTGACGCAAGGCGCCGTGGTGGGCCGGGGCGAAGAGCACGCACACCCCGGCCTCGTCGAGGGCCCGGCGCTGCTGGTCGGGGGTGGCGTCGAGATTGACGCCCAACGCCGCCAGGACATCGGAGGAACCCGACCGGGAGGAGGCGGCGCGGTTGCCGTGCTTGGCGACCTTGAGACCGCCGCCGGCGGCCACGAAGGCGACGGCCGTCGAGATGTTGAGGGTGTGGGCTCCGTCGCCTCCGGTGCCGCAGACGTCGACCACGTCGTGATCATGATCCAGATGCATGGCTGCCCGGCGCAGAGCCCGGGCGCAGGCGGTGATTTCGCCGACGGTCTCGCCGCGCAGGCGCATGGCGGTGACGGCGGCGGCGATTTGGGCCGCCGTCGGCTCGCCCCGCAGGCAGGCCGAAAAGAAGGCGTCTGCGTCCTCCCCCAGCAGAGTGGCCCCGTCGGCCAGGCGCGAGAGCAGGGGCTTGAAGGTCTCGGACACTACGAGAGGCCTTTCTGAATTCAGGCGTCGACAGGACCCGCCACGCCGGCGAGTTCGAGGAAGTTGGCCAGGAGGCGATGGCCGCCTTCGGTGGCGATGGATTCGGGGTGGAACTGAACCCCGTGCACCGGCCGGCTGACGTGGGAAAAGCCCATGATCTCCCCATCGTCCGTCCAGGCGGTGACCGCCAGGGACTTGGGCAGGCTTTCGCGCTCGACCGAGAGGCTATGGTAGCGGGTCGCGATAAAGCCGTCCGGCAAGCCGGCAAAAACCCCTTCGCCGCGATGGCGGATCGGGCTCGTCTTGCCATGCATCAGGGTGCGCGCCGCCACCACCTTTCCGCCGAACGCCTGACCGATGGCTTGGTGACCGAGACAGACCCCCAGGATCGGCAGGTCGGGCGACGCCACGCCGATCAGCTCCAGGCAGATGCCGGCCTCGTTGGGCGTGCACGGGCCCGGCGAGAGCACCACCGCGCGTGGACGAAGGGCCAGGGCCTCGGCGGCGCTCAGCGCGTCATTGCGATGGACGCGGGTCTCCGCCCCCAGCTCGTTCAGATAGTGGACGAGGTTGTAGGTGAAGCTGTCGTAGTTATCGATCACCAGTATCATGGCGGCGATCTTTACGGGCCGGCGCGGCAAGCGCCAAGCGGGCCATGCGCGATGGGCCCCGGAGTGACTCACTCCAGAGCGTGGCGCGGCGGTGCGCCGATCCTCTCCTCCCCCCCCCCAGAGGCTACCGCATTCACACATCTCGGCTTGAGCGCTGTGGCGAAGCACGATTCTCTGGGTTGGCATTGATGGGAGATGCCGATGTCGGAGCTTGCGCTGGGGCGGTTTGGCGACCGTCGCCTGGAAAAGGGGGGGCCTGGTTGCAGGCCCGTTTGGTGGCGACTGGTGGACGGGGCGTACGGGTTCGTCGGCTTGGCGGCGATCGGGCCGGCGAGATCCGCCTGACGCGCTTTCTGCGCAACGAGGCGGTGACGACCGAAGAGATGGTTGCCGATGCGGCTCGACGGACGGGCGAGCGATGCGCCGGTCGGCGCGTGCTTGCGATCCAGGACACGACCGTGGTCCGGTCGAAGGGAGGCGGGGGCCTCTACCTGCATCCGGTGCTGGTCGTGGACGCGAGCGGCCTCAGGCGAACCGCCAGGCTTCCTCGGCGGCGCTGCGCAAGGCGCCGGCTTTCTGCAAGGTCTCCTCGTACTCCGCGTCCGGGTCGCTGTCGGCGACGACGCCGCCGCCGGCCTGGACGTGCAGAACGCCGTTCTTCACGAGGCCCGTGCGCAGCACGATGCAGGTGTCCACCGAGCCGTCGGCGCCGATGTAGCCGACGGCGCCGGCGTAGGTCAGGCCTCGCTTGAGGCTCTCGAGCTCGTCGATGATCTGCATGGCGCGCACCTTGGGCGCCCCGGAAAGGGTGCCGGCCGGCAGGGCGGACATCAGCACGTCGACGGGGTCGAGGCCTTCGGGCGCGTCACCCTCGACGTTGGAGACGATGTGCATGACGTGGCTGTAGCGCTCGACCAGGAAGCTTTGCGTCACCCGCACCCGCGGCGCTCCGGACCCCGACGCCGCCAAGTTGGCGCCCGCCTTGCGCAGCATGGCCACCCGCCCGACGTCGTTGCGGCCCAGATCGAGCAGCATCAGGTGCTCGGCCCGTTCCTTCGCGTCGGCGAGGAGTTCGGCTTCCAGGGCAGCATCCTCGGCCGGGGTCGCGCCGCGCCGCCTGGTGCCGGCGATCGGGCGGATGGTGATCTTGCCATCGCGCAGCCGCACCAGGATCTCCGGCGAGGAGCCGACCAGCTGAAATTCGCCGAAGTCGAGGTAGTAGAGGAAGGGGGACGGGTTCGCTCGGCGCAACGAACGGTAGAGCGCGAATGGATCGAGTTGGAAGCGGGCCTCGAACCGGTGGCTGGGCACGACCTGGAAGATGTCGCCAGCCCGGATGTAGGCCTTGGCGCGCTCGACGATGTCGCCGTAAGCCTTCCGGCTGACCGGCGAGGCCAGATCCGCGGCTTCGCGGGGTGATCGCGGCGCGCCGGGCGGAGCGAGCGTCCGGGCCAGGTCGGCGCCGACCTCCGCCAGGCGATCGCAGGCGGCCGCGTAGGCCATCCGGGCCGCCGATCCGTCCGGGCGAACGGTGGTGACAAGGAGGATCTCCTGGGCAATGGCGTCGAAGACCGCAACGACGCCGGGTCGGATCAAAATGGCGTCGGGAAGGTCCAGCGGATCGGGGTTGGCCCCCGGCAAGCGCTCGACGAGGCGGACCATGTCATAGCCGAAGACCCCGAAGAGGCCGGCGGCCATGGGCGGCAGGCCGGCCGGCAGATCGAGCCGGGCGGCGGCGGCGACGTCCTTCAGGGACTCCAACGCCCCGCCAGGCTGGGGCGTGAACCGCCCCGCCGCGATGGCCTCGCCCACGGCGATCTCCGCCGTCTCGCCTCGGCACCGCCAGACCAGATCCGGTTTCATGGCGACGATCGAATAGCGGCCCCGCCAGGCGCCTCCCTCGACGGACTCGAACAAGAACGCGTAGGGGCGGCCGTGGGCGATCTTGAGATAGGCCGAAACCGGCGTTTCTAGATCATCGATGATCCGCGTCCAGACGACTTGCGATGCACCGGATTCGTAAAGACGGGCGAAGGCCGCGAAGTCAGGCGCCGCCGTCACTTGGCCTTGGCGGCCTTGCCACCCGTCCCGCCCATGAGATTGGGATCCACGCCCAGGGTCTTCCGCGCCAGGGCCAGGTTGATGGAGACTTTCAGCTTCGCCTTGGCGGCCGCCTGGAAGGCGCTCAACAGATCGTCGGCGTAGGCCTGCGAGGCGCGGCCGCGCACCGCGGCGACCAGCTGGGCGGTCTGTTGCGGATCGGCCGGGTGAGTCGCATCGATCCGGCCCACGTAGATCCCGCCCTGGCCGCCGGCGGCGAACACCTCGCCGGCCTTGAGGCTGAAGGCGTTCTCGACAAATTCCCGGCCGAGCGCCTGATACTGCTGGGCCTTGATCCGTTGCATGCCGTTCTCCCGGGTGACCTTGACGCCGGCCTGCGAAGCGGCGGCGTCGAGATTGCCGCTCTTCCTGGCCAGCGCCATCAGGGCCATGGCCTTGGCCTTCAAAGCCGTCACCAGGGCGTCGATCTTATAGGCCTGGACGAGTTGCGGTCGCTTGTCGGCGAGGGCGGGAAGGGCGGGGGGCAGCACCTTTTCGACCTTCACGGCGAAGTACTCGCCCGAGCCGGCGTCCTCGAGCTGGCCGTCCTGGCCGGCGGGAAGGGCGAAGGCGGCTTTCAGAATACGATCAGTCAGCAGCGGATTGGGCTTTCCCTGGGCGTCGACACCCTTGGCGGTGACCGGCCCCACGGTGACGGCGGCCACGCCGGCCTTGCGCGCCGCATCGGCCACGCCGGCCCCGCCTTGGCGGGCGTCGTCGAATTTCTGGCTGAGCTGATAGGCTTGGTCGGCGGCCTGTTTCTGGCGCAGTTCCGCTTCGATCTTGGGCGACGCCGAAGCCAGTGTCGCGGCGGCGCCGGGCGTCACCTTGAGAACCTTGATGGCCGCCAGGCCGAGGTCGCCGCTCACCGGTCCGCTGACCGCGCCCTCCTTGAGCGCGAAGGCCGCCTGGGCCAGCTTGCGGTCGGGAATCGCCGAGGCGGGCTGGCCGGCGTAGGTGATCGCTTCCACGCCGAGCGACTTGGCGATGGCGACGGGGTCTTCGCCGCGGCCGAGGCGCTGGGCGACGGCGGCGCCATCAGCGGCGGTCTTGACCGGGATCTCCACCATCGAGCGCTTCTCGGGCGTCGAGAGGGTGTCCTTGCGGAATTCGAATTCCTTGCCGACCTGGGCAGGATCGATTTTCAGGGTCGGGGCGATGTCCTTGGCCGAAAACTTGGCCAGCGTGATCAGGCGCATTTCCGGCTGCATGAGCTGGGTGGCGTGGGCCTTCATGAAGGCGGTGAGCTGGGCGTCAGTGGGCTCGGCCGGAGCCGCCACGGCGTGGATGCCGAGTTGGAAGTAGGAGACGTCACGGCTCTCGGCGGCCTGGGCGGCGCTCAGGGCCACGAAGAGCAGGGGCGCCTGGACCCCCCCCGCGGCGGCGTAGCCGAAGTGCCTGATGGCCAGATCGTCGGTGATCTCCGCCTGGGCTTGGCGCGGGGTCATGCCGCGGCTGGCGAGGGCCTGGACGAACTGCTGCTGGCTGAACTGGCCGGTCACCTTGTCGAAGGCGAAGGGGAGCTTCTTGATTTCCTGGTCGACGAGGGCGGATCCGGGTGTGACGCCGTCGCGCTCGACCATCTCCATGGCCGCGTCCTGCGAGGCGAGCTGGCCGATGAGCTGGCTGTCGACGCCGTTTTGGACCAGGAACTCGTTGGTCAGCGGCTGGCCGGATTCCTGCTGGAACTTCTGCTTCTGCTCGTCCCAGTCTCTCTGGAACTCGGTGGCGTTGGTGGCGTGAGATCCGACACTGACGACGGAATCGGCGTTCACGGTGCGAAAGGCGTCGGGAAACCGTCCGCCGCCGACGCCCAGGATGAGGAACACCAGGATGAGCGCGCCCATGAGCGCCACGGCGATGGGATTGCGAGCCGTGGAGCGAAGCGTTCCGGTCATGGATCAGGTTTCTTGCACAGACTTGGGCGAGCGCCCTTCGCGAGTGGGCGGTATAGGGGAGCGATGCGCCCCGCTGCAAGCACGGGTGACATCGAGCCTTCGGCGCCTTAGCCCGTGAAACATCGCCACGGTTCGGAGTTCGACCCCTTTGTCCTCGCCCCGCTCCCTCGTCGCCGGCAACTGGAAGATGAACGGGCTCGAGGCGTCGCTCGGCGAGGCGCGGGAACTGGCCTCATGGCTCGATGACCACCCGGTCGGCGCCCGCGTGGCCCTTTGTCCGCCGGCGACCCTGATCGAGCGCATGGCGCAAGCCCTGGCCGGGACGGCGATCGAAATCGGCGGACAGGATTGCAGCCCCGAGGTCAGCGGAGCCTTCACGGGCGACATCTCCGCGGCGATGCTCCGCGACGCCGGGGCGACCCTCGTCATTGTCGGCCATTCGGAACGCAGGGCGGGCCATGGCGAGCGCAACGCCGACGTCGCGGCCAAGGCCAGGGCCGCCGTCGCCGCCGGTCTCGAGCCGATCATCTGCGTGGGCGAGACACTCGAAGAGCGGCGCATCGGCCGGGCGATCGGCGTTGTGGCTGCTCAGGTGCGCGCCTCGGCGCCCCTCGTCTTGAAAGACCACGCCTTCGCCATCGCCTACGAGCCGGTCTGGGCGATCGGTTCGGGGCTCACGCCTACGCCCGGAGAAATCGCCGCCGTTCATCAGGCGAT
>DASZKO010000040.1:0-3025 GCA_035605655.1 Caulobacteraceae bacterium | reverse complement strand
CGGGCTGCCGCGATCGCGGCCGATGTCGAGCCCCGACCAGGAGATCAGCATCAGAAAGCCGAATTGCGCGAGGGTCGATCCGGCCGGCTCGCCATCGATGGTCAGGGTGTAGACCCGCCCATCCGGCCCAGGCCGCACCTCAACGCCGAGGCGGCGATGGCCCGGCTCCACGGCCTTGTCCGAAACGGTCAGGGCCACCTTGCCGCCGATGTTGAGGGCGTGATGAAGGCGACCGCCCGTCAGATAAAGACTGTAGCCGCTGGTGGCGTCGCCGTGGGCGATCAGGACGCCGTCCGCGCCTTCCGGCGGAATGATCGCCTCGGCCTCGATGTCATAGGAGCGGCTGCGCACGTCCGGGGCCACGTCGGTGGGCAGGTGTCCCATTCCTGCATGAAACACGAACCCTCGCCGCGGCCCATGGAATCGGGCGGCGTTCTCGGCGAAGCGGGGTGCGAAACGGTCGTCGAGCGGCAGCACCTTGCAGACTCTCGCCTCGGCCCACCAGTCTTCGATCAAAGCCGCCAGCTTTGCCGGCTCGGCCTGCGCGAGATCGGCTGTCTCAGAGAAGTCGGCATCGAGGTTGAACAGCTCCCACTTGTCGTCGGCGAAGGCGAGGCCCGGCGGGTGATAGGCCACGGCTTTCCAGCCATCGCGCCATAAGCCTCGGTGTCCGAACATCTCGAAATATTGCGGCCCTGCCTTAGAGGGGGCGGCCGGATCGGTGAGGCTGGCTGCGAAGCTGACTCCCTCCAGCGGCGACTGATCGACGCCCGCCACGGTCGCCGGCGCCTCAAGGCCGATCACCTCCAGGAGGGTCGGGACGAGGTCGCAGGCGTGGGCGAACTGTGGGCGGATTTCGCCACGGGCAGGGATCCGCGCCGGCCAGCTCACCACCAGCGGATCGCGCACGCCCCCGCCATGGGTGTTCTGCTTGTAGCGCCGCAGCGGCGTGTTCGAGGCCATAGCCCAGCCGAGCGGAAAGTTGGCGTGGCTCGCCGGTCCGCCGATATCGTCCAGCCGCGCGAGCTTTTCGGCGATCGGTTCCGGGCGCGCGTTGTAGGGTCCCATGGCGTTGACGAAGCCGAAGGCCCCACCTTCCTGGCTGGCGCCATTGTCTGACAGAACCAGGACCAGTGTGTTGTCGAGCGTCCCGCTGGCCTCGAGGAAGGAGACCAGTCGTGCCAACTCGCGGTCGGCGTGGTCCAGCATGCCGGCGAAAGCGCTCTGGAGCCTGACAAAGACCTTCCGCTCGTCGGCGCAATGTTCCGCCCACGGACGCACGCCGTCGTTGCGTGGCGGCAGGCGGGTGTCGGCCGGAACGAGGCCCATGGCCCTCTGGCGGGAGAGCCTGCGGTCGCGCTCGACGTCCCAGCCGACCTCGAACACGGCGTCGTAGGGCTCGATGATTTCGCGCGGGGCCTGGTGCGGCGCGTGGCAAGCGCCGAAGGCAAGCCATAGCAGCCAGGGAGTGTCTGGCGCGTCGGCGGCGTGGTCGGCGAGATAGCGGATCGACTGGTCCACGAGGTCGGCGCTCAGATGATAGCCCTCGGCGTAAGTCGCCGGCGGATCGATCGGCGTGTTGTCGCGCACCAGTTCTGGCGCGAACTGGTCGGTCTCGGCATCCATGAAACCGTAGAAACGGTCGAAGCCACGGCCAAGGGGCCAGCCGTCGAACGGACCGGTCGGGCCGGTCTCGGTGAGGCTCACCACGTGCCACTTGCCAACCATATAACTGCGGTAGCCGTGTGGGCGCAGGATCTCCGGCAGGGTTCCCGCTTCGCGAGAGATCTTGCCCCGATAACCTGGATATCCGGAATCGAAGTTAGCCAGGCACCCGACTCCCACCGAATGGTGATTGCGGCCGGTGAGCAGCGCCGCCCGTGTCGTCGAGCACATGGCCGTAGTGTGGAAGCTGCTGTAGCGAAGGCCTCGGGCGGCCAGTGCGTCTATGGTCGGGGTGACGATCGGCGAGCCGTAGCAGCCGAAATCGGAAAAACCGACATCGTCGAACAGCACCACGAGGATATTGGGCGCGCCTTCCGGCGGGCGCGGCGGCTCGGGCCAGCGTGGCGCGTCGATCTTGTCGTCGCCGTTCATGCAGAAACCCGCCGCCTGAGGCCCTTGGCTTGCATGCGCCACTTCATCTGTTCGAAGCGGTCCTGGCCGAAGAAGGGCTCGCCATCGAAGGCCATGACCGGCACGCCCCAATGACCGGCCGCGCGTTGCGCGGCCTGGCTCTCTTTGACAATGGCGGCGAAATGGGCCGGGTCGTCGTCGACGGCCGTAAAGAGTTCATGGGGATCAAGGCCGGCGCGGCGCGCGGCTTCGGCGAGATGGTCGCCCTCATGCCAGTCGTCGACGGCGCCGCTCCAGATCACCGCGCTCGCCTCGGCCAGGAATTCGAGGCCCCGTCCCCGCTCGGCGGCGGCGACTCCGAGGTGGGTCAGGCGATGGATGAAGGGCTGTTGCTTTGGATAGCGACCGTCGCCGTCACGCTGGACAGGGTCGGGCCTCGGCCAGCGCAGGGGCAGGCCGACAAACTCGGCTTCGCGGCGGATATCGACGAGGAAGTAGGAGAACCACAGCGGATCGCGGCTATCGAAGAACTCGGGCGTGCGCACGGCCAGGGGATAGACGGGCCGCGCGTTGCAGACGACCTCGTAGTCGCGCTCGAGCGCCAGGAGGCGGGGCGTCACCAAGTAGGAATAGGGCGAGCGAAACGACCAGTAGAGGTCATAGGTGAGCAAGACCGCCTCCCCCGAAGGATTGATCCTTCCCTCATGCGCATCGAAGGCTGGCGCGTTCAAGACGATGCGGGCTTGCGAACAACTCCTCGCGAGGCGCCAACTGCGAGGCCGCCTGGAGGACCCCGATGCGCGCCATGGTGCTGGAGGAGATCGGCGCTCCCCTCGTACTGCGAAAGCGTCCCGATCCGACGCCCGGACCGGGGGAGATCCGGATCCGCGTGGGCGCCTGTGGGGTTTGCCGCACGGATCTGCATGTGGTCGACGGCGAACTGCCCGAT
>DASZKO010000038.1:0-86141 GCA_035605655.1 Caulobacteraceae bacterium | reverse complement strand
CTGCAGCGCGACGGCTATCTCAAGCGCGACGTCCAGCGGCTGATCAACCAGGACCGCAACTCCTTCGCCGCCTCGATGGTGGCGCTGGGCTACGCCGACGGCATGGTCACCGGCGTCACGCGCAACTTCGACCAGGCGCTGGCCGAGGTGAGAAGGGTGATCGATCCCGCGCCCCGCGCGCGCATCTTCGGCATGTCGATCGTGCTCGCCCGCGGCAAGACGCTGTTCGTCGCCGACACCAGCGTCACCGAGATGCCGGAGCCGGGCGACCTCATCGAAATCGCCTACGGGGCAGCCGCGATGGTGCGTCGGCTGGGCTTCACCCCGCGCCTGGCCTTCATGTCCTATTCGACCTTCGGCAACCCATCCGGCCTGCGCTCGGACCGGGTGCGCCAGGCGGTGGCCATGCTCGATGCGCGCGGCGACGCCGACTTCGAATACGAGGGCGAGATGCCGCCGGAGCTGGCGCTGGATCCCAAGTCCACGGACAACTATCCCTTCATGCGCCTCACCGACGAGGCCAACGTCCTGATCATGCCGGCCATCCATTCGGCCTCGATCTCGACGCGGCTGATCCAGGCCCTGGGCGGGGCGACGGTGGTGGGGCCGATCCTGGTGGGGCTCTCCAAGCCGGTGCAGGTCTGCCCGCTGTCGGCCTCGGTCTCCAAGATCCTGACCATGGCCCAGCTGGCCGCCTACGAAGGACCGCTCGCCGAGACCAGGCGGGCTTGACTTGACCATCCTCGCCGGGCTCTAAGCCGCCCCCCGCGCGGCGGAGCGGGGTCCAGGCGAGAAGGGCGGGGGCCATGCGCTCGGCGAGAGGCGGCGCGATCGGCATCGATTTTGGGACCACCAACACCGTGGTCTCGCTCATCGGTCCGGATGATCACGCCCATCTCGTCACCTTTCCCCATGACGATGAGGCGATCGTCGCCTTCCGCTCGGCGCTCAGCTTCCACGCCGATCCGGACGATCCCCGCGTCCGGGTGGTCGAGGCCGGGCCGTGGGCCATCGAGGCATACGCCGAGGAGCCGATCGAGACCCGCTTCATCCAGTCGTTCAAGAGCTATGCCGCCAGCCCGCTCTTCCAGGAGACCCGCATCCTCGGCCGCCGCTACGCCTTCGAGGATCTGCTCTCGGCCTTCCTTCTGCGCCTGCGCGCCCATGCCGGCGAGGACTTGGCGCAGATGCCGGCCACGGCGATCGTCGGACGGCCGGTGGAGTTCGCCGGGACCAGTCCCGACACCGCCCTGGCTTTGCGGCGCTATGAAACCGCCTTCGCGCGCCTCGGGTTTTCGGACATCCGCTACGCCCACGAGCCGGTGGCGGCGGCCTTCTTCTTCGCCCGTCAACTCGCCGCCGACGCCACGGTGTTGGTGGGGGATTTCGGTGGTGGCACCAGCGACTTTTCCGTTGTCCGTTTCGCCCGCAATGAAGGGACGATCCTCGCCACCGCGCTGGCCAACGCCGGGGTCGGGGTGGCCGGCGACGCCTTCGACTACCGGATCATCGAGGCGCTCGTTTCGCCCGAGCTCGGCAAGGGTTCGAGCTACCGCGCCTTCGATCACATCCTGCCCATCCCCAACCGCTACTTCACGGCCTTCGCCCGCTGGGAGCAGCTGGCGCTGCTGCGCGCCTCGCGCGACATGCGCGATATCCGCCGCCTGGCCCGTGACGCCGTGGAGCCTGAGAAGATCGCCCGCCTCGTCGAAATCCTCGACCACAACCACGGCTATCGTCTCTACCAGTCGGTCTCGCGGCTGAAGGAAGCGCTCTCGGCCTCCGATGAGGCGAGATTCCTTTTCGAGGCCGGTTCGGTGCGTCTCGAGAAGACCGTGCGGCGGACCGATTTCGAGGCCTGGATAGCCCCGGAGCTTCGCGCCATCGAACTCGCCCTCGACCAGGCCCTCGCGCGGGCCGGCCTGGCGGCGGCGGCGATCGACAAGGTCTTCCTCACCGGCGGCTCGTCCTTCGTTCCGGCGGTGCGGCGGCTGTTCGCGCGGCGGTTCGGCGAGGCGAAGCTCGAAGGCGGGGCGGAGTTGGTCTCCATCGCCTCGGGCCTGGCCTATATCGGCCTGGAGACCGACCTGTCGGCCTGGACGGCCAGGACCTGACCTCGCGACACCCTATGCGGGCGCGGCGCAGGCGGCTAAACCGCCGCCGACCTGTCGAGAAAAGGAACCCGCCATGAAACTGGACTCCTCCGTCGCCGCCGTGGTCACCGGCGGGGCCTCGGGCCTGGGCGAAGCCACGGTGCGGGCATTGGCCGCTCACGGCGTCAAGGTGGCGATCTTCGACATGAACGACGCCAAGGGCGAGAAGGTCGCCAAAGAGGTCGGCGGAGTCTTCTGCCAGTGCAATGTCACCTCGGACGAGGAGGTCGACACCGCCTTCGCCAAGGCCCGCGCCACCCATGGCCAGGAGCGGATCCTGATCAACTGCGCCGGCACCGGCAACGCCGCCAAGACCGCCGGCCGCGACCGCACGACCGGCGAGATCAAGCACTTCCCGCTCGCCGCCTTCAACATGATCATCCAGATCAACCTGGTGGGCACCTTCCGCTGCATCGCCAAGAGCGCGGCGGGCATGCTGACCCTCGAGCCCCTGGAGGACGGCGAACGCGGGGCCATCGTCAACACCGCTTCGGTGGCCGCCGAGGACGGCCAGATGGGCCAGGCGGCCTATTCGGCTTCCAAGGGCGGGGTGGTCGGCATGACGCTGCCCATCGCCCGCGACCTGATGAGCGAGGGCATCCGGGTGAACACCATCCTGCCCGGGATCTTCGACACCCCCCTGATGATGGGCGCGCCGGTCAATGTCCGGGAGGCCCTGGCCGCCTCGGTCCCCTTCCCCAAGCGCCTGGGCAAGGCCGAGGAGTACGCCCAGCTGGCCCTCGCCATGGTCACCAACGGCTATTTCAACGGCGAGGACGTCCGCCTCGACGGCGCCATCCGCATGGCGCCGAGGTAAGGCTACCTGAGGCCGATCAGCAGCCAGACGATCCTCCCCAGGGCGCCGAACAGCAGCACCCCGGTGGCCAGGGCCTGAATGCCGAAACCGCGGCTGCGCGCCTCGGCGGCTTTCGAATAGCCGGTGAGGTAGAGCAGCCGGCCGACGATCCAAACCACCCCAATCGCCGCCGCCACCCTGTCGCTCCAGCAGAAAGCGAACAGCCACAGCGAGACCAGGAACAGCGGGAGCCATTCGAGGGTGTTGGCCTGAATGCGGAAGGCGCGATCGAAATCCGGATGGCCGCTGGTCGCCGGCGCGGCGATCTGGAATTTGCCGCGCGCCTGACCGACTCGCAGGCCCATAAAGAAATAGACCAGCAGCGCCAGCAGGCTGACGAGCCCGGTCCAGAGATGTGATTCCATTCCGCTCCCCCTTGTGCTTGACCTTGAGCATGACACGCTCTCGGCGGCCTTGTGAAGCCGCGACGGCGCGTTCTGTTAGGCTTCGATGAGCCAATGATTCGGGTGCGAGAAGGATGACTCCGCTGCTGACCCGGCTGTTGGGCGTCCTTGGCGGCGGCAAGGCGGCGGCGGTCGAGACTGGCCTGGCGGCATTCGATACATGCCTCATCTCCATCGACGCGGAGAGGGTCGAACTCGTCGCCGGCAGAGACGGCTTCGCAGGCTTCGCCGCCGGCCTGGACGCGGTGGACGCAGCCGGCCTTCTCGCCCGCCTGGCTGACCTCGATTTCACCGCCAAGACCCGTCTGGCGGCCTTCCGCGCCCAGGGGGAGGCCTTCGCCGTGGACGTTCACAGCCCCGCCGGCGGCCTCAGGATCGAGGGTCGCGCAGCCGGGGCGCTGGGCTTCATCAAGCTATCCCGGCTCCTCGCCGCCGCGGCCCCGGCGGGCGAGCGCTTCTCCGCTTTCGTCGACACCAGGCCCGAGCCGGCATGGATCGCGGACGCCGCCGGGGTCCCCTCATGGGTCAATCGCGCCTGGCTGGCGGCGGTGGGGGCCGACACCCTGGCTTCGGCCACCGCCCGCGGCCTTTCCCTCGACAGCGAGGCGGACCGCGTCGTCCGCGAGGCCGCCGCAGCCCGCGAGGCTCGCGCCGTCCTGCGCTGGGTGGTTTTGGCGGGAGCGCGGCGGGCCCTGCACTTTCGCGCCCTGCCGATCGAAGGCGGGACCGTGGCGGTGTGGTCGGACGACGTCACGGATTCCGAGACGGCGGCCGAAAGGCTCGCTGGCCTGGAGACCGCTCAGGAGGCCATGCTTGGCCAGGTCGCCGACGCCATCGCGGTGTTCGGCCCCGATCGCCGCCTGGCCTTTCACAACGCTGCCTTCGCCCGCCTGTGGGAACTGGAGCCGGCCTGGCTCGCCGAGAGCCCCGGTCATGGTGAACTGCTCGATCGCTTGCGCCAGCGGGGGCGCCTGCCCGAGCCCGGCGACTACAGCCGCTTCAAGACCGCCGAGCTGGCCCGTCATGAGGACCTCGGAACTGCGCCGGAGGTGATCTGGCGACTGCCCGACCAGCGGTCGCTGAAGGTGGCCAGCCAGCCCCATCCGGGCGGCGGCTTGCTGATGGTGTTTTCCGACGTCACGCCCGAGCTGCGCCTGAGGAGCCAGTTCAACCACCTGCTGCAGGTCCAGCAGGCCACCCTCGACAAACTCAGCGATGCGGTCGCGGTGTTCGGCGCCGATGGCCGCCTGAGGCTGCACAACGAAGCCTTCGAGCGATTCTGGTCGGCGACCGCCGGCCAGCTCGCCGCCGGACTGCCTTTCGATCAGGTAGTCGAACTGGCCCGACATCGTCTGCACGACCTGCAGTTTTGGCGCGACCTGAAAGCCCGGATCACCGATCCTGACCCGGCGGCCCGAGCTCCCGTCGAAAACGAAATCGTCACCGCCGATCGCCGGGTCGTCGCCTATCAGTCCCGGCCGCTGCCGGACGGGGCGACGCTCATCAGCTTCGCCGACATCACCGACACCCGACGCCTGGAGCGGGCCCTCGCCGACCGCGAAGCGGCGCTCAGCGAGACCGAGCGGCTCAAACGGGAATTCGTCGGCAGCGTCTCCTATGAGCTACGCACCCCGCTCACCACGATCCTGGGCTATGCCGAATTGCTCGAGCAGGAGGGGAGCGATCTCGATCCGCGCGCCCGCGGCCACATGGCCTCGATCCGGGCCGCAGGCGCCCATCTCGCCCGCTCGATCAACAATGTGCTGGCCATGGCCCAGTTCGACGCCGGCGAAGTGGCCCCCGACATGGCCGACGTCGATATCGCCGCCCTGCTCACCGAGGCGGCGGCGCGATGGGATGAGACCGGACGAGAGCAGGGCGTCGCCGTAGCGGCCGTCCCGGACGCTTCGCTCGGCCTGATGCGCGCCGATCCGACCCGGCTGGCCGAGGTGCTCGACCACCTGGTGGAGAACGCCCTGCGCCACACGCCGTCCGGCGGCGCGGTCAATCTGTCAGCGGAGCGGGCGCTTGGCGAAGTGCGCCTGCAAGTCTCCGACACCGGCCGCGGCATACCCTTCCACGTCCAGGCCCACATCTTCGATCGCTTCAGCGGCGGCGAGTCGAGCGGCCTGGGCCTGGCCCTGGTGAAGGCCCTCGTCGAACTGCACGGCGGCTGGGTGGCCCTCGAAAGCGAGCCAGGCGCCGGCGCCACCTTCACCTGCCACCTCCCGGAAACCCCCGAGGCGCCCGAGGCCCGGCCGGAGCTGTTCTGAAAAGCTCTTGTCTGACGCGCGGGAATAAAGCCTAAATGAGTTTCAAACATCTGTTTGGAGCGCGCGCATGATCAGGACGAGGTTCACCGAACTGTTCGGTGTCGAACACCCGGTTGCCCAGGGGGGCATGCAATGGGTCGGCCGCGCCGGCCTCGTTTCGGCCGTGGCCAACGCCGGAGCGCTCGGCTTCATCACCGCCCTCACCCAGCCGACGCCGGAAGACCTCACCAAGGAGATCGCCCGCTGCCGCGAAATGACCGACAGGCCGTTCGGGGTGAACCTCACCATACTGCCGGCGATCAAGCCGCCGCCCTACGCCGAGTACCGCCAGGCGATCATCGAGGCGGGCATCAAGATCGTCGAGACGGCCGGCTACAAGCCGCAGGAGCACATCGACGCGTTCCACGAGCACGGGATCAAGGTGATCCACAAATGCACCTCGGTGCGCCATGCCCTCTCGGCCGAGCGGATGGGCGCCGACGCCATCTCCATCGACGGCTTCGAATGCGCCGGTCATCCGGGGGAGGACGATGTGCCGGGCCTGATCCTCATCCCCGCCGCCGCCGACAAGGTCAAGATCCCGATGATCGCCTCGGGCGGATTCGGCGACGCCCGCGGCCTCGTGGCCGCCTTGGCGCTCGGCGCCGACGGCATCAACATGGGCACCCGCTTCATGGCCACGGTCGAATCGCCGATCCACGAGAAGGTGAAGCAGCAGATGGTCGAGAACGACGAGCGGGCCACCGACCTCATTTTCCGCACCATGCGCAACACCGCCCGGGTGGCCAGGAACGCCATCAGCCAGCAGGTGGTCGAGCTCGAGCGCGGCGGGGCCAAGTTCGAGGACGTCCGCGACCTCGTCGCCGGCGTTCGCGGCAAGGTGGTCTACGAGACCGGCGATCCCGACCACGGCATCTGGTCGGCGGGAATGATCCAGGGCCTCATCCACGACATCCCCACCTGCGCCGAACTGATTCACCGCATTGTCAGCGAGGCCGAGGAGATCATCCGCGGCCGCCTCGAAGGCATGGTCCACACCCGGGCCGCGGTGGCGGCCTAGGCGATCGACTTCAGCGCCGTGGCGAGTTCATCGACGGCCTCTTCGGTCGTCGCCCACGAGCACATGAAGCGCACCGAGCCGTCGAGGACCCGGTAGACGAACCACCCGGCGGCGGTGAGCGCGGCAAGGCGCGCCTCGTCCATTTCCGCGAACACCGCGTTGGCCTGCACCGGGTGGGCCAGCGGAAACGGCATGGCGGCGGCCAGCCGCTGGGCCATGGCGTTGGCGTGGGCAGCCCGAGCGCGCCACGCTCCAGCCTCCAGCATGCCGATCCACGGCGCGGCGAGATGCCTCGCCTTGGAGGTGAGCTGGCCGGCGTGCTTGAGGCGGGCCCCAATGCGGCGGGAAAGGCTCTTGTCGATCAGCACGATCGCTTCGGTCGGCGTCGAACCGGCTTTCGTGCCGCCCAGCACCACCACGTCGGCGCCCCACTTCGCCAGGGACCTGGGGTCGAACCCGCCGGCGACGGCGTTGGCCAGGCGCGCCCCGTCGATGTGGACCTTCACGCCTCTCGCCTTGGCGGCGCCGATCAGCGCCTCGAGCGAGGCGGTGTCATAGAGCGTTCCGTATTCCGTGGCCTGGGTGAGGCTGAGGGCGGCGGGCGATTGCCAGTGCGCGTCGTCGGGCTGGTCCAGAGCCTGGGCCAGCGCCGCGGCGTCGATCCGGCCCCAGGCCCCGGCGAGCGGAATGATCCCCATGCCCGCTCCGAAGAATGCCGGCGCGCCGGTCTCGTCGGTGGCGACGTGACTAAACCGGTGAGCGAGCACCGCCTCGTGCGGCGCGGCGAGCGCCGCCAGGGTCAGGGCGTTGGCGGCCGTGCCGGAACCGGCGAAGCGGACCTCGGCGTCGACATCCAGAAGTGAGCGGATCAGGTCTCCCGCCCGGGCCGAGACTTCGTCTTCGCCATAGGCCGGCGCGAAGCCGCCGTTGAAGCGACCCAGGGCCTCCATGACCTCCGGCATCGCCCCGGCGAGATTGTCGGAGGCGAAGTCGTGACGCTGGCGGCTCACCCGGCGAGGATCTCGCAAAAGGTCGCCAGGTCGATGTTGCCGCCGGAGACGATGGCGACGATCGGGCCCTCGCCGGCCCGGCCGGTCAGGGCGGCCGCCAGGGAAAGCGCCCCCGCCCCTTCGGAGATGATCCGCGCCTTCTCCGCCATCAGCCGCATGGCCGCCCGCGTGGCGTCCAGGGAGACGACGATCGAGCCATTCACCAAGCCCTGCATCCTTCGCCACATGCGCGGGAAGACGCTCTGGCCGCCGGCCCCGTCGACGAACGAGGCTTGCCATTGTGGAAAGGTCTGGGGCTCGCCGGCGGCGAAGGAGCGGGCGAGCGGCGCGGCGGTTTCCGGTTCGGCGCCAAAGACCTTGACGGCCGGGGCCAGGGCCTTGATCGCCGCGGCCACTCCGACCACGAGGCCGCCGCCGCCGATCGCCCCGATCACCGCCGCGACATCCGGCGCGTCTTCCAGGATCTCGAGGCCCATCGTCCCGTGGCCGGCGATGAAGTCATGATCGTCGAACGGGTGGATGAACGTCCCCTCGACCCCGGCGTAGGCGCGATCCTCGAGCGCCTTCCAGGCAATGTTGTACGGGACGAGGACCAACTCGGCGCCGAGCGCCGCCATCCGCTCGAGCTTGGCGGCGGGGGCGGTCTCTATGGCCACCACCGTGCATGGGACTCCCGCTTGGCGCGCGGCGTAGGCCACGCCCTGGCCGGCGTTGCCGGCGCTGATCGTCCACACCCCGGCGGCCCGCTCGGCCTCGCTCAGCAAGGCCACGGCATTGGCCGCGCCGCGCAGTTTGTAGGCGTTGATCGGCTGGAGGTTTTCCAGCTTGAGGCGGATGTCGGGATAGCCGGCGCCGAGCTCGAGGCGAACCAGCGGCGTGCGGGTGATGGTGGACGCGATGCGTTCCCGCGCGGCTTCGATCTCGCCGAGCGTGATCGGATGGACGTCTTCGAGGGCCATCTAGTGATCCCTCGCCCACGCCCGGACATCCTCGACGAAAAGGTCGGGCTCCTCCATGGCCGCGAAGTGGCCGCCGCGCGGCATCTCGGTCCAGCGGGTGATGTTGTAGGCCCGCCCGGCCCAGCTCTTCGGCGGCGCGGAATAAAGGGCCTCGCCCGGGAAGTTGGCGAAGGCGGTGGGCGTCTCGCAGCGCTGGCCCTCGGCGAGCACCACGCCGCCTTCCTCGATCAGGGCCCGGTAGTACCAGGCTCCGGTAGTGAAGCTTCCGGTCATCACATAGATCATCGCATTGGTGATCAGCTGGTCGAGGGTGAAGACCTTTTCGAACGGCTTCGCGCGGCGGTCCGACCAGTCGTAGAATCGCTCGACGATCCACGCCGCTTGGCCAACCGGATTGCCGGCCCCCAGCCACGCCAGGGACTGCGGCTTGGAGGCCTGCAGGCGGAAATAGGCCCCCAGCATGTCCATGGCCGTCCCGGTTCGGGCGAGCCAGGCGGTCTCCTCGGCGTCCTCTGGTCCGCCGGCGGGGCGAAGACCGATCATGTTGAGGTGGATGGCCCGGGCATGAGCGCCGTGGTCGAGACCCAGGCACGAGGTCACCATCGCCCCCCAGTCGCCGCCCTGGGCGAGATAGCTTCCGTAGCCGAGCACCTCGGTCATCAGGGTATCGAAGAGTCGCGCCGTCGCCCTCTGGCCGAACGGCCGCCTGGGCTTGGAAGAGAACCCGAACCCGGGAAGCGAGGGGATCACCAGGTCGAAGGCGTCGCTCGCCGCCCCGCCGTGCCGCGAGGGCCAAGCCAGCTTCTCGATCGTGTCCCAGAATTCGTAGTGGCTCCCCGGCCAGCCGTGGCTGAGCAGCAAGGGCCGCTTGCCACCCGCCTCGCCGAGCACGTGGAGGAAATGGATGTCAAAGTCCTCGATCCGGGCGGTGAACTGCGGGTAGCGGTTCAGATCGGCCATCGCGCCGCGCCAGTCGTAGCCGTCGGTCCAATAATCGCAGAGCTTCTTGAGGAAAGCCCCGTCGCAGCCATAGGCCCAGCCGTCCGCGGCCTCTGGGGCCGGTGGCCAGGGATAGGTCCGCACCTGATCCAGCACCTTGGCCACCTCGGTCTCGGTCCAGGCGACCTCGAACGGCATTGGGGCGACCATGGGCCTCTCCATGTGTGGGTCGCCAGACGTGGCGCCTTGACGCCTGGGCGGTCAAGGCCGCGAAGCGTGCGGCTTCAGTCCTGCATGTGGGCGACATAATCGCGCATGCGCCGGAACACGGGCGGCATCTCCTTCTGCCGAAACGGCGCGAACGTCTCGCGAGCCCGCGCCAGGTGAGCCTTCATCTCGGCGATCACCTCTGGATGGGCGGCGGCGACGCTGTAATTCTCCGAAGGATCGGTCTTCGTGTCGAAGAGCTGATCGCCCCAGGGCGCGAGCGGCATTTTCATGCCCCGATAGTAGGCCGAAACGACGTACTTCCAGTCCTGGGTGCGGACGCCTACCGGAACCTCGTTGTCGAAGAGGATCAGGGCCTCGTGCGGCGACGGCGCGCCGTAGAGCAGCACGTCCGATATGTCCCGCCCGTCCAGGGTGACGCCGGCCGGCGGCGGCAGGCCCGCGAAGGAAAGAAAGGTCGGGAGAAGGTCTATGCCCATGGCGATCGAGTCCGTGCGTTTTCCCGCCGGCAGGCGGCCCGGAGCCCAGGCGACGAACGGCACGCGGTAGCCGCCGTCGTAGGCCGCCCCGCCTTTTCGGTCGCGCAGCCATCCGGCCGAACCCTCGAACCACGGGCCGTTGTCGGAGGTGAAGACGACGATCGTGTCTTCGGTCATGCCCAGTCGCCGGATGTGGTCCAGCATCCGCCCGACGATGTTGTCGATCTCGCGCACCACGGCGCCATAGGGTCCGCCAGGTCCAGCCACGTCGTGCGGCGGACAGGGGTGGGCCGGCAGATGCGGCGCGCTCAGCGCGAGCTCGACGAAGAACGGCTGCGCGCGATGGTCCTCGATGAAATCGAGGGCGCGCTCCAGGAAGGCCTGCTGCAGCGTGGCCAGGTCGGCGGGAAACTCGGCGACTTCGTCGCGGTCGGCCGCCGCGTCGAACAGCGCCAGGGGCGACATGTCGTGGCTGTAGGGAATGCCGAAGAAGGCGTCGAATCCGTGCCGTGTCGGCGGCCAGGCGTCGCCGCGGTGACCCAGGTGCCACTTGCCAAACAGCCCGCTGGCGTAGGCCGGCTTCAGCGCCCGGGCGACGGTCACCTCGGAAAGCGGCAGTCCCCGATCATCCTGCTGCATGATCACTTCGAATCCGAGACCGGTGCGGACCGGATAACGGCCGGTGAGGAGTCCGGCGCGCGATGGCGTGCAGATGTTGGCCGGCGCGTAATAGTCGGTGAGCACGACGCCTTCGCGCGCCATCTCCTCGATCCGCGGCGTCGGAATGGGGCAGGGGCCGTAGAGGCCGACATCCCCGTAGCCGAGGTCGTCACAGAGGACGACGAGGAAGTTCGGCGGCCGGCGTTCAGTCATGGCCGCTCTCGGGTCCCCTCGGCCCGAAATGCTCTTTCGTGATGGCGGCGGTCAGGCCAGTGATCAGCCGCTCCGCGTCGAAAGGCGGGAGGAGAAGCCCGGAAAGCTGCAGCATGATCGGCCCGTGCAGCGCCGCCCAGTAGATGTGGCCGACAAGTTGGGTGTCGCCATGGAACAGGCCGGCGGCGGCGAGATCCTCGAGATGGGCGGTCATGGTCGCGCGCGACCGGGCCGCGGCGCGGGCGTAGTCCGGATAGGCCTCCGCGCCCGGCTGGCGCACGTCGAACATCAGCTTATAGGCCTCGGGGTTTTCGAGGGCGAAGCGGACATAGGCCGCTCCTATGCGGTTCGAGCGCTCGGTCGCATTTGTGGCGGGGGTGGCGCGGGCGTTCTCCAGGGCTTGAGCATGGCGGTCGAAGGCCCGGGCCCGGACGGCGGCGAGGATGGCGTCCTTGTCGGCGAAATAGCGGTAGGGTGTCATGGCGCTCACCCCGAGCTCGGCGGCAAGCTGGCGGATGGTCACCGCGTCCGGCCCATGCTCGGCGAACAGATGCTCGGCTACGTCGCAGAGACGGTTCCGGAACTCGGAGACGTCGGCGGGCGTCAGACGTTTGGGCAATCGCGCAACTCTCGTTCAAAAGTCATAAAAAAAAGCTTGCGCCAAACTATATCTTACGCCATAAATTTACAACGTAAGACTTTACGCTCTTCCGAGGAGGACGCCATGGACGGCTCGCAACCCATCGATCCCTTTCTGGCCGGCAACTACGCCCCGGTGGCCGACGAACTCGACGCCGAGCTGACGGTCATCGGCGAGATGCCCCGTGGCCTCGCCGGCGCGCTCTATCGCAACGGCCCCAACCCGCAGTTCGCCCCGCCCGGCGACCATCACTGGTTCTATGGCGACGGGATGATCCATGGCTTCTTTCTGGACGACGGCAAGGCCCGATACCGCAACCGGTTCGTGCGCACCCACAAATGGAAAATGGAGAACGCCGCCGGCAGGGCGCTGTTCGGGACGTTCGGCAATCCGATGACCACCGATCCCTCGGTGATCGGCCAGGACGGCGGCGTGGCCAACACCAACATCGTCTGGCACGGCGGCAGGCTGATGGCCCTCGAGGAAGGCCACATGCCCATCGAATTGGATCCGCTGAGCCTCGAGACGAGGGGCTACGTCGAAGCCTATCGCGGCAATGTCACCGCCCATCCCAAGATCGATCCGGTTACCGGCGAGATGGTCTGGTTCGCCTATTCGGCCGGCGCTGTTCCGCTGAACCCAACCGTGGCCTACGGGGTGACCAGCGCCGCCGGCGAGGTGCTGCGCCGCGACAACTTCGAGGCGCCCTACACCAGCATGGTCCACGACTTCCTGGTCACCGAGAACCATGTGCTCTTCCCCATCCTGCCGCTGACCGGCAGCCTCGAGCGCGCCATGCGCGGCGGCCCGGCCTTCGCGTGGGAACCGGACAAAGGCGCCTTCGTGGGCGTGATGGCCCGCGACGCCGGCGTGGAGACGATCCGCTGGTTCCAAACGGAGGCCTGCTACGTCTTCCATCCGATGAATGCCTGGGAGGAGGGCGGCAAGATCTTCGCCGACGTGATGGAATATCCCCGCGCGCCGCTGTTTCCCAACGCGGATGGATCACGCGGAACCGACGCCTCCGCCCGGCTCGTTCGCTGGACCTTCGACCTGGCGGGTCGGACCGACACCGTCGTCCGCACGCCCCTCGGCGACATGGCTGGCGAGTTTCCCCGCTTCGATGAGCGCCGGGCCGGCCTAGCCTATCGCCACGGCTGGTTCGCCGCCAACACCGAGCGGCCGGGCGATCTCTATTTCGACGCCCTCGCCCACATCGATGTGACGAGCGGCAAGCGCGAGGTCTATGCGTTCCAATCCGGCGACGCGGTCGGTGAGCCGGTCTTCGTACCGGCCTCCGCCGATGCGGCCGAGGGCGAGGGCTGGCTCCTGGCCATCGCCTATCGCGGGGCCGAGGATTGCAGCGACCTCCTTGTCTTCGACGCCCTCGATATCGCCGCCGGACCGGTGGCGACCGCCCAGGCCCCCCGGCGAACGCCCTTCGGCTTCCATGGCAATTGGCGCCCTGCCTGAAGTTGTGTGACAAGGCCCCGCGATCACAGCTGGGGAGAGGCCGTCATGGCGCCGGTGGAACTGAAGGACCTGGAAGGCCTGGTTGGCCAGGAGGTCGGAGTCTCGGACTGGCTGGAGATCACCCAGCAGCGGGTCAACGAGTTCGCCGACGCCACCGGCGACCACCAATGGATCCATGTCGATGTCGAAAGGGCCAAGCGGGAGATCGGCGGGCCCATCGCCCACGGTTATCTGACGCTTTCGCTGATCCCCCACCTGTCGGCCGGTCTCCTGCCGGTCAAGGGCGTGACCCGGGGCATCAACTATGGGTCGGACAAGGTGCGCTTCGTGACGATGGTGCGGGTCGGCAAGCGCCTGCGCCTGCGCCAGAAACTGCTCGCCGTCGAGCCCAAGTCCGGCGGTGTCCAGCTGAAGAGCCAGTGCACCATCGAGATCGAGGGCGAAGACCGCCCCGCCTGTGTCGCCGAGACCCTGTCCCTGCTCTTTACCTAAAGGCGGCTGGGCTACTTCTTCCCGGCCGTGCTGCCTGCCGCCGTATCTTCGGCGTAGCTCACCGGCGCCGCGTGGCCGGCGGGCTGTCGAGGGCCGTCGAGGAGGCTCAGGGTGTCGCGGATGAAGCGGGCCTGGGTGACGATGCCGATCTCCAGGTTCTGGTCGCCTTTTTCCACCTGTTGGGTGAGCATGCCGGCGACGACGCGACCCTTCTGGCCCTCGGCGCCGTCGAGCCACACCGGCCCGCCGGAATTGCCCGGAAAGACACGAAAATCGAGCAGGAAGGTCGGATAGGCCGCCGAGGGGCCGAGCGGATAGGAGGCGACGCGGCCGGAGCGCAGGATCGGGAAGCCGGCCGGATTGGCGCTCAGGCCCTGGGGAAAGCCCAGGACCATCATTTCGTCGCCAGGGGCCAGCTGGTCCTTGGCCAGGGTGTCGTCGCTGGCCAGCCAGGAAAGGGGGATCGCCGCCTTGGCGAAGGCCGGCGGGGCGGTGATGGCGATGGCGGCCACGTCGCGGGTCGGGTTGCGGGTCCACAGCGGCTTGCCGCCGGCGCGAATGGCGATGTGCTGGGGGGCGTAGGCCCACGTCCCGTCGGGGCCTTGGACGCGATAGCCGATCGTCGCCTGGTCGGCGGCCATGCCTTCGAAGACGTGGTCGGCGGTGACCAGCACCACCCGCGGCTTGCCCCCCGGGGTCGGATCGGAAACCAGGAAGCCGGTCGCCACTGTGCGAGCGCCGTTGCCCAGCGGCTGTTCGAGCTGGACCGTGGCCGACATCAGGTCGACCGTCATGTCTATGGCCACGGATTCCCCCTACTCGTAACGCTTACTCGGACGACTCACTCTGGAGACCATTTGACCAGACAGTGTAGGGCGCACAAGTTGACAAGATGCCTCACCATGGCGCCGGGCCGGGCTCTCAAATATGACGATTGGCGAAGCTGAAGGCCGGGTTCTCGTCACCGGCGCTTCCTCGGGCCTCGGGAAAGCCTTCGCCAGGGCCTACGCCGCCGCGGGCCGCGACCTCATCCTGGTGGCCCGCCGCGTTGATCGCCTGGAAGCCCTGGCGGCCGATCTGCAGGCCCGCCACGGCGTCGACGCTCTGGTGATCGGGGCCGACCTGTCGGTGTTCGGGGCCGAGGGCACGGTGCTGAACGCGGTGGCCGCGCGCGGCCTCCACGTCGAGACGCTCGTCAACAACGCCGGCTTTTCCATCCCCCAGAGCTTCGCCGCCGTTCCCTGGGCGGCGCAGCGCGACTTCCTGATGACTCTGGTGGTCAGCGCCTGCGGCCTGGCGCATGGCGTTCTGGGGCCCATGATCGAGCGCGGCGGCGGGGCGAACATCAACGTCGCCTCCCTGGCCGGATTCGCCCCCGGCGCCGTGGGCCACACGCTATATCCCGGGGCCAAGAGCCTGGCGATCAAGTTCTCGCAGGCCCTCGACTCGGAGTACCGCCGCGCCGGCGTCAAAGTCACCGCGGTTTGCCCAGGCTTCACCCGCACCGAGTTCGCCGCCGCCAACGGCACCCAGGCGATCATGGACGCCTCGCCGAGGCTGTTCTTCCAGACCGCCGAGCAGGTTGTCGCCGCCGCCCTCCGCGCCAACCAGCGAGGCCGCGTGGTGGTGATCCCGGGCTGGCATAACGTCGTCGCCGCGGCTTTGCTGCGCTATCTTCCCGAAAGCTTGGTGACCGCCGTCGTGCGGGCGGGGTCGGCGAAGTATCATCTCGACGCGTGAGACTTCCTCAGGAGGGGCCGGTGACTCATTTTGACGTGGTGATCATCGGCTCGGGGGCGGGCGGGGCGAGTCTGGCCCAGCGCCTTGCCCCCACCGGCAAGTCGATCCTCATCCTCGAGCGCGGCCAGCACCTGCCCAGGGAGGCGGAGAACTGGGACCCTCGGGCCGTGTTCATCCAGCACCGCTACCGCACGCAGGACCGCTGGTACGACCGCGACGGCCACCCCTTCACCCCCAACAGCTACTATTGGGTCGGCGGCAACACGACCTTTTACGGCGCCGCCCTGATGCGCCTGCGCAACCGCGATTTCGACGAGGTCCAGCACGCCGGCGGCGTGTCGCCGGCGTGGCCGATCAGCCTCACGGATCTGGCCCCCTACTACACCGAGGCCGAGCACCTTTGGCAGGTTCATGGCTCACGCGGCGAGGACCCCACCGAGAACGGCGACGAGCCGCCCTACGCCTTTCCCGCCGTCAGCCACGATCCGGCGATCGCCGAACTGAAGACCCACTGGCAGAACGCCGGCTGGCGGCCCTTCTCCCTGCCGCTCGGCGTCAAGCTCGACGAAGCCCGCCCCTCCACCTCGACGTGCATCAAGTGCAAGACCTGCGGTGGCTATCCGTGCCTGCTGCGCGCCAAGTGCGACGCCAGGACGATCGCCATCGAGCCGCTGATGGACCATCCGAACGTCACCCTGCTGCCGGGCCGCAAGGCGGTGCGGCTGGAGACCGACGCGGCGGGCGGCTCGGTGAAGACCGTCATCTGCCAGACCGAAGCCGGCGAGGAGCGGTGGAGCGGCGATATCATCGTGGTCGCGGCCGGGGCGGCCAACACCGCCGCTCTGCTCCTGGCGTCCGCGGGGCCGGCCCATCCCAATGGCCTCGCCAACAGCTCGGACCAGGTCGGCCGCAACTACATGTTCCACACCCTCACGGCCATGGTTTCCCTGGCCGGCGGCAAGGTGGCGACGACCTTCCCCAAGACCCTGGCCGTCAACGACTTCTATTGGTCCGATCCGCGGGGTGGGTTCGACCTGCCCATGGGCCACATCCAACTGCTCGAATACATGAGCGGCCAAACCCTGGAAGGCGAGATTTCCGACTGGATGCCGACCGCCCTGATCCCCACTCCACTCGCCGGGGCGGTGGCCGAGCGGCTGCTTTCCATGCTGGTGATTTCGGAGGATCTGCCCGATCCGGCCAACCGCCTGCGCCTGGGCGCCGACGGGCGGATGATCCTCGAGTACGAGCATAACAACCTCGAGGGGCACAATCGGCTCGTGCGAGCGCTCGGGGCCTCCCTCGAGGGCTTCGCCGAGCAGTCTCACGCGCTCTGCCAGCACCGGATGCAACTGCATTCCCTCCTGCCGCTCTACGGGACCGCCCATCAGCTCGGCACCGTCCGCTTTGGCGCCGACCCGAAAAGCTCGGTGCTGGACCGCAATTGCAAGGCCCACGACCTCGACAACCTTTATGTCGTCGACACTTCCTTTTTCGTGACTTCGGCGGCCGTGAATCCGACCCTGACCACGGTGGCGAACGCCATGCGCGTCGGCGACCATCTCATCGACCGACTGAGTGCGACAACCAACCCTTGAGGACTGCGATGGCCGATTTCGAAACGATTCTCGTTGAGACCGATGGCCCGGTGCTGACCATCACTCTCAATCGGCCGGAGAAGCTCAACGCTTACACGGCGACGATGGGCGTTGAGCTGGCCGAGGCGGTCGCTGAGGCCGACGCCGACGATTCCGTACGCGCTGTGATCCTGACTGGCGCGGGACGCGGGTTCTGCGCCGGGGCGGACATCTCCGCCGGGGCCGGCGCCTTCGACACAGCCGCGGGGGGCGCGGGAACGGGCAATTTCGGGTCGGGCGGCGCTCGTCGCTCAGGGGCCGGCTTCGTCGGCGCGCTGTTCAATTCCAAGAAGCCGACCATCACCGCTTTCAACGGGCCGGCGGTGGGCGTGGGCGTCACCCTGGCCCTGCCCACCGACGTCAAAATAGCCTCCACAGCCGCCCGGTTCGGCTTCGTCTTCGGCCGGCGCGGCCTTGTGCCCGAAGCCGGCAGCGCCTGGTTCCTGCCGCGGATCGTCGGTCTGTCCCAGGCTCTGCGCTGGTGTCTGTCGGGAAAATTGTTCGACGCCCACGAGGCCCTCGCAGGTGGCTTGGTGAGCGAGGTGGTCGCGCCCGAGGACCTGCTCCCCCGAGCCCGCGCCATCGCCCTTGAAATCGCCGAGCATACGGCCCCGGTGAGCATCGCCCTGACACGCCAGATGCTCTGGCGATTTTCCGGCGCCGACCTGCCGTTCGCGGCCCTGAAGGTGGACGGTCCCTTCGCCATGACGCTGGGCGCCGGCCCCGATGTGAAGGAGGGCGTGGCCGCCTTCCTGGAAAGGCGGCCGCCCCATTTCCCCGGCCGGGTCTCCGAGGACATGCCGCCAGGCTATCCGTGGTGGGAGAAGGAAAACTAGGCGGGCTACGCCCCGCGGTTGGAAGTGCCTTCGGCGCACGTCCGCCCTATACTGTCCCCATGGACACAGCTTCGATCCCACCCCTCGCCCTGGCCGGCGCGCGCGAGGCGATCGGGCGGATTCCGCTCGAGAACATCTCCTCCCTGGCCCGCGGGTCGTTCGGCGATCCCTCGCTCATCCCCTTGTGGTTCGGCGAGGGAGACCTCGCCGCCCCGGCCTTCATCGGCGAGGCCATGGCGGCGGCGATCAGGGAGGGCCACGTCTTCTACACCCACCAGAACGGCATTCCCGAGCTGCGCCAGGGCCTGGCCGACTACCACAGCGCCCTGGGCGCGCGACGTATTGCGCCGGAGCGGGTGACGGTCACCACCAGCGGCATGCACGCCATCTTTATGGCCGTGCTGATGGCCGCCGGGCCCGGCGACAATGTGGTGGTCATCGACCCGGTCTGGCCCAATATCGGCGGGGCGAGCCGCCTGGCCGGGGCCGAGGTCCGCTCGGTGCGGATGGACCACGGGGCCTCTGGCTGGACCCTTGATCTCAGCCGCCTCGAGGCGGCCATGGACGAGCGTACGCGCCTGGTCTTCTTCGCCTCGCCCGGCAATCCCACCGGAGCGATGATCCCCATCGAGACCCAGCGCGCGATGCTCGAAATCTGCCGCGCCCGGGGGATCTGGCTCATCGCCGACGAGGTCTACAACCGCGTGGTCTTCGGCATGAACGCCGCCCCGACCATTCTCGATCACGCCGACGCAGAGGACCTCCTGATCGTGGTCAACAGCTTCTCCAAGTCATGGGCGATGACTGGCTGGCGGATCGGCTGGATGGTCCATCCGCCATCGCTCGGACCGACCCTGGCGATGATTACACAGTACACGAACAGTGGCGTCGCCACGTTCATTCAGCATGCGGCCGTCGCCGCGGTGAGGGAGGGCGAATGGTTCGTCGCCCATGTGCGGGCCTACTGCGAGGCCGGTATGACCCTCGTCTGCGACGCCCTGGAGAGCTTCGGCCGGGTGCGCCTTGGGCCGCGGCCGCGGGCTGGGATGTACGCCTTCTTCCAGGTCGAGGGGATGGACGATTCCCGCGCCGCCTGCGCGGAGATTCTCGAGAAAACCAAAGTCGGCCTCGCCCCCGGCGCCTTCTTCGGTCCAGGCTCGGAGTCCTGGCTTCGCGCCTGCGTCTGTCGCTCGCCGGCCAGTCTCGCCGAGGCCATGGACCGGCTCGCGCCCGTGCTCGGGGGCGCATGACGCGTCTTCCATGACGGTGAAGTCATTTGTGTCGCGCCCGGCGAGGCCTATGCTGGCCGCGAGGTAAGGGAGCGAAGCCATGGCGGACGGGGCGACCGCGATCGACGCGCGCGAGCGGGCGTGGGCGACCCCCCTGGAGGACTTCCAGGTCGCCGACATCGAGCACTTCATCACCGACACCCACTGGCCCTGGTTTGAACGCCTGAGGGCCGAGGATCCGGTGCATTGGTGCCCGCGGAGTGAATACGGACCCTACTGGTCGGTCACCCGTCACAAGGACATCATCGCCGTCGAGGGCGCCCACGAGGTGTTCTCGTCCAGCTCGGCGCTGGGCGGCATAAGCATCATCGACTCTCCCGAGCCCACCGAACAGACCAGCTTCATCGGCCTTGACCCGCCTTTGCACGACGCCCAGCGCAAGGTGGTGGCTCCGATGTTCTCCACCGAAAGCATGGTCGATATCGCCCCTCTGATCCGCGAGCGGGCCGCCAGGATTCTCGACGAGCTGCCGGTCGGCGAGACCTTCGATTTTGTCGACAAGGTGTCGGTAGAGCTGACCAGCCAGATGCTGGCCACCCTGTTCGACTTCCCCTTCGAGCATCGCCGCGTCCTGCCCAGGGCCTCGGACCTCATCCTCACCACCCCCGGACCAGGCGCCATCGTCGAGACCGAGGAACAGCGTCTGAACGAAATGTTCGCCACGTTCGGCCAGTTCGTCGAGCTGTGGAACGCCCGCAAGGGCACGGACCGCCGCGGCGATCTCATTTCCCTCCTGGCCAATTCCGAGGCCACCGCCAGCGACGACCCCTACCGCTACATGGGCAACATCATCCTGCTCACCGTGGCGGGCAGCGACACCACGCGCCACTCGATCTCCGGGGCGTTGTGCGCTTTCAACCGCTTTCCCGAAACCTATGACCGGCTGCGCGCCAATCCGTCTTTGCTGGAGAGCGCCGTGCCGGAGATCATCCGTTGGCAGACCCCGGTGGCCCACATGCGCCGCACGGCGCTCGCCGACTACGAACTCGGCGGCAAGATTATCCGCAAGGGCGAGAAGGTGGTCATGTGGTACGTGTCGGGCAATCGCGACGCCGAGGCCATCGATGATCCCGAGACCTTCATCATCGACCGTCCCCGGCCGCGACAGCATGTCTCCTTCGGCTTCGGCGTCCATCGGTGCCTTGGAAATCGCCTGGCCGAGATGCAGCTCAAGATCGTCTGGGAGGAGATCCTCGAGCGCTTCGAGCGCATCGAGATTGTCGGCGAGATCGGCCGCCTGCGCTCCAATTTCGTCAAGGGATACGTGACCATGCCGGTTCGGATCACGGCCTGAGCGCGGCGGGCCATCAGCTTGTTCAGCCGCGCCCTTTTCCTGGCCCTGTCCTTGCTGGTCGTCCCGGCTGGCGCGATCGCCGGCCCGGCTCCTCTGCGGCTGAATCCATGCCCCGTTCCTGGTGGGACGGAAATCGTGAAATGTGGGCGCCTCGAGGTCCCCGAGAACTGGGCCCGTCCCACGGCGCGGAAGATCGGGCTCAATATCGTGGTCATGCCGATGACCGGCCCAGGGCCCGAGCAGGCGCCGGTGATCTGGCTCGAAGGCGGTCCTGGGATTCCGGGCACGGTGAGCGCCGCCCTCTACTCCACGGATCTGCGGTTTCATCGCGCCCGCCGAGCCGTGATCCTGTTCGACCAGCGCGGGACCGGCGCCTCGGCGCCTCTCCATTGCGCCGAGACGGAACAGCGACAGGCGACCGAAGACATGTGGCCGGCCGCGTTGGTCACCGCCTGCCGGCGGCGCCTGGAGGCCGAGGCGGATCTCGCCCAATACACGACCGCGGCTTCGGCCCATGACGTCGACGCCATTCGCGCCGCCCTGGGCTACTCCCGCGTGGACCTGATGGGCCTCTCCTACGGAACCATGCTCGGCCAAGCCTATATGAAGCTCTACCCGAAACGGGTGCGCGCCGCCGCCTTCATTGGTTCGGTTCCCCTGGGCGAAAAACTGCCGCTGTCTCACGCCGCCAACGGCGAAAACGCCCTCAGGCAGGTCTTCGCGGACTGCCGCGCCGATCCGGCGTGCCATGAAGCCCACCCGCGCCTGGAGTCCGACTGGCGCGCCGTCATGGCCCGCGTCGTGCGCCAACCGGTCGCGGTCCACACCGCCAAGGGCGAGATTGTCCTGCGGCCAGGCCCCCTTGGCGAGGCGGTGCGCGGCATGCTCAACAGCAACTTCGGCCAGCGCCGCCTCCCTTATCTGATCGGCCGCGCGGCCAACGCCGATTTCACCCCGTTCGCCGCGGCCATCGAAGCGGGGGGCCCGGAACCGGAGGCCGACGGGCTTTATCTGTCGGTGACCTGCCCTGAAGGCACGCGGCGAATCCGCCCCGGCGAGATCGAGCTGGCGACCGCGCGGACCAGCTTCGGCCGCTACCGGGTGGATCGACAGGTGGCGGCGTGCCGACTTTGGGCCGCCGCGATCGCCGACCCCCGACTCCTGAGCCCTCTGGCTTCCGAAACGCCGGTGCTGTTGTTGGGCGGCGGGCGGGACGCCACGACCCCGATCCCGTGGGCGCGCAGGATCGCCGCCGGCCTCCCCCACGCCCGGGTGGTGGTGATCGAGCCGATGTCGCACCTGCCCATCGGCCTCACGAACATCGACTGCCTGGACCGGATCGCCGATGCCTTTTTCGCCAAGGGCGACGCGGAGGGCCTGGACACCCGCTGTATCGCGTCGATGAAGTCACCGGCCTTCGCGACCCGCTAACCCTCGTCCAGGAATTTCCAGGTCTTCGCGCCGTCGAAGCGGCGGATCCGGACACCGGCCATGACCTCGGGATCGAAGAGGCGGGCGTTGAAGCCCATGCGGTCCGGGTGCTCCTCGCCGTTCGGTGTCCAGTGGGTCGGACAGCCGCATACCTGGCAATGGTGGAAGGTGATCATCCTGTCGCCCCAGACATAGTCGCCGAGCGGCGGGTCCGGGCTCACCAGCCTCACCTCGCCGAGGGCGTAGTACGCGCACAAAGTGCCCAGGCGCCGGCAGATCGAGCAGTTGCAGGAGTTCACCCACTCCGGCGCGTGCGCGACCTCGAATTTCACCGCCTCGCAATGGCATGTGGCCTCGATCATCCAGCGCGACTATGCACCATTGCGGGCGAAAGGGGAGGCATCGGTTCATTGCGCGATCTGTTCGTCACCCGCCTCTACGAGGCCAGCGTGGCCGGCGAGCCGCGATTCGCCGCCTTCCGTGATGACCTGGAGGCCGCCTGCGACCTGCTGGCGACGGAGGATTTGGCCGGGCGGGCGTGGTCGAAGGCGCACGGCTATGGTGGCTACACTTCTTATGCCTCGCTCGACGATCTCCCTCGCAGGGCGACGGTCTTTGGCGAGCTGAAACGGCGCCTCGACCGCCATGCCGCCTTGGCGGCGGCCGGCTTCGAGTTCGACCTCGGCGGCGGGCGCCTCGCCCTCGACAGCATGTGGGTCAGCGTCCTGAAACCGGGCGCCGGGCATTCCGGCCACATTCATCCGCATGCCGCCCTCTCGGGAGTGATCTATATCACCGCGCCGCCCGGGGCTGGAGCCCTTCGCCTGGAGGATCCGCGGCTTCCCCTGATGATGGCCGCCCCGCCACGCCGCGCCGACGCCGCCGAGCCCAGCCGTGCCTTCGTCACCCTTCAGCCCGCCGCCGGCGCGATCTACATCTGGGAGAGCTGGCTGCGCCATGAGGTCCTCCCCGGCAAGGGGCGGCGGATCAGCCTGAGCTTCAATTATGCGTGGCGATAGAAGCCCATTGATCCGCGAGGCCGCGAGCGCCGACATGGCGGCCATCGCCGCCATCTATAGCCACCATGTTCTCACTGGCTTCGGCACCTTCGAGGAGGTTCCGCCCACAGCCGAGGATCTGTCCGGCCGGGTTGCGGCCGTGCGGGCGCTGGGCCTCCCTTATCTAGTCGCCGAGCTGAATGGGGAGGTGGCCGGCTTCGCCTACGCCTCGGCGTTCCGACCGCGCGCGGCCTACCGCTTCACTGCCGAGGACACGGTCTATGTGCGCCCGGACGCGGTGGGCCACGGCCTGGGCCGCGCCTTGCTGGGCGCGGTGATCGAAGGCTGCGAAGCCCTGGGGCTTCGCCAGCTGATGGCCATCGTCGGCGACAGCGGCAACGCGGCCTCCATCGGTCTGCACCGAGCGATGGGATTCACTCAGCTCGGCGTCGGCCGAAACGTCGGCTTCAAGCGCGGTCGGTGGCTCGACATCGTCTGGATGCAGAAGACCCTCGTCACCGGTGGCGCAGCGCCGCGCGGCGAAGGATTGAAACTCGGCGGGGGATAGGGCGCCTGGCTGGGGAACTAGGACTCGAACCTAGAATGACGGTACCAAAAACCGCAGTGTTACCATTACACCATTCCCCAGCGGACACCGGCTTTCGAGGTCCGGCGGCGCGAGCGCGGTGGGATAGCGCAGGACCCCCGACCACGCAACGGCGAGGCGGCTGTGGCAGGGCTGCCGCGCCGCACAATCGCGGTCGACGCGGGCGCCTTGGCGATCCTTGCCCGCCCAAAGGCCCTCCTCTATAAGGCCCGCTCTTTCATCGGAGTGTGGCTCAGTCTGGTAGAGCACCGCGTTCGGGACGCGGGGGTCGCAGGTTCGAATCCTGCCACTCCGACCAATTGTCCATGCGCGGCACGCGCCCTTGCGCTATGGCCCGATGAAGCGGGTACGCCGCGCGGGATGTGACTTACCCATGAAGCAGTTCCTGATCACCGTCGCCGGCGTGCTGGTCGGTCTCACCCTCTTCGCCATCACAGCGCCCCTGGTCATCGTCGGCCTGGTGGCGGGCGCGGCTGCCCCGGCGCCCACTCCGGATCGGACTGTGCTCGGCCTCGACCTGCGCGGTGGCCTCACGGACCAGGAACCGAGCAACCCGCTCGCCTTCATCGGCGGTCACAACGTCTCGGTGATGGGGATCGAGCAGGCCCTGCGCCGGGCCGAGACTGACGACAGGGTCAAGGGCCTGCTGGTCCGTCTCCCCGAGGCCGGCATGGAGCCGGCCGCCGCCGATGAGCTGCGGGGGGCTTTCCAGCGTTTCCGCGCCCACGGCAAGTTCATCCTCGCCCACGCCCAGGGACTCTACGCCGAAGGCTTCGTGGTCTCGACCTATGAACTGGCCGCGGCGTCGGGCGACATCTGGCTGCAGCCGTCCTCGCCTTTCCAGGTCACCGGCATCGCCCGCCAAGACGTGTTCTTCAAGCGTCTGTTCGACGCCCACGGGGTCGTCGCCGACTACCAGCAACGCTACGAATTCAAGAACGCCGTCAATCCCTTCCTCTATGACGACTACACCCCGGCCCATCGGCTGGCCGAGCTGTCGTGGATGGGATCGGTCTTCGACACGGCCCTGGCCGCCGTCGCGGCCGACCGCGGCCGGCCGGCCGCGGACCTGAAGACCCTCGTCGATGCCGGTCCCTATTCGGCCGAGGACGCCCGCGCCAAGGGGCTCATCGACCATGTCGGCGAGGTCAAGGAAGCCGAGGCCGCCGCCCTGGCCAGAGCCGGGGCGGGAGCCAAGCTGGTCGAAATCGGCGATTACGACGCCCGCGGCCGCGTCGGGCTTTCGGATGCGCCCAAGGTGGCGGTGATCTCGGCCGAGGGGGCGATCATGACCGGCCGCGGGGAGGGCCCGGCGCTCGGCGGCGAGGAGACCATCCGCTCGGATAACGTCGCCAAGGCGTTCTACGACGCGATCGACGATCATGCGGTGCGGGCGATCGTCTTCAGGATCTCGTCGCCGGGCGGGTCCGACACCGCCTCCGAGCAGATTTCGGCGGCCGTGCGCGAGGCGCGCGCGGTGGGCAAGCCGGTGGTCGTCAGCATGGGGACCTATGGGGCCTCGGGCGGCTATTGGATCGCCTCCGACGCCAACGAGATCGTCGCCCAGCCTTCGACCCTCACCGGCTCGATTGGGGTATTCGGTGGCAAGTTTGTGCTCGGTCCTGCGCTCGCCCGGTTCGGTATCGATGTCCGCGGTCTCAGCATCGGCGGCGACTACGCCGCATCGTCGGGTACGCAAGCGGCCATGTCGGCGAGCCAGAAGGCGGCCTTCTCGGCGTGGATCGACCACATCTACGACGGCTTCATCGCCCGCGTCGCGCAAGGCCGCCGCCTCGCCCCCGATCGCGTGCGCGAGATCGCCCGCGGCCGGGTATGGACCGGTGTTCAGGCCAAGGCGCTGGGGCTGGTCGACGAGCTCGGCGGCTTCGCAATGGCCGTCGACCGGGCCAAGGCGCTCGCCGGGATCCGTGGCGAGGCCCAGCTCGTGCCGTTCGGCGAGAAGCCCAGTCCGTTCGAAGCGATCGGGCGAATGTTCGGCGGTCGGAGCCAGGCTGTCGCCCTGACCGGGGCGCTGGGGGATTTGGCCGACGGACCGGACGTTCGCGCGCTCCTCGCCGCCGTCCGCGACGCTCGCCTCCGCCAGCAGGGCGCCACGGTGCTCGCCCCCTCATTGGCTCAGTAAGTCAAAAGGAAAAGGCGGGGCCCGGGAGCCCCGCCTCTCCAGTCCTTGGCCGATCGCGGCCTTTACGGGTTGGTCTTCGTCTGCGGATCGCCCGCCGGAGCGTCCGAGGTCAGGCCGAAGAGGGTCCGCATGTTGGGCGTGCCGTTACCGTACATATAGTCGAATCCGACGGTGTCCTGAGTGTGGACGACGCCGTTGTAACCGGGCTGGCCTTTGTGGAAGAACTGAGCCACCGCCGCCGCCTTGGCGCCGCCGAGGTCGGTCTGGGTATAGCCCTGGGCCCACAGGAACCAGTTGAGGTTGCCCACCCGTCCGCCGCCGTTCTGCTCGACGAGGGCCAGGGCTCCGACGAACTCCGGTGAGGACACGGACGTGCCGATGACCCCATAGAAGCCGCCGGCGAAGGCCAACACCGCGGCGCTGTCGGTCGGCCGGCAGGAAGCGGCCAGACCCGAGGGGCAGCCGCCGACCTGCATTCCGACATCCGGCACGGCGCGGCCGCTCACCCGGTTCCCGAAGAAGGTGATCCAGTTCTGATAGACCGGCCTGGCGAAGACCACGCTTTGGCCGCCGCCCGCGCCCCAGCGACCGCCGTGAACGTTGGTCCCGAAGCCGTAGATGTCATAGGGCACTTCCGGATCGCTGTAGGCGTTCTCGCTCACGTACTGAGAGGTCAGCGTCGGCGGGCTGGTTTGGGGGTCGGGCGGGGTCGTGGTGACCAGGTTGCCGCCACCCACCGCGGTGACGTTGGGATCGTCGGCGGGGGTCTCGACGCTCGGCACGAAGGTGGCGTCGGTGGCTCCGAAGAAGTAGTTGACCGATGGGCAGGAGAGTCCGGCGGAATCGCCCGAACTGGCGACGAAGGTGATCCCCTGGGCGTTGCCTTGCTCGAAGACCTCGTCATAGGTCCGCAGGACGCCGGTTTCGTCCACGCCCTCGTTGTACGCCGGGGTGTAGCCCAGCTCACAACCGCCGAACGATGAGTTGACGAGATCCCACCGGTTGCCATCGACGATGGCGACGTAGCCGTCGAGAATGTGGGAATCGAAGAGGTCGGGGATGCTGACCAGGGTCACATCCGTCCCCGGCGCCCCACCAAGCACCTGCTGGACGTCCAGGGAAGCTTCGAACGAGCCTCCACTGTTGGAATTGAAGGGTGCTCCGCCGTCGACATTCATGACGCGGAATCTCGGGGGCGCGAGATGGGTGATGTCGGTCCAGTGTTCGTGTGTGAAGAACGCGTCGACGTCGCTCTGCTGGGCCGAGGTCTCCATCAGGACCGCGACCGAAACTCCGTGGCCATTGAGGCGGCGACCATCAGGTTCGAAGGTATTGTAGGACGGGAAGTTGTAGGCCTGCTTCAGATCGGTGAACCAGTAGGGACCCGCGGGGCCGTAGCGATTGGCCGGCACGGGACCGCTGACCTTGTGGAAATGGGTCTCCTTGGCCGGAATGCCGGTGAAGGCGGCGATGACCACGCCCTGTTGTTTGAGGGTGTCTGGCAGGGCGAGTGGTTTTGCCGTCCGAAGGGCCGTGCGGCCGTCGGCGAAGCTCACCGTGTTGAGGCTTGTACCAAGGAACTTGTTCACCTGGGTGGCCGAACCGGTGACATGGAAGGAGCGGGTGTGAACCGCGGTCACTTGCAGGCCGGCGGCCTGGGCGGCGGACCTGACACTCGCGAAGGTGCTCGCCGAAGGTCCGAATTGGGCGCCGAACTGGGCAGGGGTCAACCATTTGTGATAGCTGGCCGATCCCACCTTCTGCTGGGCGCGGAGAAGGGACTCGAGGCCGGACTTGTTCTGCAGGGGCAGGAAGACTTCGAAGTCGACCGCGGTGGCCGGGGCCGCCGTCGCGACGCTGACGATCTTGGGCGTGGCGGCATGGCTCACGGCGGCCAGCGATACGGTCGCCAGGAATGGCGCCGCGAAGCGATGCAGATGTTTCATGAACTTCCCCAGTCTGAGTATTATTTGCCCCGGACGATCAGCCGGTCGTCTGAAAGAACAGGGCTAGGTCAAATGCCCGCAGGGCGCAAGCGGAGCCGCATAGAAGTTTTCGCCTGGCGTGCGGGTGAGGTTGGACGGCTCGCCGCGTTCGCGGTAAACGCCTGCCCATGGCAACGAAAGGCTCCGCGGGCCGCGGCCGTCCATGGATGATCTGACCCATGTCGCCGTCGCGCCTCTCGAGACGCTGACGCTTCATCGCCTGGTGCTCGATCGCGGCCTGACCCCCGCTGAAACACTGGCCCGGGCGGCGCTGGTCCAGACCGAGACCGGGGAACCCCTCGACGCGGTTCTGACCCGACTTGGCCTGCTGAGTGAGGACGCGCTGGCCAAGGCGATTGCCGAGGCTACGGGTTTGCGGATTGCGGCGGCGGCGGAGTTTCCGGCCGAGCCGGTGGCCGCCGACCGCCTCTCGCCGGGCTTCCTGCGTGACATCCGCGCCCTGCCGGTCCGGGAGGGGGAAAGCGCGGTCGATATCGCCTTCGTCGATCCCCTGAACGCCTTCGATCGCCAGGCCCTCGCCTTCGCGCTCGGCCGCCCCGTCAACCCGCTCATCGCCCGCTCCTCCGACATGGAGGCGGCGCTGGATCGCCTCTATCCCGTCGACGCCGTCGGGCCGACCGAACTCGGCGAGGCCGACGAGCTCGACGTCGAGCGGCTCAAGGACCTGTCGAGCGACGCGCCGGTGGTCCGCGCCGTCAACGCCCTCATCGCCCGGGCGACAGAATCCCAGGCTTCGGACATCCACATCGAGCCGGCCGAGGATTGTCTGAAGGTGCGCCTGCGCATCGACGGGGCGCTCCGAGAGGAGCCGCCTTTGCCGCCGGCGCTCAAGGCCTCCCTCGTGTCGCGGATCAAGGTCATGGCCGGCCTCAACATTGCCGAGCGGCGCCTGCCGCAAGACGGCCGGCTGCGCCTTGCGGTGCGCGGCCACGACATCGACCTGCGGGTCGCCACCTCGCCGACCATTCACGGCGAGAGCGTGGTGCTGCGCATCCTCGACCGATCGAATCTGGCGCTGGACTTCCAGTCACTGGGGTTCGAGGGCGAGGCGCTTGAACGCTATCTGAGGGTGCTGCGCCTGCCGCACGGCATCGTGCTGGTGACCGGCCCGACCGGCAGCGGAAAGACGACCACTCTCTATGCCTCCCTGGCGGTGATGAACACGGCCGACCGGAAGATTCTGACCATCGAGGACCCCATCGAATATCGCCTGGCCGGCATCAACCAGACCCAGGTCAGTCCCGGCATCGGCCTGACCTTCGCCACGGCCCTGCGCTCGTTCCTGCGCCAGGATCCCGACGTCATGATGGTCGGCGAGATCCGCGACCTGGAGACCGCCCAGGTGGCCGTCCAGGCGGCCCTGACCGGCCACACCATCCTTTCGACCCTGCACACCAACAGCGCCGCGGCTGCGGTCACCCGCCTGCTCGACATGGGCGTCGAGCCGTTCCTGATCACCTCGACGGTCAACGCCATCCTCGCCCAGCGCCTCGTCCGCCGCTTGTGCCGCCACTGTCGCGAGCCCTTTGCGCCGCCCAGGGAGGCGATGGACGCCCTGGGGTTGAAGGGGATCGAGCAGCTCTGGCGGCCGGTCGGGTGCGCCGCTTGCGACCACAGCGGATTTCGCGGCCGCATCGCGATCCTCGAGTTGCTGGTCCTGGACGCTGAGAGCGAGCGGCTGGTGCTGGCAAGGGCGGAGGCGCGCCAGATCGAGGCCGCCGCCCAAATCAGGCCGATGTTCGAGGATGGGCTCGCCAAGGCCCAGGCTGGGCTCACCACCCTCGAGGAAGTTCTGCGCGTGACGCGGGACGGCTGAGGCCATGACCACCTACCGTTACCGCGCCGCCACCACGGCCGGCGCGATCCGCACGGGACTGTTGCAGGGCGCCTCGGCCGAGGACGCCATCGCCCAACTTCGCCGCCAGGGCCTGCTGCCGATCGAGACAGCCGAGGCGGCGGCCGGACGACGTGCAACTCGCCCTGGCCGGCCAGGCGGACGCGCCCGGCGCGCGGTGATCAACGCCGTGGGCGAGCTGGGCGTGCTGCTCGACGCCGGCCTGACTCTCGACCGGGCCCTGGCGGTGTGCGTCGACAACCTGATCGAACCGACAGTCAAGACGGCGTTCGGCGAGCTTCACGCCCGGGTGAAGGAAGGCGCGACCCTGTCGCGGGCCATGGCCGAGGCCGGACCACTGTTTCCGCCCATGGCGGCGGCGATGTGTGAGGCGGGAGAAGCCGATGGGCGGCTGGGGGCGGCCCTGACTCGCCTGGCCGAAAGCCTCGATCGCGCCGAGGCCCTCCGCCAGGTGGTCATCTCCTCGCTCGCCTATCCGGCCACCCTCATCGTGGTGGCGACCAGTGTGATCCTGGTCATCCTGCTCGTCGTCGTGCCGCAGTTCGAAGGCCTGTTTTCCGGGTCCCACGCGCAGTTGCCGTTCGCGACCCGGATGGTCATGGGGGCCAGCGAGGCGGTGCGCGCCTGGGGCTGGGCCATGGCGCTCGCGGCGATCTTTCTTGTGTTCGGATTTCGCCAGTGGCTGAAACGCCCCAGCGCAAGGAAAAGCGCCGAGCGCGCCATTCTCGCCGCACCGTGGCTCGGGAACCTGGTCAGGGAGGCCGAGACCGCGGCATTTGCCCGCACCCTGGGGGCCCTCGTGGACGGCGGGGTGGCCCTTCCGGCCGCGGTCGGCATCGCCCGCGGATCGGTTTCCAACAGCCTCATCGCCGACGCCATCGGCCGTGTCGCGGCCGGCTTGAAACAGGGCGGCGGCCTCTCCGGCCCTCTGGCGGCGACCGGAGTCTTTCCGCCGATGGCGCTCAGCTTCCTGCGGACCGGAGAGGAAACCGCCCAGCTCGGCCGCATGCTCACCCGCCTGGCCGACGTCCTCGACCGTCAGGTCCGCTCGACGATCGAACGATTGATCGCCATATTGACGCCCGCGATCACGGTCTTCATGGGCATGGTGGTCGCCACTGTGATCGCCTCCCTGATGTCCGCCATCCTTGGCTTCAACGATCTGGCTCTTGCTCCATGACCAAGCTGCTCCGCAAAGTCCGTAGTGACGACGGGTTCACCCTGCTCGAATTGCTCGTGGTCCTGGCGATCATGGGTCTCCTGGCGGCGATCATCGCGCCCCAGGTTCTGAAGTATCTCGGCACGTCGCGAACCCAGACCGCCAAGGTCCAAATCCAGAATATCGGGGCCGCCCTCGAACTTTACCGCCTGGACATCGGCCACTATCCAAACCAGGACGAGGGCCTCGCCGCCACCGTGGCCGCGCCGCCCAACGCGGCCGGCTGGAACGGTCCGTACCTGGTCAAGCGCGCGGCTCTCATCGATCCCTGGGGCCAGCCTTACCTCTACCGCAGTCCCGGCAAGCACGGCGAGGTCGACATCTATTCGCTGGGCTCCGACAAGGCCGAGGGCGGGACCGGCGAGGCGGCCGATGTCGGCAACTGGTAGCGGCGCCTCCCCGCCGCCGCGTGGCGTGACGCCGGCGCCGCAAGCTCCCCGGGCCGGATGAGCCTCACTGACGCCCTGAACTCCGATATGGACCTGGCCTCCCTCGCCGCCCTGGCGCGACGAGGGCTCGCCTGGTGGCTGGAGGAGCTGGCGGCGATGTTGCCGGCGCCTTGGCGGGCGCGACTTTCGTCGCAGCCGCGAATTTTCGCCGAAAGCCTCGGCGAAGGACGCTGGCGGATGTGGCGCGACGGTCGCAAACTCGCCGACGGCCTCAGCCCAGCGGAGGCAGGCCGGCCGCTCGGCATCCTGCTCGACCCGGCCGTAGCGCTCATTCGCGAGGTCGATACCCCGCCGATGCCCGCCTCCGACGTTCGCCGCATGCTGGCCCTCGACATCGACCGCCTGTCGCCACTCAGCCCCGCCCTCATCCATTTCGATTTCGAGATCGTCGATCCAGGCGCTCCCGGAACCAGCCAAAAGGTCCTGCTTGGCGTTGTAGCCAAGACCGCCGCGGACGATGCCCTCGGGGCGGCCCGCGCCGCCGGTCTGGAACCCGGCCGTCTGAGCGCCAACGCCGAGGCGGAGGGGTTCTCGCCGCGCTTCGATTTCCTCCCCGCCGTCCTCGCCGCGCGCGGCGAGAAGCGCCGCCGGCCCAGGGCGTGGTGGTGGACGGCGGTCGCCGTCTTGACCCTCGCCAATCTCGCGGTCTTCGTCGGCCGAGACATGATCGATCTCTCCAGGCTGCGCCGCCAGGTCGAGGCTCAGGAGCCGATGGCCGGCGCGGCGCAACAGGTGAAGAGCCATGTCCTCGCCGAGGATGTTCGCCGCCGCGCCCTGATCGCCGAGGGCGGCCGAGGCGAGCCCCTGGCCATGCTCGAGGCCCTGACCCGAGGCCTGCCCGCCGGGGCCTGGGTGCAGCGGCTGGAGTGGAACCGGCAGAGCCTGCGGCTGGTCGGATTCAAGCCGCCGGCCGCCGACATCACCGCCGCCGTTCGCGGTATGGGCGAGTTTGCCAATCCGCGAGCCATCGCCACCGACGCGGCGCCGGACGCGGCCGGCGGCCAGCCGTTCGACATCACCGCCGACGCCGGGAAAGCGCCATGAAACCGCTGGCGCCCCGCGAGCGCCGGCTCGTCGCGCTTGGGATCCTGGTGGCAGTCATCGCCGTGATCTGGCTGGCGCTGGTCGGACCGATCATCGACGGCTTCTCGGATCGCGCCGCAGAGCGGGCGCGCCTCACGGCGAGCTTCCGGCGCAACGAGCGACTGATCGCCGATGCGCCCATCTGGCGGGCGGCGGCGCGAAGCCAGCAGGCCGTCGCCAACCGGTTCTCCCTGCCCGCCTCCAGCGAAGGGCTGGCGGCCGACGCCCTCAAGGCGAAGGTGCAGCAGCTGGCGGCCGGGGAAGGCTACACCGTCGCCGGCTTTCAGGACATCACCGCGGACGCCGCCCCCGGACGCGTCCGCATCCGCGCCGACGCCCAGATGACGCTGACACAATTGTGCGACAGTTTAAGGCGACTTGAGGCCGAGGGGGTCTATGTCCTTGTCAATGTCCTATCCATCTCCGCCGACCGGGCGCTCAAGAGCGGACGCGCGGCGCCCCTCGATGTCCGCCTGGAACTCTCAGCCGACTATCGGCCGCCGGCCGGGCGCACGTCTTGATCCGCTCGCGGTCGTGGCGGTGGGGGGGCTGATCCTGGCTTTGGGCCTGCAATTCTTCCTGCCCTCGGCCGCGACGCCGCCGGAGGCCTCGAGCGTGGCCGAACGCAAACCGCGGCCGTTGCTCATCCCGCCGCCGGCGCCGTATGCCGATGTCCTCGCCAAGCCGATCTTCGCCCCCGACCGCAAGCCCGGCCCCAGCGATCTTTCGGCGATCGCGGGTGGCGAACTCGCCGGCTATTCGGCGCTCGGCGCGGCGGTGGGCCACGGCGCCGCGACGGCGGTGATCTCCGGGCCGTCCGGTTCGATCAGGACCGTGCACGTCGGCGACATCGTCGAGGGCTGGCGGGTGGTGGCCGTGGAGGCCGCAAAGCTGACCCTCGAGCGCAGCGGGATGCGCCACACCCTCGTCGTCGGGGCGCCCGCCGAGGCGCTCTCGAAGGCTGCCGCGCAGGGCGCCGAAACGGAACCCCAATGATGCGACCCACTCTGACGAAGTTCCTCATCCTGGCGGTGCTGAGCGCGACCCCGCTCTGCGCCCAGACCGACACTTCGCCGTCGACCCTGGATGATCGCCAGGTGCGCACCACCATTTTGCCAGGAACGACCCCCACTCGCCCCGCTCCTCCAGCCCCGGTTCAGGTGGTGCGGGGCGGCGACGTCACGCTCAATTTCCCCAGCGTCGATGTCCATGCGGTGGCCAAGGCCATCCTCGGCGACACCCTGCATCTGCCCTATAGCGTCGACCGGTCGGTCCAGGGTCAGGTCACCCTCCAGACCCAGAAGCCGATCCGCAGGGCCGATATCCTGGCCTTCTTCGAGCGCGCCCTGGCCAGCGCCAACCTCGTCCTCGCCGACCGCTCGGGGATCTACACCATCCTGCCGGCCGGCGTGGCGCGCGGCGAGGCGCCAGTCGTGGGTCCAGCCGACACGGGCTACGGCAACGAGACGATCCAGCTGAAGTTCGTCAACGCCGAGGAGCTGCGCAAGCTGCTCGACCCGCTCGTGCCGAATGCCATCTCGGTGGCCGACGCGGAACATAATGTGCTGGTCGTATCGGGCACCAGCGTCCAGCGCACGGCGCTGCGCGAGCTGGTCGGTCAATTCGACGTGGATTGGCTCAAGGGCATGAGTTTCGCCCTCTTCGTTCCTCAGCGAACGGACGCGCGGCTGATCACGCCCGAACTCGAGAAGCTCCTCAATGCTCCCGGATCGGCGTCGGCCGGTCTGGTGCGGCTGATCACCATGGAGCGCCTCAACGGCATTCTCGCCATCTCACCGCAGCGGCAATACCTCGACGATGTCGCCCGCTTCGTGGAAGTGCTCGATCGCGAAGGCGAGGGCGCGGAGCGGCGCATCTTCGTCTACCACGTGCAGAACGGTCGCGCCGCCGATCTGACCAAGGTCCTCGACGGCGCCTTCGGGATCGCCGCGCCCAGAGGCTCGGTCACCGACACCAACCCCACCGAACTCAACGACGTCACCTCGCGGCCCTCGCTGCTCACCGCCACCGCCAACGCCGTGGGCATGCTTCCCCTCCAGGCGGCCAGGGTGACGGCGGCGGCGGCTCAGGTGGCGAACGCGCGTGAAACTGCCCCCGAGGCTTCAACGGCGACGGCCGCCTCGCCCGACGCCACGACAATCACCGCCGACGAAGCCAACAATGCCATCGTCGTCTTCGCCACGCCGCGTAATTATGCGGTGATCGAGGACGCCCTTCGCAAGCTCGACGTGCCTCCACTGCAGGTGATGATCGACGCCTCGGTGAGCGAGGTGACCCTCAACCACCAGCTCCAATACGGCATCCAGTGGTCCTTCAATTCCGGCAACAGCAGCGGCGCCCTCACTCAGGGAACGACCAGCACGCCGGTCCAGAACTTTCCCGGATTCTCCTATATGTATTCAGGCGGCAGCGTCACCGCGGTGCTCAACGCCCTGCGCCAGATCACCGACGTCAAGGTGCTGTCGGCGCCCAAGCTGATGGTGATCAACAACCACACCGCGACCATAGACGTGGGCGAAGAGGTGCCGATCTCGACCGGCTCGGCGATCAGCACGGTGACCACCGGCGCGCCGGTGGTCAATTCCATCGACTACAAACAGACCGGCATCATCCTGAAGGTCACGCCCAGGGTGAACAGCGGCGGCCTCGTCCTGCTCGACATCGCCCAGGAGGTCAGCGACGTGCTCCCGCAATCCACCGCCCAGGTTAATTCCGGTTCCGGGATCGACTCCCCGACCTTCGAGGAACGCAAGATTTCCACTTCGGTGGCGGTTCAGGACGGCGAGACGGTGGCTCTGGGCGGCCTGATGAAAAACGAAATCCAGAAGGGACGTTCGACCATTCCCCTGCTGGGGGACATCCCCTTCTTCGGCCATCTTTTCGGCGACACCACGGCTGGCCTCTTGCGCACCGAACTCATCGTCACCTTGACCCCACGGGTGGTTCGCACCCCCGTCGACGCCAGGGCCATCACCGACGAACTGCGCGGCAAGATCGAACTGGCGCCTCCCCCGCCGCCGCCCCCGCCGCCAGCGCCGCCGCCGCTGCCGCGGTTCCCCAAGGCGAGGCGGAATGGCTGATCAGGCCGGACCGTAGAGCCAGACGATCCAGATCGCCAGGCTGAGCGGCGCGCCGAACGCGATCCTGGCGCCGCGCGGAGAGGTTCGCCGGGCGATCGCCACGAACGCCACCCAGGCGAGCGCCAGCGCGCAGGCGATCATCACCACCTCGGGTAACGGCCGCCATCCGAGCCATGCGCCGGCCGCAGCCAACAGCTTGGCGTCGCCGAGGCCTATACCGTCGATCCCCCGCCACCTCCGCCAGGCCCACGCCAAGGCGGCCAGGACGGCATAACCGGCCACCGCGCCGGCCAGATGCCCGGCGATCGGCCTGTCCGGCAGGGCGAGGCTTACCATCAGGCCGCCGGCGATGAGCGGCAGGGTCAGGACATCCGGCAAGCGCAGGGCGACGGCGTCGACCGCCGCCAGAGCGCCGAGGGTCCAGGCCAGGACGAGGCTAGCACCCAGCAGCCAGCCGAAGGGAACCAGGGCCGCCGCCCAGCCGAACGTCACCGACGTGGCGAGAACGATCGTGACGAGAGGAAGGCGGCGCCGTTCGGCCTCGAACAGGCCACTCACCCACCAGGCCAGCCCGCCAGCCGCGGCCCCCAGCGCGGCGAGTGGCAAAACGACGCTCGCCTCACCAAGCATGCGGCCGCCCGGCTCCAGGCCTCCGATCAGGGCGAGGGGGCCGGCGTCGGCGGTGGCGGCGCGTCGGTTGCCGAGGGATTGTTGTATTTGAGCGCCCTGCCGAGCAGGGCCGATTTGGCGATCAGCTCGCGCGCGTTGGAGGCGCAGCGATCGGGAAGGGCCCAGGAAAGCCAGGCTCTCGCCAGCTCGCGGCTGGTCTTGGCTTCGGCCGGGCGCCAGATCGCCCGGCCGTGGTTGAGCGCCTCGATCCCTTGCGGAGCGATGGGCGAGGGGCTGGCCTGCTCGGCCGCCTGGACGGCGTGGCCCAGCACCTTCAGCTCGACGCGGGCGGCGGCCATGTCGGAGGCATAAGGCGCGCGCTCGTTGGGCTGGGAGGTGCCGAACATCTTGTCGATCTTGACCAGGTCCGGCTTCACCCGGTCATAGACGTCGAGATATTCGCTGAGCGCGCCGTAGCACCAGGCGGCGAGGGGGTACTCGTCGGTGGGGGCGCCGGACGGGAGCGGCTCGCCGGCCGCCGGCGGGGCGGAATCAGGGGCCGCCGATTGAGCCGGATCGGCGGCCAGAAGCGAGAGGGCGAAAAGCAGCGCCGGGACAGGCATCGAAAGTCTCCTTTTATCCTGACTTGGGCGACGAGCGCGCCCGGCCGAACCCCCCGCCCCCGGGAGTGTCGATTTCGATCGCGTCGCCGGCCTCGATGTCGAAGCTGAAGCAGGCCGGCAGTTCCTTTACCCGTCCCGACGCGGCGATCAACCTTTGGGCGCCGGGCAGGCCGTCGCCGCCACCCAGCAGGCCGGCCGGTGCGTGCTGGCGGCGTGTGGAAAGGAGGGCGACCTCCATGGCGGCCAGGAAACGGATCCGCCGCCGCGCCCCGTCGCCGCCGACATGAGCCCCCGCTCCGCCGGAGCCGCGGCGAATAGCGAATTCCTCCAGCCGAACCGGGAAGCGCCTTTCGAGGATCTCCGGATCAGTGAGGCGCGAGTTGGTCATGTGGGTATGGACGGCGCTGGCTCCGTCGGCGTCGGCGCTCGCCCCGGCGCCGCCACAGATGGTCTCATAGTACTGACGGTCCGTGTCGCCAAAGGTGAGGTTGTTCATCGTTCCCTGAGAGGCGGCCATGACCTCGAGGGCGCTGAACAGCGCATCCACCAGGTGTTGACTGGTCTCGACGTTGCCGGCGACCACCGCGGCGGGGGGGCGCGGCGAGAGCATCGATCCCTTGGCGACGACGATGTCGAGAGGGACGAGGCACCCGGCGTTGAGCGGGATGTCGTCGTCGACCAGGGTGCGGAAGACATAGAGGGCGGCGGCATCGACGATCGAGGCCGGGGCGTTGAAGTTCGAGGCGAGCTGGGCGCTGGAGGCGGTGAAGTCGAGCTTCGCGCGGCCTTCCGTCGCGTCGACCGTGATCTCGACGGCGACCACGCCGCCGCCGTCCATTTCCATCCGCGCCCGACCATCAGTCAGTTTGCCGATCGCCCGGCGGACACAGGCTTCGGCGTTGGCCTGGACGAATTGCATGTACCGCGCGACCTCGCCGACACCGTGGGCGGCGATCAGGCCACTGACCGCCCCGGCTCCGGCTTGGCAGGCGGCCACCTGGGCTTTGAGATCGCCGATATTGCGCTCGGGCGAGCGGGCGGGCCAGGCGCCGGCGAGGAGGGCGGCGCGCGTTTCCTCCTCCAGAAACGCCCCGGCTCGCATGATCGGGATGGCGTCGAGCAATACGCCTTCTTCGGCGATGGTGCGCGAGAAAGGCGGCATGGAGCCGGGCTGTACTCCGCCCACATCGGCGTGATGGCCGCGGGCGGCGGTAAAGAAGGCCGGAGCCGGTTCGTCGCCGATGAAGACCGGCATGACCACCGTGATGTCCGGCAGGTGGGTGCCGCCGGCGTAGGGATTGTTGAGGGCGAAGGCTTCGCCGGGCGCGAAGCGCCCATGCCGGTCCTTCACGGCGCGCACGCTCGCCCCCATGGACCCAAGGTGCACGGGCATGTGCGGGGCGTTGGCCACCAGGCCGCCGTCGGCGTCGAAGAGGGCGCAGGAGAAGTCCAGCCGTTCCTTGATGTTCACCGAGCGGGCGGTGCGCTCGAGCGCCGCCCCCATGGCTTCGGCGACGCCCATGAATCGACGATTGAAGAGTTCGAGAGTCACGGGATCAACCGTCCCGGCCTGGTTGCGCGCCATTGCGACTTCGCCCTGGCGGGTAAGTCTGATCAGACCATCTGCGTCCGGGCTCGCCCGCCAGCCTCTTTCAAGCCAGATCTGGGTGTCGCCGCGAACGATCAGCCGCGGCCCCGCGATCGGCGCCGCCAGTTGCTCGGCGAGGATAACGCGGGGGCCCTCGGCGCGGCGTTGTCGGGGACCGGGGCGAGCGGGCTCGAGCTTGGGCGAGGGCGGCTCGCCTTCCACGGCCTCGGCCTCCACGCTGGCGATCAGCATCGGCCGGCCGGCCTCGACAAAGCCGAAAAGGCGCCTGTGGGCCGTTTCGAAGGCGGCGACGATTTGCGCGAGGGGAACGAGCGGCGCGGCGAGAGTGGCGTCACTGTCCTCGTAGTGGATCATCAAGCGAATCTCCGTGCGCGCCGCTCGCGCTCCCTGGGCGGCGAGATGGTCGCGGGCGCTCCTGGCGAGGCGCCGCGCCAGGACGTTCGCCGCCGCCAACCCAACGGGATCGAGGCGCGCTTCGAGCCCCCTCTGGCGCGCGGCGCGCATCCGGGCCTGGCCAATGCCCCAGGCCGACAGGAGGCTGGCGAATCGCGGGCAGAGGATTTCGCCAATGCCCAAGGCCTCGGCCACGGCGCAGGCTACCTGGCCCGCCGCTCCACCGAACGCGACGAGGGCGTGATCGCGTGGATCGAAGCCGCGCTCGGTGGAGATCCGCCGGATGGCGGCGGCAGTCTGCTCCACGGCCACGGCGATGAAGCCCTCGGCTGCCGCCTCGGGGCTCGCCGCGCCCATGGCGATAGTCAGCTCGGCGAGGCGGGCCTGGGCGGCGGCGGGATCGAGCGGCGCGTCGAGGCTCGGCCCGAACACGGCCGGGAAGTAGGCCGGATCCAGTCGGCCGAGCACCAGATTGGCGTCAGTGACCGTCGCCGGTCCGCCCAGGCCATAGGCGGCCGGACCGGGAATCGCCCCCGCGCTCAGCGGCCCCACCCTCGCGCGAAGGCCGTCGAATGCGAGTATGGAGCCGCCGCCGGCCGCGACGGTTTCCACGTCGAGCATCGGCGCGCGCAGCCTCACGCCGGCCACCTGGGCGGTGTCGCGGCGCTCGAGCGCCCCGGCGAAGCGGCAGACGTCGGTCGAGGTGCCGCCCATATCGAAGCCGACCACGGCCAGGGCGCCGGCGGCGCTCGCCACCCCGGCGGTCCCGATCACCCCGCCGGCGGGGCCGGAAACCACTGCGTCACGACCGCGGAAGGCGCCGCCGAGCGCCAGGCCGCCGCCGGAGGTCATGAAGAACACATCGACTCCGCCGACCGCCGCGGTGAGCCCTTCGACATAGGCGCGCAGGGGCGGTGTCAGGTAAGCGTCGGCCAGCGTGGTCTCGGCGCGCGCGAGGAACTTCGGCAGGGGCGACACCTCGCTGCTGATGGCGACATAGGCGAAGCCGGCGGCGCGGGCGAGTTCGCCGGCGGCCAGCTCGTGGGCGGGGTTGAGATCGCTGTGCAGGAAGGCGATGGCGACGCTCTCCAGACCGGCGGCGCGGGCGGTGGCCAGGGCGTCGGCAAGAACGCCTTCGTCGAGCTGCGTCAGGATCGATCCGTCGGCGGCGAGGCGCTCGCGGGCCTCGATGGTGGCCTCATTGAGCGGGAGCGGCCTGATGATGTCCAAGGCGAAGAGTTGGGGCCGGGTCTGGTCGCCGATGAGGAGGGCGTCGGCGAAGCCCTCGGTGGTCACCAGCAGGGTGCGCGCGCCGGTGCGCTCCAAGAGAGCGTTGGTCGCCACGGTCGTGCCGACGCGAATCGCCTGGACGCGCGCCGCCGGGAAGACCTCCCCCGGGGGCACGCGCAGCAATCGCCGCATGGCCTCGACCCCCGCATCCTCATAGGCTTCCGAGCGCGAGGGCAGCTTGAGGCTATGCTGGGCGCCAGTCCGATCCTGGCCGACGACGTCGGTAAAGGTGCCGCCGCGATCGATCCAGAAACTCCAGCCATGATCGGCCCGTTGTGACCCTGTCATGGGCGCAAGAAGGGTTGACGCGCCCAGAAAGCAAGTCGAAGAGTCCGTCCGCTCTGGAGATTATCAACATGGCCGCGACGGGGCCTATGGCGCGCAAGCCCAGGTGGGCGCGGGGATTGGCCGGATTCGGCGTCGCCGCGGCCTGGATCGGCGCCTCAGTAATGGCGGCGGCCGTGGCGATCGTGTTCACGGCCGTCCTGGTGGTGATCGCCTTGCTGGCGTCGGCATTGATCGTCCTTGCGACTGTGGTGCTGCGGGCGTCGCGGCCGGCGCGCCACGTCGCCCCGGACCTGGCCCATCACGCGGGCGGACATTCCTGGGTTGCCTACGGGCCTTCGTAAGCGCGGTTGGGGAGGACGAGATGCTGGGCATCGTGGCGACGATCAGGGTTCAGGACGGCAAGGGTCCCGACTTCGAGGCGGTGTTCGCCGAATTGGCCGCCAAGGTGCGGGCCAATGAACCCGGCAACCTGCTCTATCAGCTGACCCGCAGCCGGACCGAGGCCAACACCTACAAGGTGCTCGAAATGTACACGGACGAGGAGGCCGTCACCGCCCACCGCGGAATGGCCTATTTCCGCGAACTCGGGGCAAAGATGGGCCCCTCCATGGCCGGTCGACCTGAAGTCGAGATCCTCGACGCGGTGGGCTGAGACACCGCGACCGACCTGGCGAAGCATCTGGCATCGTTCGAACGGCGCCGGAATCAATTACTCAGCTCGGAACGATTATTCGACCTTCCCCTCTGCGCCCGGACGGGGCCCGAAGCGCGCACGTATGTCCTCGATGTCGGTATCGGGCAGCCGTTCAATCCTCAGGTAGCGTTTGTCGGCGCCATCCAACGCGGCGATGATCGTGTCGAGCTTGGCTTGCATGGCCTCGCTGTCGCGCGCCTGGGTGTTCTGGATCAGGAACACCATCAGGAAGGTGATGATGCTGCTGATCGTGTTCATGATCAGCTGCCAGGTATCGGAAAGGCGAAAGAGCGGTCCGCTAGCGCCCCATGCGAGCAGGATCACCACGGCGGCAATGAAGGCCGCCGGGCGCCCCGCGGTCTTGGCGATGTGACTGGAAACATTTGCGAAAAGTCGGTCCATGCGCACGACGCGGGAGCGATCACCGTTAGGGGCCGTCGCCGGATCATGCGCTTCCCGGTTCATCCTTGATCAGCTGGGCGAACGCTCAGCCTCGGATTGTCTCGCGTATCGATCAACAATCTCTCCAGGAGCGCCCAGTCGACCTTTGTCGATTTGCGCAGGCGGACGCAGTTCTTACCGGTGTTCAACGCCAGCAGCGCCTCGGGATTTTTGCGCAGGGCGGCTGGATTGATGAAGTATAGCGAAACATAGTTCTTCTGTTCCGCGAAGCCAAAGGATGGAGCGCCTGACCGGGTGTAGACTGGCATTCCCCATTGCATCGTCTCCTGGTGATCGGTCAACAACGTGCAAGCCAGGTCACGAATTCGAGTAAGAAGCCAAGCCCGTTCCGCCGACGCCTCCGCGATGTAATCGTCCACCCTTTTGGCCTTTGATTGAACCATCGACAGGGCTCTCGGCCGGCCACCGCAGCACCGCTCCGGAGCCGTATTTCCGCATCATCCCCAGTTATCCAGACAACACTGCGCCGTGGAAAAGGCTCCCGTGATCGCCGTCTAAAGAGCGCGGAACTTCAATTCCGCTGGCCGCATTATTCAGCGGACGTGTCCGTGTGCGTCAGGCGCCACTCAATCCATAGGATTTTTCGTCTTGACCGGATCAGCCAAGATCGGCGTGCTGACCTTTCACCGGTGCATCAACTACGGATCCTATTGGCAGGCTCGCTGCCTCGTCGAAGGCTTGCGGCGGCAGGGACGGGAAGCGGTCCTGCTCGACCACCAATCCAAACGGATAGATCGGGCAGAATGGGCCTGCGCGCTCCGTCCGCTGCTGCCGGCGCGGGCGCCGCGCCCTGATCTGGCGCTCTATTCGGCGAAGGTGCGAAAGTTTTTCGAGGCCTTCGCGACCTTGCCCTTGTCTGCTCCGTTTTCCTTGGAAGACCCGCAAGACATGGAGACGCGCGACACGGTCGTGGTCGGTAGCGACGAGGTCTGGAACTTCCGCCATCCGTGGTATGCCGGCTGTCCGCTTTTCTTCGGCGACGGGCTCAAGGTGGATCGGCTGGTCGCCTACGCCGCCAGCTTCGGCAATCACGAGGCGGGCGACGGAATTGGCGGCCGCTGGGCCGAGCGGCTTGAGCAGTTCGCCGACATCACGGTGCGGGACGAGAACTCGCGCGAGCTGATCCGCAAGGAGCTGGGGCGCGAACCGGCGGTGGTTCTGGATCCCTGCCTCCAGTTCGAAGAGCTCTGCCGGCCACAGCATGCCGACCGCGGCTTTGCCGAGAAAGACGGGGTGGTCGTCGTCTACGGACACAGCTTCTCCGAGGCTTTCGCCATGGCGGTTAGAAGTTGGGCCCGCACGCGCGGTCTCACCCTGATCAGCGTGGGCTATCGCAACGCCTGGGCCGACGAGCAGCACCTGGCCGCGGGTCCCGATGAGTTCGCCGCCGCAATGGCCGGCGCCCGGGCGGTCGTGACCAATTTCTTTCACGGCTGTGTTTTCGCCCTCGTCAACCGGAAACCGTTCGCCTGTGCTGTGAGCGACTACCGATCGCACAAGCTCACCGCCTTGGTGAACTCCCTCGGCGCCGAGGCTCGGTTGATCGCCGGAGATCCAGAGCAGGCCGTGCTGGAAAACGCCCTGGATCTTCCGTTGGAGCCGACGATCTGCGAGCGCATGGCGGCGCTGCGGCGCCACTCCCAGGCCTGCCTCGACCATGCCCTCGATTGAAACACCAGCGTTGGGGCCGGTGGATATCCGTCGGGCAGGGCTGTGCATCGGATGTGGCGGCTGCGTATCTCGATCGGATCCTTCGCGGGCTCTGATGAAATTCGATCGGTTCGGCCAGCTCAAGCCTCGGGGCGCCGAAGGTGGAGAAGCCTTCGCCCGTATCTGTCCCTTCTCGCCCTCGGCGGCCGACGAGGATGAACTCGCGGCCGACCGGTTCCCCGGAGCCCGCCGCTACGACAGCGCTATCGGCCGTTATGACGCCGCTTACGTAGGCCATGTGTCCGAGGGACACTTCCGCATGGGCGGCAGTTCGGGCGGCATGGTCAGCTGGGTCGCGGCCGAACTCCTGCGCCAGGGACGCATCGACGGTGTTGCCCACGTGACGGCGACCACCGGACCAGATGCGGGCGAGCCTTTGTTTCACTACGCCATTTCGCGCTCGGTCGAGGACCTGACCGCCGGGGCCAAGTCGCGTTATTACGCGGTCGAGCTTTCGGGCGTGACGCGTGAGATAGCTCGACGGCCAGGTCGCTATGCGATTGTCGGCATTCCCTGCTTCATCAAGGCGGTGCAACTGCTGCGGCGGGAGGACCCGGTCCTACGACAGCGCATCGCCTACACGCTCGGTCTCTTCTGCGGCCACATGAAGAGCGCGCGCATGGTCGAGAGCTTCGCTTGGCAAATGGGAGTCACAATGGCGCAGGTGCGCAGCGTGGACTTCCGTCTGAAGGACCCGACGCGGCCAGCCAACTGGTACACCGCGAGCCTGGGCCTCGAGAACGGCGAGAGCCGACGTCAGGACTGGTGGAGCTTGGCGGACGGCGACTGGGGCGCCGGCTTTTTTCAGAACTCCGCCTGCGATTTCTGTGACGATGTCGTGGCTGAGACGGCGGACATCTCGTTCGGCGACGCCTGGGTGGAGCCCTATTCGTCGGACGGGCGCGGGACCAATGTCGTGGTGGTGCGCTCGCCCGAAATCGGCGAGTTGCTGCGCGGGGCGATCGCCGATCGCCGCCTCGCGCTTACCGAAGTTGACGCGTCTTTCATTCGCCAGACGCAGGCGGCGGGTCTGCGCCAGCGCCGCGAGGGTCTGGCGCTGAGGCTGGCGCGCCATCGTGGGCTGCGCCTGCGCAAGCGCGTGGCGGGCGTCGACCCTGGATTGTCGGCGCGGCGGAGGCTGATCTATCGCCTGCGTGAATGGATCAGCCTCTGGAGCCATCGCGTGTTCTTCGTCGCACGCCTGCTACGCTGGCCTGCTCTATATATTGGCTGGGCGCGGGCGGTGCTCGGAGTTTACCAAGCCGTCACCTATTCGCGAGGCTCGCTGGGCTTGGCAGTAGATCGGCTCGAACGGGTGACGAGCCGTTGGAGAGGCCCCGCCAAGAGCCCCGCGCCGGGTCGAAGCCGATCTCCGATCCGATGACCCGGGTTGGTCCTTTTCGAGCGTGCTCCGGGCTGGAGGGCTCTGGATGAAAGCGGACGGAGCGCCGCCATGAATCTGACGCGCCTCCTGCTCGGGCGGCGGCTGACCAACCGGGAGGAGCAGACACGCAAGATGGGCTGGCTGGAGGCGGTGCCAGCCTTGGGGCTCGACGGCCTGGGCTCGGTATCCTACGGCCCCGAGGCCGCCCTCACAGTGCTGGCGGTTCTGGGGGCGTCCGGCGTAAATTGGATCGGCGTGGTGATGGCGCCGATCATTCTTCTCCTGATCGTACTCTACTTGTCTTACCGGCAAACCGTGGTCGCCTATCAGAGCAATGGCGGCGCATATCTCGTGGCGAAGGAAAATCTCGGCTGCTATCCGAGCCTCGTCGCCGCCGCTGCTCTTATGGTCGACTATGTTCTGAACGTCGCCGTGGGCGTTTCCGCCGGCGTGGGGGCGCTGACGTCGTCCGTACCGGCGCTGCAGCCATACACCCTGTTGCTCTGCCTGGTCATCCTCCTGGTGATAACGATCGTCAACTTGAGGGGCACGGGCGAGGCGGGCTGGTTGTTTGCGTTGCCGACCTATGTCTTCGTCCTGAGCTTCGTGGGTCTCTTCGCCTTCGGCTTGGCGCATCCCATCGTGAGCGGCGGGCGGCCCCACCCGGTGATCGCCCCGGCTCCACTGGGGGTCGCCGCTGGATCGGCCACCCTGTGGCTTCTGATGCGGGCCTTCGCGTCCGGGTGCACGGCGATGACAGGCGTGGAGGCGGTATCCAACGCCGTCGGCGCCTTCAAGCCGCCGGTGACGCGCCGTGCGCACCAGACATTGACCGTCATCTGCCTCACCCTCGGTCTGCTCCTGGCGGGCGGCGCGGCGCTGGCGCGCGTTTATGGAACCGGCGCGATGGACCAGACGCGGCCCGGCTATCAAAGCGTTCTCTCGCAGCTTGCCGCCGCCATCGCGGGACGTGGGCCCATCTACTACATTGCCATGACGAGTCTTCTCGCAGTGCTGGCGCTTTCGGCCAACACCAGCTTCGTCGGCTTTCCCCGAATCTGCCATGTCTTGGCCAAGGACGGGTTCCTGCCGCGTCGATTCGCCCTCGCCGATCGGCGACTGGTGTTTTCGGGTGGGATCGGCTTCCTCGCAGTCGTAGCCGGAGCATTGCTGATCGCCTTCCGTGGAATCACGGATCGGCTGATCCCGCTCTTCGCTATCGGCGCCTTCCTCACCTTCACGATGAGCCAGACCGGCATGGTGGCTTACTGGCGAAAACAGTCCGGGCGGCGCCGCCGGCGGCTGACGATCAACGCCGCGGGGGCGGTCATCACCAGCTTTGCGCTCGCCATTATTGTGATCGCGAAGTTCATGGACGGAGCATGGATCGTGGTCGTGGCGATACCGGCGATTTTCGCGCTGCTGTTGGCCGTCAGACGATACTACGACGCCCTGGGCCAAGCGCTGCGGCCGCCCGAGACATTTGATCTTTGCGAGACAGAACCGCCGACGGTGCTGGTCGCGTTCGAAGCCCGCACGCGAATGAGTGACAGGGCGCTCAGCTTCGCCATGACCCTGTCACCGGACGTCATCGGCGTCCATTTGCTTCATTTGGACGGTCCGGATGCGCGCGAGGATGTTCGAGCGCTGAATCACCGCTGGCAAACCGAGATCGCGGCGCCATTGGCCGCGCGCGGATTCACCCCGCCAAAGCTGGTGTTGCTCCCCGCGCCGCTACGCCAGATTCATGGCCCCCTTCTTGAATTCATCGACAAATTGGACGCCGACACGCCCGGGCGTTCGGTCGCCGTATTGATCCCACAGATGGTCCTGCGTCACTGGTGGGAGCGGGCGATGCACGTGGGTAGAGCCGAGCGGCTGCGGGCCGCCCTGCTGGCCAATGGCGACCGCAGATTGACATTGATCATATCGCCTTGGCGGCCATCATGGCCTACCGCGCGCGCCGCCGGCTCCGCCTCCGATCGTCCGATACCGACGTACCGATATCCCCGCCGCGTCATTTGAGCGGGAGGGTAGATGTTGTGCAGATCGACGATCAGAGGGGCTCGCAACAGCGACTTGAGGCGATCGAGATCAAGGGCGCGAAACTGATCCCAGGCGGTGAGAATGAGCAGGCAATCCGCCTGGTCGGCGGCTTCGTACGGACCGTGCCTGACGTCGATGTCATTCAAGAACGCCGCCGGCTTGCAACCGGAGGGATCGAAAGCCTGGATGCGGGCGCCGCGACCTTGCAGGATAGGAATGATGTCGAGGCTCGGCGCGGCGCGCATGTCATCGGTATTGGGCTTGAAGGTGAGACCCAGCACTCCGATCGTCTTGCCACGCAGATCTTCGCCCATGGCACGGATCACCTTGCCGGCCATCGCCGGCTTGCGGGCGTCGTTCGACTTGATCGCCGCCTCCACCAGCCTGGCCCGCGCACCCGCGCCGACGGCGGTGCGCGCCAGCGCCAGAGTATCCTTTGGAAAGCACGAGCCGCCGAAGCCGGGGCCAGGCTGGAGGAACTTTGATCCGATGCGGCTGTCCAGGCCCATTCCCCGCGCGATCTGCTGGACGTCGGCGTCGACCACTTCGCAGAGATCGGCCATCTCGTTGATGAAGGCGACCTTCATGGCCAGAAAGGCGTTGGACGCATATTTGGTCAGTTCGGACGTGCGGCGATCGGTGAACAGGACCGGCGTATCCCTGGCGCTCAGCGGCCGATACAGGGCCGCCATGACGGCGCGCGCGCGGTCATCGTCGTTCACCCCGATCACCACCCGTTCCGGCTGCTGGAAATCCTCGATCGCCGCGCCCTCACGCAGGAATTCGGGGTTGGAGACCACCGCCACGTCGGCGTCAGGCCGCTTGCCGCGAATGATCGCCTCGATACTGTCGCCGGCCCCGACCGGCACGGTGGACTTGGTCGCTACCACGGTGAAGCCGTCCAGGACGGGCGCGATCTCCTCGGCGGCGGCATAGACATAGGACAGATCCGCGCCGCCATCCTCGCCCTGGCAAGGTGTGCCGACGCAGATGAACACCACGTCGCTAACGGCGACGGCGCTCGCGGTGTCGGTCGAAAAAGATAGGCGGCCGCGGCGCACATTGCGGGCCACCAGACCGTCCAACCCCGGCTCGTAAATGGGCATGACGCCGGCCTTCAGGCGCTCGATCTTGTCGGCGTCCTTGTCGACACAGGTGACCTTATGGCCGAAATCGGCGAAACAGGCGCCGGTCACCAAACCCACGTATCCGGTGCCGAGCAGGGCGACCTTGAACTGGGCGGCGCCTCGTGCGCGATCGATCGCCCCCCGTCGCTGGGACGTTCCGTCCAGCAGGACGCGCGATCCGGTGACGTTTCGGAGTTGGCTGTCATCAGCGGGCATAAATTTGATCCAATACCTTGGCCGTCCGAATCAGCTCCTCCGAGCGCGGATCGAAACCTTCGCCGCGCGCGAGCCGCCGCGCCCAGTCCAGCGCGGCTCGGCCGCCCCAGGCATCGGGCGGCGCCACGAGCGTCTCGCGCGCCGAACCCCGATAGCGCTCGACGGTGAAGTCGTAGAAGGAACCGGCCACGTTGTGCATCTCGGCGCCGCCCGCCGAGCCGTGGACGGCGATGGCGATGACCGCATCCTGTCCGGCGTGCAGCTTCCACGAGCAGGCCAGCCGCGCCGTGCACGCGCCCATTTCCACGGTGGCGATGGCGTAGTCTTCCACATCGCCGCTGTCCGGCCGCAGTCGCGCGCCTTTGGCGAACAGGTCGGCCGAGGTGACCTGCGGATCGGGAGATCCGGTCAGCCAAAGGGCCAGGTCGACGAGGTGGACGCCCAGGTCGATGACGCAGCCGCCGCCGGACCGCCCGCGGTCGTAGAACCACGGTTTGTCGGGCCCATAGGCGTTATGGAATTGCAGATCGATGGCGAATACCTGGCCCAGTTCGCCGCTCGTGGTCAGGTCATGAATGCAGGCCATGGCTTGGGTGAAGCGGTAGGACAGATCTACGCCGATCAGGCGATCGGCCTTGCGCGCGGCCTCGACCACCTCCCGAGTTTCCGGTGCGTCGCGCCCCAGCGGTTTTTGGCAGAAGACCGCCACGCCGCGCTCCAGGGCGCGGACCGACTGTTCGGCGTGCATGGCGCTGGGGGTGGCGATCACCAGGCCATCGAGCTCGAGAGCCAGCAACTCGTCCAGGCAGCCGACCCGCCGCGCGTCCGGGGCAAGCAAGGCCGCTTGCGCCGCCTGGTCCGGCGACGGCTCGACCATGCCTATCACTTCCACGGCGGCCTCCTCCAAAATGGACTGCATGCGATGAAGGCCTATCCAGCCGAGTCCGAGGAAACCCAGCCGGGGCCGAGCGAGCGGCGACTTGCCTCCAGACGGCCGCGCCAGCACCGCGGCTCTCACGGGACCACCAGCGCCTTGAGGAAGCCATCCGGGCGATCACGCGTGGCGTCCAGGGCTTCATCGAGCTGGTCCAGCCGATAATGATGAGTGTAGAGCGGTGATGGATCCAGCCGTCCAGAGGCGACGGCGACCACGGCGGCGCGCACCCCCTCGGCGTAGACCCGTGGGTCCCGTTCATGAGCGTTGACCACGTCGAGCCCCCGCCAGTTCCAGAGCTGCATGTTCACCTGCCGTGGCCCATCCTGGTGATAGCCGGCGATGATCAGCCGGCCTCGTTCCCGCGTCAGCTCGCCGGCCAGATCCAGCGGCCACTGTTTGCCGACGGCCTCCACCACCCGGTCGCAATAGGCGCCATCCGTGAGGGCGGCGACCTGTTCGAGAATTCGATGGTGATCGTCCATGACGACGACCTCGGCCGCACCCATGGTCCGCGCGATGTCCAGCGAGAAGCGTCTTCGCGAAATTGCAATGACGCGGGCGCCAGCGTCCGCCGCCAGGCGCGTCAGCAGGGCGCCGAGAAAGCCGACACCGACGATGGCCACGGTTTGGCCGGTTTTGATCTCGCAGCGCCGAAATATGTTCATCGCGCAGCCGAGAGGCTCACCGGGAAAGGGTCTGTCGGCGAGACACTCAGGTAGCGGAATGACCGCGTCGGCCGGCGCAAGATCGTATTCGGCGTAGCTGTGCTGGGAAAGGCTCGCCACCCGATCGCCGACGACGATGTCAGTGACGCCCGGCCCAAGCTGGTCGACGATCCCCCAGCCCTCGTGACCGAGGCCGCCCGGCTCGGTGGGAAAGCTCATCCAGTCCGGACCGGCCCAGGGGCCGAGGTTGGAGGCGCAAACGCCGCAGCCTTCCAGCCGCACGCGCACCTCTCCCGGGCCCGGCTCGGGCCGGGCGACCGTTTCCATCCGGATGACGCCCGGCGCGGCGACGACAACCGTGCGCATGGTTTGGGCATTGGCCGGCTTCCGGAGGGCTGCGTTGGGCACCGACGGATTCCCGCCTAGCCACCCGCCGCGGCGGTCGCCCCGGCGGCGCGCGCGCCGGCGGCTACCGGGCGCGGCCGTCGTTGGCCGTCGAACCAGGAGATCGTGGCCCGGAGGCCGTCGGGGAGGGAGGTTCGGGGCCGCCAGCCCAGAACGGCCGCGGCCTTGGCGATCTCGGGTCGCCTTCGCCGGGGATCGTCGATCGGCAGGGGCAGGTACGCGACCAGCGATGGCGAGACGGTCAGTTCCCGCACCAGGTCCACCAGTTCGCACACCGTGAGTTCGACGGGATTGCCGAGGTTGATCGGCCCGGGCTGCGGGCCGTCGTATTCCATCAGGGCGACGAGGCCGTCGATGAGGTCGTCGATGTAGCAGAAGGAGCGGGTCTGCTGGCCGTCGCCGAAGATGGTGATCTCCTGGTGCGCGAGGGCCTGGCTGATCAGGTTGGAGACGACCCGACCATCGTCGGGAGAAAGCCTGGGCCCATAGGTGTTGAAGACGCGCGCCACCCGAACCGTCACGCGATCCGCGCGATCGAAGTCGAACGCGAGGGTCTCGGCGCAGCGCTTTCCCTCGTCATAACAGGCGCGGGGACCGGTCGAATTGACATGTCCCCAGTAGGTTTCCGGCTGGGGATGAACCTCGGGATCGCCATAGATTTCGCTCGTGGAGGCGAGCAGAAAGCGCGCGTTGGAGGCTTCCGCGAGCTGCAGCAGGTTGCGGGTGCCAACGACGCTGGTCATCAGCGTGTGCTCGGGATCGGCCTGATAGAGCGGGGGCGAGGCGGCGCAGGCGAGATTGTAGACGCGATCGAAGCGGCGCCTGGTGATGCGGCGGGGCAGCGGATCGATCACGTCGGCCCTGACGAATTCGAACCCGGCCTTGCCCATGGCGCGATCGAGGTTGCTCAGATGGCCGGTAAGCAGGTTGTCGACACACGTCACCTGGTGGCCCTCGGCCAGCAAGCGATCGCAAAGGTGAGATCCGAGGAATCCAGCGCCGCCGGCGACCAGTACGCGCCTGTGCTCATTGTCATTCATTCAGGACACTCCATCGGGCTTGAGGTCGCGTATCGGTTTGCTGCGAGGTCGGTTCGAGGTTTTGGCCGATTGCGGCGCGGGCGTTCCCGGCCGGCCCGCCGCAGCTCGGTCTCCAGCGTCGCGGCGCGGTTGTCGGCGGTATGGGCGCGCAACACCCGTCTCCGCGCCTCGCAGGCGATGGCGTCGCGGCGCCGGGCATCCAGTGCGAGAGCGACCAGCACGTCCTCGGGATCCCGCGCCAACAGTATTTCCTCCCCGGGCGTGAACAGGGTTTCCAGGCCGGCCCAGATGTCGGAGATGATCGGCGCGCCACATGCCGCGGCTTCGAACAGGCGGATGCTGGGACTGAAGCCCGCCGCGATCATGTCGGCCCGTGTGACGTTGAGGGTGAAGCGGCTGGCGCCATAAAAGGCCGGGTGGTCGGCGGGCGAGACGTGATCGAGCCGCTGCACGTTCGCGGGCCACCGAAAATCGTTGGGATACTGCGGTCCGGCCACGACGAATTTGAGATGCGGAGCGCGGCGCGCGGGTTCGAGCAACAGGCGCTCCAGACCAGGCTGTCGGTCCGCGCTGTAGGTGCCGAGATAGGAGAGGTCCCAGCGCACGGCGGTGTCAACTGGCCGGTAGACCTCGGCGTCCGCCGAGCAGTAAAGGGCGCGCGCCGCCGGAGAGCCGTACGCCCGTTCGAGGCGTTGAAGCGTCGGCCCGCCCGTGAACGAAAAATAGATGTCGTAATCGGCGATCTGCTCCTCGGCGAGATAGGTCGCCTCTCCCCTGGCCAGGTTGGACAGGGTGACGGGTGTGTCGATGTCGTAGAACGCCACCGGCCCGTGGGCCGTGCGCATGGCCCACTCCCCGACCGCGATCCCATCGGGGACGTAGGAGCCGACGATCACCGCGTCGGCGAACGAGACCTCGGCCGACCAGCGGCCGAGATCCCGAGGTGTCCGGTAGAATTCGAGACGGCAGTAATCGGGCGCGGGCAGGTCGCGGTGCTCTGCATACCAGGGCGTGTCGCGCTCGAGGAAAAGCAGGCTGTGCCCGCGACGGCTGAGGGCTTTGAGGAGCGCGCGATAGGTCACGGCGTGGCCGTTGCCCCAGGACGAGGAGAGGCTGAGGCCAAGGAAGACAAGGTTCACGCCAGGCTCCTTTCGCGCTTGGCGGCGGCTTCGCGCCGGAGCAGGGCGTCGACCTCGGCGGCGCGCCTGACGTAGGTATGCTCGGCGAGCACCCGCTCGCGCGCGGCCTCGCCAATCGCCTGAGCGCGGCCGGGCGTCAGGGCGGCGATGTGCTCGGCCACCTCCCGCCCGTCGCGGGCGACCAGCACTTCCTCGCCGGGCGTGAGAAACAGCTCCATGCCGTCCCAGGCGTCCGTGATGAGGCAGGCGCCGGCGCCCGCCGCCTCGAAGACCCGCGTGGCGGGCGAAAAACCCACCTCGGCCATCGAATCGCGGGCGACGTTCAGCACCGCCAGCGATGAGGTGTTGAAGGCGTTGTGGTCGGCGGTCCCGACGTGACCGATCCACCGCACGTTGGCCGGCATCGGCTTGTCGTCCCAGCCGCTGCCCCCGAGCAGGAAGCTCTTCTCCGGCAGGCGACGTGCGGCGTTCAAAAAGAAGGCCTCCACCCGAGCCTCGCGGTCGGGAAGGCGGTTGGCCAGGAACGACAAGTCGCAGCGATAGGATGTCCGGGGCGGGGTCGGAAAATGGCTCGCCGGATCAACCGCGTTGTAGATCGGTCGACAGGCGCGCGCGCCCAGGGTCTTGTAGGCTGAGATTACAGGCGGCCCGCCACCGTAGGTCAGCACCAGGTCCAGCGAAGGCAGCAACCGGCGCAGCGGGAGGTTCGCATCGGCCTGGAGTTCGGCCAGCGTGGCCGGCGCATCCACGTCCCAGAACACGCGGATCGCGTGGGGCTGGGCGGCGGCCATTACCCCTTCCAGAAGAAGGTCGTCGAACACGCCGACGCCGCTGGCCTTGACCACCACATCCGCCCCGGCCGCGCGCGCGACGACCTGCCGGGCGGCGGCCGGAGTGGCCGGATAGACGACGACCTCCGCCCAATCCGGCGGTTCGATATCTCGGTGGCTCTGTCGCTCGAAGGCGTCCGGTTCGTAGAAGGTGATCGCGTATCCGCGGCTCGCCAATTCACTCAGCATGCCGCGGTAGTAGGTCGCGGCCCCGTTCCAATAGGCCGACAGCAGGCTCGAGCCGTAAAAGGCCAGCTTCATGGGTTGGCCTCCGCCTTCAATGCGTTCAGTCCGGCCGCTATGGCCATCAACTCCGACGCCCGGTGAGCGCAGGTGTGCCGCGCGCGCACCGTCTCCAGGCCGTTACGCGCCAGCTCGGCGCGCAGTTGGGGGTCCTGGCGCACATCGCACATGTGACGGGCCATCTCGCGACGATCGCGGTTCATGAGGAAGTCGCCGGCCCGGAACAGGCCTTCGATATCCGACCAGGGAGCGCTGAGGAGCGGGACGCCGCAGGCCAGGGCTTCGAATACGCGGATGGTGGGGATGCCAGGGAGCGCCTCCACGTAGAAGCGCCGCGGCACGTGCACGGTCGCCAGATGCTTGGCGAACACGCCAGGCGCCAGAGGGTTGGCCAGCCAGCCGTGGTGCGTGGCTCCGTAGCGCGCCAGAAGCGCTTTGGCGGCCGGTGGGTAACGCACGCCGTAGACATCGAGCGCCAGATCGGCGTCCCGCGCCGGCGCCAGCAGGAAGCTCTCCAGTTCGAAAGCGCGTTCGCCCTCGCCCCAGTTGCCTATCCACACAAGACCTTGGCGCGGTCCCTCCTGCTCCGGCGGGCGAAAGACACTGGTGTCCGCCGCCTCGTGCCACACGAAGACTCGGCGCCCCCAGCCCCAGCGCCGATAGACCTCCGCCAGCGCCTCGCCAAACGCCAGAACACCGTCGTAATTCGAAAGGTCGAAGGCGCGGATCGCATCTGGATCACTGACGGCGCGGTGGTGGGTGTCGTGGAAAAGCAAGGTAAAACGACCGCCGCGGCGCCTCAGCCGGCCGATCGCCTTCACCAGGCAGGGATCGTTCCACTCATGCACGATGACGAGGTCCGCTCCAGAGAGCGCGGCCTCCAGATCGAGGCCGGGTCCGAACTCTGCCGAAGCCAGCTCCGGATAGGCATCGTGGAAGGGACGGAGCCCGACCTCTCCGTGGTCGGCCAGCAGGTTCGCCTTGCTCCAGGCGTCGGCCGGCTCATAGGCGGTGACATCGTGGCCGGCGCGGATCAGCTCGCGCAACACGCCGCGCAGGAAATGGGCGTTGCCATGGTTCCAGCATGAGGCGAGCGAGTGGGTGAAATAGACGACCCTCATGCCGCGGCGCCTTCTTCGACCCGCGATCTAGCGGCCCGAAAGAGTCCGAGCATGGCGCGAGCCATCCTCTCGGGGCTGAACCTGGCGGCTCGGGCTTCGGCCTTTGCGCCCAGGAAATCGGCGCTCGCCTCGTCCTCGATGAGTTCGTCGAAGCAGCGGGCGAAGGCCTCGGGCGAGCGGGGATCGGCGAACAGCGCGGCGCCGTCCCAAAGCTCCCGAAACGTCGGGATATCGGCGAGCACCAAGGCGCAGCCGGACTGGGCCGCTTCGAGCACCCCAAGCCCAAACGGTTCGTAGAGCGCCGTGGAGACGTAGATGCGCGAACGCGCCAGCCAGGAATCCAGGCTGGCGGTGCTCAGGAGACCCAGATTGACGATGTTTCGCGGCTCCACTCGCGCAGCGCCGGTCGGCGCTTGCAGCGGGCCGGCCGCGAACACCGGAGCCTTGCAGAGAGCGGCGGCGCGGTCGAGCACGCCGACGTTTTTGCCTTCGTCCCACAGACGGCCGGAAGCGAGGATGATCGGCTGTTTGAAACTGCCGGTCGGGCGGGGCGAGCGCCCGTTATGGACCACGCGTGGCGCGGCCACGCCATAGGCGGCGGCGATCTGAAGGGCGAAGGCTCGGCTGGGGGCCGCGAGCAGGTCGCACGCCGTGAGGCCGTTGCCCATGAGCATTGTCCGCCAGCGGAAGTCTTCGGGCGCGGGACCGGACCTGACCGACGACCACCAGGTGGCGAGGCAGGAATGGCAGACGCCGATGATAGGGCACGGAAATATCGCGCCCGCGGCCATCGCCGGGCTGTTGAGCTGCACAAGGTCCGACGAAAGCATTCGAGCCAGATCACTGATCACTTTGCCGGCGACGAGCACCTCACGCGGCCCGGCGGCCGTCCAATCCAGCGCGAGGCCGGTCTCGATCAGGGCGAGCCCTTTGACTTCGCGGGCCTGCAGGCGCTGTGCCGGCGACGGCGGCGGGCCCATGACGGCGAGGGTGGTTTCGATCCCCATCGGCGCGAGCGAGGCCGCCAGATCCAGGGCGTAGGTCCACACCCCGCCGACCGCATCGGTGGTCATGAGCAGCTTCGTCTTGGATGTCACGACACGGCCTCGGTCAGGCGATGGACATCCGATTGGCGGTGTTCGGATTTGAGCCAGTCCGCCAGCAATCCCAGGCCGGTTCGCCAGTCGAGGGGGGCGGCGAGCCCGAGGTCACGGCGCACCGCGGCCGTGTTCGAGACGTAGTACCGCTGGTCGCCCGCCCGCCAATCCATGAACGCCACGGGTGTCTTGTGCCGCAGCAGCGATTCGATGTGGCGGATGAGCTGGAGCAGGCTGACGGCGTTCGCCGGTCCGCCGCCGAGGTTGAACGCGCGTCCGGCCACTTCACGAATGCGGCGGGCCGCCGCCAGATAGGCGCTCACCGCGTCACCGACGTAGAGAATGTCCCGCACCTGGCGCCCATCGCCATAGATCGCGATCGGCTGTCCCTGGAGCGCGCGGATCAGGAAATGGGCGACCCAGCCCTGGTCCTCGGTCCCCATCTGGTGCGGACCGTATACGCAGCTCATCCGCAGCACGCAGCCGGGCACGCCGAAGCTGCGCGCGTAATCGAGGACGTACTGGTCGGCGGCGCCCTTCGAGCAGCCATAAGGCGTGTGAAAATCCAGCGGCCGGCTTTCATCGACGCCGCGGGATCGCAGCCGCGCATCGTTCGGCCGATAGGCGTCGCCCTCGAGCGTCAGCGGGACATCGGAGAGGTCGCCATAGACCTTGTTGGTGCTGGCGAAGATCACGGGCGTATGCCGCTTCCGCGCCGCCTCCAATACGTTCACCGTCCCAAGCACGTTGACATGCAGGTCACCGGGCGGATCGAGGAGGCTGGTGGTCACCGCCACCTGGGCGGCCAGGTGGAAGATCACGTCGACGCCGCGCGCCGCCTCCCGCACCGCCGCGACGTCTCGGACATCCGCCTGGATGGCCGTGACGCGCGCCGGATGCCGGCCTTTGAGCCAGGCCAGATTACGTTCCACGCCTGGCCGGGCCAAGGCGTCGAAAATCACGACCTCGGCGCCATCCGTGGCCAGACGATCCGCGAGGTTGCAGCCGATGAAGCCCGCGCCGCCGGTAACCAGGGCCTTCATGCCACGAGCCCTCGCGTTTCCAGCTCCCTGCGAGCCTCCACGACGTTGTCCTTGGCGTCCTGGCGGGCCACCCATTCGGCCAACTCCGCCAGGCCGCTACGGAAGTCCTCGCATGCGCTGTAGCCGAGCACGCGCCTGGCCTTGCCCAGATCGGGAATGCAGTGGCGGATGTCGCCGGCGCGCGACTTCCCGGTGATTTCCGGCTTGAGCTCAGGCCGGTTCATCGCCCGAGCCTGAAGGACGGCGACCTCCTCCACCGTCCGATCCTCGCCCGATCCGATGTTGAACACCTCACCGTCGGCGTCGGGATGGTCCAGCGCTAACAGGAAGGCGCGCGCCACGTCGCGCACGTGAACGAAATCGCGGCGCTGTCGGCCGTCCTCGAAGATCATGGGTGGTTGGCCATTGGCGATGCGCGCGGCGAAGATGGCCAGGACCCCGGTATAGGGATTTGAGAGGGCCTGGCCGGGACCGTACACGTTCCATAGGCGCAGCGCCGCGCCGGCCATGCCGTACTGGCGCGTCAGGGTGAGCGTCAGACGTTCCTGGACGAACTTGCCGATGGCGTAGACCGAACGCAGAGCATTGGCTTTGGTCTCCGGGGTCGGCGCGGGCGACAGCGGCCGGCCCAGACCATCGAGCGGATCCCATGATCCGTCGGAGTTGCGGCCGCCACGCACGACATCGTCGAACAGCCGTCCATCGGCGTCGCGATAGACGCCTTCGCCGTATACGGACATCGAGGAGGCCACGACGACCCGCTCGACGGGGCGTTCGATGAGCTGCTGAAAGAGCACGGCGGTGCCGAGGTCGTTGACCGAGGTGTAGCGTTCGACGGCGTACATGCTCTGGCCGACACCGACTTCGGCGGCGAGGTGGACGACTTGATCAACGCCCCGCAGGGCCATTCCGACGACCGCGGCGTCACGGATGTCTCCGACCAACAGGTCTACATCCTCGGCCAACTCCGGCGGACGCGTACGGGTGGGGTGAACCTGTTCGATCAGGCTGTCGAGAACCCGGACGCGATCACCCCGCCTTAGCAGGGACCGGGCGACATGACGGCCAATGAACCCCGCGCCGCCGGTGATCAGGACGGTTTTGCTCATTTCCAAACCCGTGAAAACCGTGGGAGAACTGCGTTCGGTTTAATCCACCATCTTCATGTAAGTTCCCGCGACGGCCGCGCTTGTATTCATGCTCCCGGCGAGCCGCACCTGTCGATTTCCTCACATGTGTAGACGGGCCATGGTCAAGCTGGCGGGAAGGCCGCCGAGTTGCTGTATTGTGGAACCAAGCCTGGCCGGTCTGCCTTAGGTGAGGTACTTACCTCCGCGCCGCCCCTGGGCGGTGGCTCGCGTAATCGGCAGGGCCATTGATGAGCCGAACCAGACTTCGTGTCGCACTCGCCGGCGTGGGCAATTGTGCCTCGTCGTTTGTTCAAGGCTTGACCTACTATCGCGACTCCATCGCGTCCGACCCGCCGGCCGGTCTCATGCATGTGGAGCTGGGCGGCTACCACGTCCGCGACATTGGGCTGGTGGCCGCCTTCGACATCCACGCCGCCAAGGTCGGCCGGGATCTCAGCGACGCCATTGTTGCCCCGCCCAACAACACGGTCATCTTCGCCAGGCCGGAGAGGACGGGCGTCATCGTCGAGCGCGGTCCGACCCTGGACGGTATCGGCCAGTATATGGCGGATGAGATCGTCGAATCCGAAACAGAGCCCGTGAATGTCGCCGAGTCTCTGAAGCGATCAAAGACCGATGTTCTCGTCTGTTATCTACCTGTCGGCTCACAACGCGGTGTGGAGTACTACGCTCAGCAGGCGCTGGAGGCGGGGTGCGCCTTTGTGAACTGCATTCCCGTCTTCATAGCGTCCGATCCGGTGTGGGCGAAGCGCTTCGAGGAGCGCGGCTTGCCCGTCATCGGTGACGATATCAAAAGCCAGATCGGCGCGACCATCATCCACCGGGTTCTGGCCAACCTGTTCCGAGAACGTGGCGCCCGCATAGATCGGACCTATCAACTCAACTTCGGTGGCAACGCCGATTTCAAGAACATGCTTGAACGCACACGGTTGACGTCGAAGAAAATCTCCAAGACGCGGGCGGTCACAAGTCAGTTCGACACACCGCCGGCCGACGACGATATACACGTCGGCCCGAGCGATTTCGTGCCCTGGCTGACCGATCGCAAATGGGCGCACATTCGCGTGGAAGGCACCACCTTCGGGGGCGTGCCGTTGAACGTCGAACTCAAGCTCGAGGTGTGGGACAGCCCGAACTCCGCCGGCGTGGTGATCGACGCGGTCAGATGCGCCAAGCTCGGGCTGGACCGGCGCATGGCCGGTCCGTTGCTCGCCCCATCGAGCTATTTCATGAAGTCGCCGCCGAAGCAGTACACCGACAACGAGGCGCGGGAGAGGACGCTGCGCTTCATCGCGGGAGACGAACTCATCGCGCCAACGGTCCTCGGCAAGGTGAAGCTCGCGTCATGAGCGGCGCACTCAGCAAGGCGGAGATTCGCCAGCGTGCGACCGCCCTGGGGGATTGGTTCCACAACATCGACCTGGACGGCGTTTCCACCGCGCCGAACCACTTTCTGAACGACTATCCGAACGTGAAATGGCGCCTCTTCCAACATGCCATTCCGGCCGACCTCACGGGCAAGACCGTGCTGGATATCGGCTGCAACGCCGGCTTCTACTCCATCCAGATGAAGCTGCGCGGCGCACGCCGCGTTCTCGGCATCGACTTCGATGAGCGCTACCTCGAGCAGGCTCGCTTCGCGGCCGAGGTGAAGGAGGTCGACGTGGAGTTGCGGCGGTTGTCCGTCTACGACGTCGCGCAACTGGGCGAGGTGTTCGACGTCGTCCTGTTCATGGGCGTGCTCTATCATCTTCGCCATCCGCTTCTGGCGCTGGACCTGATCCACGATCACGTCGCGGGCGATCTGCTGGTCTATCAGTCGATGCAGAGGGGCTCGGCGCACATCGAGCCGGTCGAGGCCGACTACGACTTCTTCGACCAGACCCATTTCGACCGGCCTGGCTATCCCAAGCTGCATTTCATCGAGCGCCAATATGCCAACGACTGGACCAATTGGTGGGCCCCGAACGCGGCGTGCTCGGCCGCGATGTTGCGGAGCGCGGGCTTCGAGATCCTGCAGCAGCCGGAGGAGGAGGTCTTTGTCTGCCGACGGACGGAAAGACCAACGTCGGCGGGTGCGGTCTATCCCAGCAAACCGAGCACCAACGGGAGCGACGACCGGTGATCGAAGCGGTCAAGATCTGGAACGAGCCGAATAACAAGTCGCATTGGGACCCCGCGCTTGACCCGGAGTGGGACCTGTTCGCGAACATGACGCGCCTCGCCGGTCAGGCGATCGCCGCGGAGAACGCCGGATTGACCCGGGTGCTGGGGGGAATGTCGCCGATCGATCCGAGCTTTCTCGCGCGCCTCGACGCGCGGGGCGTGATGCCGTTTGTGGATGTTGTCGCGGTGCATGGTTTCCCGCTCGATTGGAATCTCTGGCCGATCGACGAGTGGCCAAGCAAGCTCGACGAAATCAGGGCCGTCACCGACAAGCCGGTCTGGGTGACCGAGGTCGGCGTCTCCAGCTTCGGATCGGAAGAGGTGCAGGCCTGGGGGGTGCGCAAGACCGCCGACCTCCTGTTGGGCAAGGCCCCGCGCGTGCACTGGTACAGCCTTTACGACCTGCCGAAGACCTGGGAGGCGACGACACGGCACAAGGAGGCGGAGGGCTCGTCCTACTACCGTCATTTCCACATGGGGCTGCTGCGACAGGACGGAGCGCCCAAGCCGGCCCTCGATGTCTACGGCGAGTTCGCCGAGCGCATGGGCCTGTGCCAGTGGTTCCACTTCGACGATCACCGGCTCGACGATGCGGCCGCCTGGATGAAGCGGCTCGGCGTGCGCCATCTGCGCACCGGTCTGTCGTGGGCGGATAGCTATCGGCCTGACGCCCTTCGCTGGTTCGACAGGCAGATGGAGGCTCTGGCCGAATTCGAGGTGACAATTACCTTCTGCTACACGCCGGAGCACCGGGGTCTGGAGCCCCATCACACCAGTCCCCCACAGGTGGCGGAGGAGTTCGCGGAATTCTGCGCCAGCATGGTCCGTCGCTATGCGCCGGGCCACGCCATCGGATCGGCGGCGCTGGCGGCCGAATAGATGTCCGCCACCGGGCACCCCGATTTCAGCTGGATTCAACCGGATCTCGCTGTCGGCGGCAGCTTCCCGGCGGAGGTGGCGGAGCGGCTTGCGAGCGAATACGACCTCGGCGCGGTGATCGACGTCCGCGCCGAGACCTGCGACGACGCCGAGCGTCTCGCCGCATGCGGCCTGACGTTTCTGCATCTACCGACGCTCGACATGGCGGGCGTGAGCCAGCCGATGCTCGATGCCGGCGTGGACTTCGCCCAACAGGTCGCCGCCAAGGGGCTGAAGCTGCTGGTCCATTGCGAGCACGGCATCGGCCGTTCGGCCATCGTCGCGCTCTGTATTCTGGCGGCGCGCGGCCTCACGCCGCTGGACGCGCTTGGACTGGTCAAGGACGCCCGTGCGCTGGTCTCACCAAGCGAGGCCCAGTTTCGCGCCTGGACCACCTGGCTCGAGCGGCAGGGGCGGGGACCGCCCCCGAGCTACCACGCGTTCGGCTTGATCGCTTATCGCCACCTGTCGGCGACCGCCTGACCCCGTGCTGGTTTATCACGACCGAATGGCTCGTCGCGATCCAGGCGAGATCCTGAACTCCATTGAAGACGCGGTGCGTCGCGCCGGCTCGCGGGCCACCCAGGCGCGGTCCGAGGAGCTGGTCGAGGCGCTGATCGAAAGCGGAGAACTCGCGCAGGGCCTGGCCGACGCCGAGTTCGAGGCCTCCGGCGAGGACGAGGCCACACAGTTGCAGTCAGCGGCGCTCGCGCTCGCCTGCGCAATCTCGCGGCGGCTGCTCGACATCGAAGAGCCCGGCGCAATTGATGGCGTGAAAAGCACGGTCGACGCCCTGAGGAGCATGGCGCCACGTGACGCGGTGTTGTGCCGGCAGCCCGAGGGCTACGCCCACTACGCCGTCTATCCGCAAGCCTATGCGGCCGCGGCGCGGCGAGGGGACTGGCCGACACCGCCCCTGGTGATCGGCCTGCGCAGCATCGGCGCCAGCCTGGCCGCGGTGGTGGCGGTGGCGACCCGCGCCGCCGGCGTGCTGACCCTGCGCCCGGTCGGCCCGCCATTTCGACGGGAAATCCGCGCCTCGCGAACCTTGCGGGCGCGCCTGGCGGCTCATGAGGGGCCATTCGCCATAGTTGACGAGGGGCCGGGCCTCTCGGGCAGTTCCTTCGCGGCCGTCGCTCAGTTGCTGGAGAGCCTGGGCATCTCGTCCGAGCGCATGGTCTTCATGCCGAGCCATGGCGGTGAACCCGGCGGTGAAGCGTGCCAAGCGGTTGTCCGCCGCTGGCGCCGCTCCGTTCGCCTCGTCGCGAGCAGCGAGGACATTCTGTCCTTCAATGAAGTGGGCCGCCTGTTCGCCGACCTGATCGGAACCCCAGGCTGCATTCGGGATATCTCCGGCGGCAAATGGCGCGCGGATCTTCTCCCTGGTCGCCGACCTCCCGCCTGGCCCGCACAGGAACGGCTGAAGCTGCGACTTGGCACCGGGGAGGGGGAGTTCGTGGCCAGGTTCGCCGGACTGGGCCGACTGGGCGCGGAGAAGTTCGCCCGCGCCCGGATGATGTTCGCGGCGGGATTCGTTCCAGAACCCCTGGCCCTGAGGCGCGGGCTTCTGCTCGAGCGCTGGGTCGAAGGGCGCCCGGTCGCCGGGGAGCCGAGCGATGCGCTGATCACCCATCTAGCTCGCTATATCGGCCTGCGCGGCCGCTGCTTCCCCGCCCAACCCGGTCTCGGCGCCGATCGGGCGGCATTGGTGGAAATGGCGATGGTCAACAGCGAGGCCTTGGGCGGTGCGTCGCTGCGCACGCGGGTCGCCGGTGAGCTGGATGCGCTCGATCGCGAGGCCGTCCCGCCGCGCCCGATCTACACCGACGGGCGTCTGCATCCCTGGGAATGGCTGTGGAGCGCTGAGGGCAGATTGGTGAAGACCGACGCCGTCGACCATGCTTGTGGGCACGACCTGATCGGCGCCCAGGATGTGGCCTGGGACGTCGCCGGGGCGGTCACCGAGTTCAAACTGTCGGGCGCGCAGACCCGGCGCCTGCGCGAACAGGTTCAGCATGAGTCCGGCCTGCCTGTTCCGCTCTCGCGGCTGCACGCCTTCTGTCTGTTCTATTCGATCTTCCAGGCCGGTTTGTGGGATATGGCGATGGCTGGAACGGACCCGCTGACCGCAGCGGAGGCGGCCGCGCGGAAGGCATTCTACCTGGAGGCGCTGACCACGCGGCTCGCGCCGCCGTCCCCGCCCGCCGCGGATACAGGCCCATAGGAGTCCGATGGACGCCATGGCTCAGTCGGGGCTGTACCGCACCGAAGCCAACCCCGCCTTGTCTCCGAAGGGGTTAGTCGCAGGAGACCTTGGCGGCGACGTAGCGGCCGGCGGCCTTGTCCCAGCGCCAGCCGTCGCAGTCGTAGCCGGACGGGGCAGCCGGCGCGGGCGCGGCGTAGCCGTCGTAGCCGTCATAGTAGGGGTCCATGGCGTAGCCGCCGACATAACCGGCATCCCACCAGAACGGGTCATAGAAGCCAAATCCCGGAAAGAACCCGCCGAAAAAGAAGAACCTGTCGTGGTCGCGGTCGTGATCACGCCAGTGGCCGCTCCAGGTCCCCGCGCCGGAACGGAACGCGCCTGGGCGCACGCCGCCGTGGAAACCGCCGGAGCCCATGCCTGCCCCGCCGTGGAAACCGCCGGAGCGCATGCCGGCCCCGCCGTGGAAACCGCCCGCCATGTGGCCGCCGCCACCGTGAAACTGAGCCATAGCCGGCGTGGCCGCGAGCGCGGCTCCCGCCACCAGAGCGGCGACGCCGGCGCTAAGTGAGTTCTTCATTGATCTTGTCCTGCTCCCCAGCTGGAAGAAATATCCCGTTGTCTGGCGCTATACATCGGTCAAGCTGAACGCAGGCTGAACCGCCGCCACGGCTTATAGGTGATACAGAAATTCTGGCGCGCAAGTCCAAAGCGCGGCGCCGTAAACAGCCCCGCCGTCCTTCAAGAGGTCCCATGAGCACCCACGCCCTTTTTCAGCCCTTCACCCTGAAGAACCTGGCCCTCCCCAATCGGGTGGTCATGGCCCCGATGACCCGCTCCTTCTCGCCGGGCGGCGTGGCGACGCAGGAAGTCGCCGACTACTACGCCCGGCGGGCGGCGGCCGGGGTGGGCCTGATCATTTCCGAGGGAACCGGCGTGGCCCGGCCTGCCTCGCTGAACGATCCCAATGTCCCGCGCTTCCATGGCGAGGCCGAACTGGCCGCCTGGAAGGTGGTGATTGACGCCGTTCATGCGGCCGGCGGCAGGATGGCGCCCCAGCTTTGGCACGTCGGCGCGATCCGCGCCCGTGGTGAGTGGAGCCCGCCGGGCCCCTATGACAGCCCCTCGGGCATTTCCCGCCCCGGCCACCGGTTTGGCGAACCGATGACCGACGCCGAAGTGGCCGACGCCATCGCCGCCTTCGCCGCCGGCGCCGCCAACGCCCAGCGCCTGGGCTTCGACGCCGTCGAGCTGCACGGCGCCCACGGCTACCTGATCGACCAGTTTTTCTGGGAAGGCACCAACGCGCGCGACGACGGCTTCGGCGGGACCGGGATAAGCGAGCGGGCGAAATTCGCCGCCGAGATCTTGAAGGCGGTGCGCGCCGCCGTCGGGCCGGATTTCCCGGTGATCCTCCGCGTCTCGCAGTGGAAGCAGCAGGACTTCGCCGCCCGCCTGGCCCACACCCCGGCCGAGATGGAGGCTTGGCTGGGGACCCTCGTCGCCGCCGGGGCCGACGCCATCCATTGCTCGCAGCGGCGCTTCTGGGAGCCCGAGTTCGAGGGCTCCGACCTCAATTTCGCCGGTTGGGCCAAGAAGCTCACCGGCGCGCCGACGATCACGGTCGGCTCGGTGGGGCTCAGCGGCGAGTTCGTCGCCTCTTACGGCGGCGAGGCCTCCAAGCCGGCCTCGCTCGACGAGCTGCTGCGCCGCCTCGAGCGCGGCGATTTCGACCTCGTCGCGGTGGGCCGCGCCCTCCTGCAGGACGCCCACTGGGCCGAGAAGATCCGCCACGGCCGCGAGGACGAACTGATGGACTTCGAACGCTCGGCCATGGCGACTCTCGCCTGAAGACCGCTCAGGCGTTGTAGTTGAGCTTCAGCCCCGGCCTGGGCCAGCGGCATTTGTAGAGCTTGCCGGTCGACGAGCAGGTCACCCAGGCGTCGCGCATGTCCTCGCCGCCGAAGCAGATGTTGGTGGTGACGAGGTCGGGGAAGGCGAAGTGCTCGGTCGAGCCGTCGGGGTCGAAGGCGGTGATCCCGCCGTTGATGATCGTCGCCACGCAGACCTTGCCGCCGGCCTCCACCGCCAGGCTGTCGAGGAGCTGGTAGCCAGGCAGGTTGCAGACCACCCGGCCGGGGGCGAAACCGGCGGGCGGGCCCAGCTCGCCGGGGGAGACGACGTCGAAAGCCCACAGGCGGCCGAGGTGCGTGTCGGCGACATAGACGCTGGTCTCGTCTGGCGAGAGGCCGACGCCGTTGGGCGAGATCAGGTGGTCGCGGGCGCGGACGATCTTCGAGCCGTCGGTGAGGGCGTAGTAGAGAGCGCCGTAGTTGCGGCCCGTCGGCGTGCTCGTCCCGTGGTCGGTGAACCAGAAGCCGCCGTGACGGTCGAAGACGACGTCGTTGGGACCGAAGAGCCGACGCCCCTCGCAGGCCTCGTAGACCGTCTCGACGCGGCCGCTGGCGACGTCGATGCGCTGGATCATGCCGCCCTGGTGATCGGGCGGGGTGGGGCCGGGGATGGTCAGGCCCTCCTGCTTGAGCCACTGGAAAGCCCCGCCATTGTTGGTGACGTAGATCGCCCCGTCCGGGCCGATCGCCGCCCCATTGGGACCGCCGCCGCATTCGGCCACCGTGGACTTCGTCCCGTCGGGAGCGATGCGGGTCAGCACCCCGCGCTCGATCTCGGTGAGGATCACCGAGCCATCGCCCATGGCCATCGGGCCCTCGGGAAATCCCAGATCCTCGGCGACGAGTTCGATGTCCATGAGCGTCTCCTTGGGCGGCTTTCAGGGAGCCACTATACCCGCCGCTCGAGGACGCGGAAGACGAAGGCGTGGTCATCGCCCTCGCCGGCCGGATGGACCTCGCGGCGAACCTCGATCCAGGCGGCCTCGTCGACGGAGGGGAAGACGACGTCGCCGGCCGGAGTCGCGTCGACGTCGGTGAGGTAGAGCCGCCGGGACTTGGGCAGGGCCAGGGCGAAGAGGGCCGCCCCGCCGATCACGCAAACCTCCTCGGCCCCATCCTCGGCGGCCTGTTCGCGGCCGATCTGCACCGCTTCCGAAAAGTCCTCGCAGACCACCGCCCCGGCCGGAGCGAAGGAGCCGTCGCGGCTCAGAACGATGTTCGTCCGCCCCGGCAGGGGCCGGCGCGGCAGGCTATCCCATGTCTTGCGGCCCATGATCACCGGCTTGCCGATCGTCACGGCGCGGAAGATCGCCAGATCGGATTTCAGCCGCCAAGGAAGGGCCCCGCCGCGTCCGATGACCCCGTTGGCGGCCCGCGCCACCGGACCGACGGTGAGAGGGACCATCAGACGGCGATCGGCGCTTTGATCGGCGGGTGGGCGCGGTAACCCTCGAGTGTCGCGTCGCTCTCTTCCAGGGCGAAGAGATCGGCCCCCTCGGCGAGGCGCAGGCGCGGGAACGGATAGGGAGCGCGGACGATCTGCCGGCCGGCCTGGTCGAGGTGGTTGAGGTAGAGGTGCGCATCGCCGAGCGTGATCACCAGGTCGCCGACCGCGAGGGCCGCCGCCTTGGCCAGCAGATGTGTGAGCAGGGCGTAGCTGGCGATGTTGAACGGCACGCCCAGGAAGACATCCGCCGAGCGCTGATAAAGCTGGCAGGAAAGGCGGCCGTCCGCGACATAGAACTGGAAGAGGCAGTGGCACGGTGGCAGGGCCATGGAGCCCACGTCGGCCGGGTTCCAGGCCGTGACGATGTGCCGGCGGCTCTCCGGACTGGCCTTAAGGCCGGCGAGGAGATCGGCGATCTGATCGATCGAGCGGCCGTCCGGCGTGGCCCACGAACGCCATTGCTTGCCGTAGACCGGTCCGAGCTCGCCGTCGGCGTCGGCCCACTCGTCCCAGATCGTGCACCCGCGCTCCTGCAGCCAGCGGACGTTGGTTTCGCCGCGCAGGAACCAGGCGAGCTCGAGGACGATGGATTTGAAATGCACCCGCTTGGTGGTGAGGAGGGGAAACCCGTCGGCGAGATCGAAGCGCATCTGACGGCCGAAGACGCTCAGCGTCCCCACTCCCGTGCGGTCGCCGCGCCGCGCCCCGGTCGCGATCAGCTCGGCGAGCAGGTCGAGATACTGCCGCTCCGGATGGGCGGCGTTGGAGGCGAGGGCGTGGACGGTCATCGAGGCCATGAGATTAGTCCGAATCGTCCGCGCCGCCAGGGTGCGCGCCTTGACGGGCCGACGAAAAGTCTGTGCAAAGCGGCCGGCCTCACCGGAGCATCCCCAAATGCGCGTCTACTATGATCGCGACGCCGATCTCGCCCGCCTGCTGGACAAGAAGGTGGCCATCGTCGGCTACGGCTCGCAGGGCCACGCCCACGCCCTCAACCTGCGCGATTCGGGGGTGAAGGCCGTCGCCGTCGCCCTGCGCGAAGGCTCGGCTTCCGCGGCCAAGGCCAAGGCCGAGGGGCTGGATGTCAAGAGTGTCGCCGACGCCGCCGCCTGGGCCGACCTCATCATGGTCCTCGCCCCCGACGAGCTGCAGCGCGGCATCTACGAGCGCGAGATCGCCCCTCACATCCGCGATGGCGCGGCCCTGCTCTTCGCCCATGGCCTGAACGTCCATTTCGGCCTCATCGAGGCGGGGTCGACGATCGACGTCCTGATGGTCGCCCCCAAAGGTCCCGGCCACACGGTGCGCAGCGAATACCTGAAGGGCGGCGGGGTGCCGTGCCTGATCGCCGTCGCCCAGGACGCCACCGGCAATGCCCTCGACCTCGGCCTCGCCTACGCCTCGGCGATCGGAGGCGGCCGTTCAGGAGTGATCGAGACCACTTTCCGAGAGGAGTGCGAGACCGACCTCTTCGGCGAGCAGGCGGTGCTGTGCGGCGGCCTCGTCGAGCTGATCCGGGCCGGATTCGAGACCCTGGTGGAGGCCGGCTACGCCCCGGAGATGGCCTATTTCGAGTGCCTGCACGAGGTGAAGCTGATCGTCGACCTGATCTACGAGGGCGGCATCGCCAACATGAACTATTCGATCTCCAACACCGCCGAATACGGCGAATACGTCAGCGGCCCCCGGGTGGTGACCGCCGCCACCAAGGCCGAGATGAAGCGCATTCTCGACGACATCCAGTCGGGCCGCTTCGTGAGCGCCTTTATGGCCGAGAACCAGGCCGGCCTGCCGGCCTTCAAGGCCGCCCGCCGGCGCGGCGGCGAGCATCCCATCGAGGAAGTCGGCGCCCGTCTTCGCGCCATGATGCCGTGGATCGCCAAGAACAAGCTCGTCGACCAGGCCCGCAACTAGAGAACGCGTTGCGGCGGGCCACCCCTCATATCCGTCATCCCGCACGAAGGATGCCATCAGGCATCCAATAGATGCGGGACCCAGGGGAGCCTCGCGCTGCGCTTTTGGCCCTAGGTCCCGGATAGCTCCCGCCGGATCAAGTCCGGGGTCGCTTCCGGGATGACGGCAGTTTAGGAGCGGCCTTGCCTGCGGCGCCCAAGCGCGGCAATATGCCGGGGCTGAATATGGAGTGATCATGGCCGGAGCGTTCAGAGCCTAAGCCCTGCGCCGCCCAGGCGGTCCTTCGAGGGGACCGCTCCCGTCACTCCGTTTTGGACTTCCCCATGGCTTTCCTCCGCAACGACGCGATCAATCGCGTCAATCTGCATTACGGCATCCAGGCTCTGGCCCAGGGGGCCGGCGGTGTCTTCTTCGTCGTCTTCCTTCTGAGGGGCGGACTCTCCATCCCGGCGACCCTGACGGCCATGGCGGCGATCCTGGCCGGGCGACTGGTCATGAGGCCCGCGATCGTCCCGCTGGCCAAGCTATTTGGGCTGAGGCCGATCCTGATCGCCGGGACGATAAGCCTGGGCGTCCAGTATCCAATCCTGCCCCTGATCCATGGGCTCGATTGGCCGTTGGCGGCCCTCGTCGTCGCCGCGGCGCTCGGCGACGTGCTCTATTGGCCGGCCTTTCACGCCTATTTCGCCGCCCTGGGCGACGCCGAGCATCGCGGCCACCAGATCGGGGCCCGCGAAGCGCTGGCGGCGGTGGCCGGCATAGTCGCTCCGGTCATCGGCGCCGCCGCCCTCATCCTCATTGGCCCCGGCCCGACCTTCGCGGCGGTGGGCGTGGCCCAGGCCCTGGCGGCGCTTCCCCTGTTGGGCGCGCCGGCGGTCCCGGTCGCCGCCGAGGCGCCGGGCGCCTTCAAGGCGGCCCGCCTCGTGGCCCTCTTCATGGCCACCGACGGCTGGTTCGACGCTTTCTGGTTCATCCTCTGGCAGATGGCCCTCTACGTCACCCTGAAGGACAGCATCGCCGCCTATGGTGGGGCCATGGCGCTGGCCGGCCTCGTCGGAGCGGCCGGCGGCCTTGTCATAGGCCGGCGGATCGACGCCGGGGCGGGGCGCGGGGCGGTGCTCGTCGCCTACGGGGTGGGTCTGGCGGTAGTCATCTTGCGGGCGGCGAGCCTGAGCGCGCCGTGGTTGGCGGTGGGCGCCAACGCCCTGGGCGCGGTGCTCATCCCCCTGCTGTCGCCCACCGTCGGCGGGGCGACCTACAATCTCGCCAAGGCCTCGCCCTGTCCCCTGCGGTTCCAGATTGTCAGCGAGGCGGGCTGGGACATCGGCTGCGGGCTGGGCTGCCTGGTCGCCGCAATCATACTGACGCTGGGCGCATCCCTGGGGAGCACGATCCTCCTGGCCGTGCCCAGCCTGTTGGCCGGCGGGACGCTGATCTGGCGGATGTATGCGGCTGCGGGCCGGTCAGAACCAGCCGAGGTCGGCTTTCCCGCGCAGGATGGCCTCGGCCTCGGCGGTGTGCTTGGTTCCGTCCCGAAGGTGGAGGACGAGGGCGGGTAGCAGGCGCAGGGGCGCGCGGCCGGAACGTACGGCGCGGACGATCACCCGGGCGGCGGGGGCGTCGGCGAAGGGATGGATCGGCCGCACCTGAATGGAGCCGGCCCGCCGCTGGATCAGGGCGAGGATATCGGCCAGGCGGTCGGCGCGATGGATGAGGGTGATCGTCCCACCGTCGCGCACGGCGCGGCAGAGGAACTCGATCCAGGCGCCGAGGCCGGCATCCGAGAGGTAGGCGCCGCGCTTGGCCTGTGCCGGTCCGCGCAGGCGCCGCTCATCGTCGAAGTAGGGCGGATTGGCCAGGGCGGCGTCGAAGACCCCGAACCCCGCAAGGTGGGCGGGCGAGGCCTCGATGTCGCCCTCGAGCACCGAAACGCGATCGCCCTGGCCATTGAGTTCGATGTTGCCTTTCGCGAGTTCGACGGCGGCCGGATCGCGCTCGAGGCCGACGAAGCGAGCGCCGGGGCGGCGGTGGGCGGCGCTCAGCATCACCGCTCCAGCCCCACAGCCGGCCTCCACCAAGGTCTCGCCGACGGCGGCGTCGCAGGCGGCGGCCAGCAGGGCGGCGTCCATGCCGGCGCGATACCCGGCGGCCCCCTGGCGAAGCCGCACCGCGCCGTCCAAAAGCCTGTCTTCGCTGACCTTCACGCGTGATCTCTCATGGCCCGGCTTGACCGTGACCTATCGCCCCACCATTGTCGGCGCGCAACGGCGAAGGGGCGCCAGAGGATCAGGCGCCGCGTACGAGGAGCTCCACAGTCTTGGAAGCAGCCAGAGCCGTGATCGACAGGCCCGCGGGCTCAATCGAGGCCCTGGCCCGGCGGGCGGCGCCCGACATGGCCCGGGTCGACGCCCTGATCATCGCCAGGATGCAGAGCCCGGTCGCCGTCATCCCGGCTCTGGCCGACCATCTGATCAACGCCGGCGGCAAACGCCTTCGCCCCCTTCTGACCGTGGCCGCCTCGCGCCTGGCCGGCGGGTCCGGGGAGAGCGCCCTGAAGCTGGCCGCGGCGGTGGAGTTCATCCACACCGCGACCCTGCTGCACGACGACGTGGTCGACGCCTCGCAGCTTCGCCGGGGCAAGACGGCGGCCCATCTGGTGTGGGGGGCGCCGCCGGCCGTGCTGGTGGGCGACTTCCTGTTTGCCCGAGCCTTCGAGCTGATGGTCGAGACGGGGGCCATGGGAGCGCTGGAGATCCTCGCCCGCGCCTCGCGGGTGATCGCCGAGGGCGAGGTGCTGCAGATGAGCCGCGCCCACGACCTGGATCTCGACCAGGCCACCTACCTCGAGATCATCACCGCCAAGACGGCCGCCCTGTTCGCCGCCGCCGCCGAGGCCGGGGCCGTTTCGGCCGGAGCCCCGCCGGCCCGGGCTCGGGCCCTGCGCGCCTATGGCGAGAACCTCGGCCTCGCCTTCCAGCTGGCCGACGACGCCCTCGATTACAGCGGCGCGGCCGAGACCCTGGGCAAGAACGCCGGCGACGATTTCCGCGAAGGCAAGGCGACCCTGCCGCTGATCCTGGCCGTGGCCCGCGGCCCGGCGCACGGGCGGGCCTTCTTCGAACGCACCGTGGTCCGCCGCGAACAGATCCCCGAGGATTTCCGCCGGGCCCGCGAGCTGATCATCGCCGCCGGGGCCCTGGACGCCACCCTCGATCTGGCCGAATCCTACGCCGACCGCGCCAAGCAGGCCCTCGCCGACTTCGCGCCTGGCGACTGGCGCGATGGTCTGGACGCCTTGGCCGATTTTGCGGTGTCGCGGCGGGCGTAGGGGCCGCCCACCTCCACCGTCATGGCCGAACGTTAGTGTCGGCCATCCATTGAGCGCGGAATTGGCCATGGCCGTGCGGGAGCACCGCCACCCCGCTTCACGTGTGCATGGGTCGCCGGGACTTACGCCCGGCGATGACGGTAGGGGCGGGGATGGGGCGGTCCGCAAACCTACCCCGCGTCGGGGCCGATCATCTTCTCCGGCCGAACGATCGCGTCGAACTCGGCCTCCGTCACGTAGCCGCCGGCGACGGCTTCCTGGCGCAGGGTCGTGCCGTTCTTGTGGGCGGTCTTGGCGATCCTGGCGGCGGCGTCGTAGCCGATCTTGGGGGCCAGCGCGGTGACCAGCATCAGCGAGCGGCCGAGGCCCGCGGCGATGTTGTCCAGGCGGGGCTCGATGCCGACCACGCAATGCTCGGTGAAGCTCACCGCCGCGTCGGCGAGCAGGCGGGTCGATTGCAGGAAGTTGTAGGCCATCACCGGGTTGAAGACGTTGAGCTCGAACTGGCCGCTGGCCCCGGCGAAGGTGATCGTCGCCTGGTTGCCGAACACCTGCGTGCAGACCATGGTCAGGGCCTCGCACTGGGTAGGGTTGACCTTGCCGGGCATGATCGAGGAGCCCGGCTCGTTTTCCGGCAGGGCCAGTTCGCCCAGGCCCGAGCGCGGGCCGCTGCCCAGATAGCGGATGTCGTTGGCGATCTTGAAGAGGCTCGCCGCCACCGTGTTCATCGCCCCGTGGCTGAAGACCATGGCGTCGTGGGCGGCCAGGGCCTCGAACTTGTTGGGTGCGCTGGTGAACGGCAGGGCGGTGATCTGGGCGATCTTGTCGGCGACCATCTGGGCGAAGCCGGCCGGGGCGTTGAGGCCCGTCCCCACCGCCGTGCCGCCCTGGGCCAGCTGCATGAGCATGGGAAGGCTCATCTCGACGCGGGCGATGCCGTTTTCCACCTGCTGGGCGTAGCCGCTGAATTCCTGGCCAAGCGTGAGGGGGGTGGCGTCCTGGGTGTGGGTGCGGCCGATCTTGATGATCCTGGCCCAGGCGCCGGCCTTGTCGTTGAGGGCATTGCGCAGGATCTGCAGGGCCGGGATCAGGCGATGGACGACCTCCTCGGCGGCGGCGATGTGCATGGCCGTCGGGTAGGTGTCGTTGGACGATTGGCTGAGATTGACATGGTCGTTGGGATGGACCGGCGATTTCGAGCCCAAGGTCCCGCCGAGCATCTCGATGGCCCGGTTCGAGATCACCTCGTTGGCGTTCATGTTCGACTGGGTGCCCGAGCCGGTCTGCCACACCGCCAGGGGGAAGTGGCCGTCGAGCTTGCCCTCGATCACCTCCTGGGCGGCGGCGACGATGGTCCGGCCGATCTTCGGATCGAGCTTGCCCAGCGCCATGTTGGTCTCGGCGGCGGCGCGCTTGACGATGCCCAGGGCGCGGACGATGGGCGCGGGCTGCTTCTCCCAGCCGATCTTGAAGTTTGATAGGCTTCGCTGGGTCTGGGCGCCCCAGTAGCGGTCGGCGGGGGCCTCGATGGGGCCGAAGCTGTCGGTCTCGGTGCGGGTGGCGGACATGGCGCTCCGTATTAACGCGCCTGCGCGGCCGGACGCCAGGGCGCGAATGCCAGGGGCCGGAAGCGGGCCCCGGCGACGATCTGCGGCTGCGACGGCGGGGACAGGCCCTCCTCCCGCTCGCGGCGGTCGACGCAGGCGCGGGCCCGCGAGGCCAGATCCAGGAAGTCGGCGGCGCCGGAAAAGGCCGCCAGGACGCAGCCGTCGAAGACGGGATAGGTGTCCGCCTCGCCGCAGCCGAAGGAGGAGCGATCGCGGCGGGCGGCGGTGACGACGAGGCGCTCGGGACGGGCGAGGGCGGGGATGAAGACCCCCGAGAAGCAGGCCGAGACGACCACCACGGTCGGACGCGCCGGGCAGCTCTCGTCGATCATCTTCGCCAGGGCGCGCGGCGGCAACAGGCGGTCGCCGAGCACCGCCCCGTCCGGCGAGCCATGGGAGGTGAGATAGACGAGGCAGCCGCCGCGGGCCCGCCCGGCCACGCGGGCGAGGCCGGCGGCGATGCCCGGCTGGTCGGCGAGGCCCGGCCGGGTGTCGGGATGGCGGCGCGGCTCGACCGAGAACTGGACGATGTTGTCGGCTGCGAAGCCGCGCCTTTCGAGGGCGGCGGCGACATCGCGGCGGGCGTGGTCGAAGGCCTGGGTCGGCCGGTCCACATGGGCGGCCCGGTCATCGCCGCTGATCACCACCGCCGCCCAATCGGCGAACGACGCCGCGGCCGCCGCCGGTCCGGCGAGGGCGAAAAGGAGGGCGAGGAAGAGGATCCGCGGCTTCATCCGCGGATCATTTGTAATTGGCGAAGGGGGTCGGCAGGGCGGTGGCGGTGGCCTTGGCGACGAGGCGGTCCTCGGCGTCGTAGAGTTCGCCCTCGGTGAAGGCGATGGTCCTGCCCCAGCGGACCACCCGGCCGACCGCGCGCATCTTTCCGGCCCGGGCCGGGCGCAGGAAACTCACCTTCATCTCCAGCGTGGGCGCGGCGGCGGTGAGGCCGGAGACCATGACGCAGGCCGTGCTCATGGCCTCGTCGAGCATGCCGGCCAGGAACCCGCCCTGGATGAGCTTCATCGGGTTGGCCATGGTCTCGGCGCGGGCCTCGAACTCCGCTTCGACGCTCATCGTCGCCTGGCTCACCGATACGACGCGAAAGCCGAGGGTTTCGGTGCTCGGCGCGCGCGTCCTGGTGCGCTGGAAGCGCCCCAGGATCTCGTCGTCGGTGAGGGCGGCCGGCGCGGCCTCTTCGCTCATTTCTTGCGGAACTGGTCGAGGGAAACCACCTTGGGCGCGTCCTCGCCCTTGCCGGCGGCCGGCGCGGTGGGCCGGGCGCTGGGCGGAGGCGGGGTGAACTGCAGCAGGTACTGCACGCTGGGATCATAGAAGCGGGTCACCGCCTCGTAGGGGACCGACAGGGTCTTGGGCTGGCCACTGAACTGCAGGGTGACCGAAAATCCGTCCGGCCCGGGGGCGAGGTCCCAGAACTGGTTCTGCAGGACGATGGTCATCTCCTCGGGATAGCGGGTGAGAAGCTCGTCCGGCAGGGCGACGCCGGCCATGTCGGTGCGGAAACTGACGTAGAAATGGTGCTCGCCGGGCAGGCCGCGGGGGGTGGAGGCCTTTTCCATGGCCAGGCGCACCACCTGGCGCAGGGCCTCCTGCTGGAGGGCCTGGTAGCCGATCAGGTCGGCGGGTTTGTCATCCTTGCCCATGGCCCCGCAAACCTAGTCCTCGCCATGGCCAAGGCAAGGGGCCAGCGACGCGGATTCGCATTGTTTGATCGCCCGCGTCTGTTGCCAGGCGCTCCCAGAGTCCTTCGCGAAAGAAGGGGAGCGCCTCGTTGGGCTGGGGTTGAGTGGGGAGCTTCTGTTGCCAGGCGCTCCCCGGGCCCCGCCTGGCGCTGCTAAGACACCAGGACTTCAGATGCGAATAGTCCGCACCGCTTACGCGGCGAGGGCGTATTCTCCAGCGAAGTTATCGTTCGCAGTTAGAAAAAGGCCCGAAACGGTGAGCCACGCCGGGAGAAGGCAACGCCTTTAGACGTCTGTCGATGCTGATCGGCCCCGAGAGGCGCCGCCGATAACGCGGGGCCCGAAAGGAATTGGTGGAGCCGCCGGGAATCGCACCCGGGTCCAGTCCGCTTATTTCGCGCGCGTTTATCTCCATAGTGCGGACCGAGGTCCGCACAGCGAAAACATAGGCTGTCGAAGGCCAATCCGAAAGGGGCGCCGGCAGGAAGCTTGACTTTATGCCGCGCCGTGATGGAACTAATGGCCAGCCGATGCTGTTCTGGCCTTGGTCAGAGGGACCCCCCGTTCGAGGAGCGTCATTCATGAAGAAACTTCACCTTTCCATTCTCGCGGCCGCGGCCGCGCTCGGTCTGGCGAGCGCCGCCAGCGCCGGGCAGGCCGGTGGCATGATCGCCGCCGATGCCAGTCCGCCCGCGAAATTGGATGCCGGCGTCTATAATCCCGCCGATTCGGTGGGTCTGGTTCAGGCCCAATGGATCATCGGCGGCCGTAATTACTGCTGGTATCCCGGCGGTTGGCACGGCCCGGGCTATTACTGGTGCGGCTACGCTTGGCGTCGCGGCTTCGGCTGGGGCGGCGGCTACGGCTGGAACGGCTGGGGCGGCGGTTGGGCCAGTGGCTGGAACGGCGCGGGTTGGCGGCAGGGCTGGCGCGGACCGCGGGATATGGACGATTGGCGCCGGACACACCCCAATGGCTTCAATCGCCCCCTGACCGCGCGGGGCGTCGAGATGCGCCAAGATCGACGTCAAGACAGGCGCCAAGATAGGCGTGACGAGAGGCGTGACGATCGCCGGCCCTACTAGAGGCCTGCTATCTGACGCATGATACCCAACGTGGCGCCGTCCGCCAAAGGCGGGCGGCGTCTGCGTTTCGGAAGTCCCGGCCGGCGCGGAACCAAAGATCGCCCCCGCCGGTTCCAAAGTCACAGTCTTCGGTTCAGGATTCTTGAAGCCATGCGCACTTTCAGGCTCGCGATCGCTGCGATCGCTCTTGGCGCCGCGGTAAGCGCGTCTGCCTCCCCCTCGTCCGGGGCGATGTCGGTCGACACCGCCGCTCCACCCGCCGTCCTCTCCCCCGCGGTCTATTCCACCGCCGACCATCCGATCCTGGAGCGGACAGCTTACGTCTACGCGGGTCGCCAATACTGCTGGTACCCGGGCGGCTGGCACGGAGCGGGATGGTACCGGTGCGGATTCGCCCGGCGGCGCGGCTACGGCTGGGGTGGCCCGGTGGGCTGGCGCGGCTGGCGACGCGAGGGCTGGCGTTCAGGCGTGCGGCATCGCCCGTTGGGCCACTGGCGGCGCCGTCACTGGCGCCACCGCTAGGCGACAGCCATTCGCGAAGCGCGAAGAGGGGCGATTCTTCGTCAATCGACGGTGCGCCTTCGCCAGCGGCCTGAAGGATTCGGTCGCCGCGGGATTAAGGCTCCATGATCCGAATGGAGTTGAGAGCCCCCGATGAAGAACCTCTTCCATGCCGCCCGCCCGATCCTCACCGACATGGTCGCGACGCTGGTCTTCGCGGCCCTTTTCGCGCTGACGAACAACATCTACCTCGCGACGGGCGTGGCCATCGCCCTTGGCGTCGGCCAAGTCGGCCTCGAGGTCGTGCGCCGCCGGCCCGTGCCAGGCATGCAATGGGCTAGTCTCGGCTTGGTGACGATCCTGGGCGGCGCGACCCTCTTCACCGGCGACGCCCGCTTCGTCATGATCAAGCCGACGATCATCTACCTGACCGTAGGCGGGGCTATGCTCCAGCGCGGTTGGCTGGATCGCTATGTCCCGCCGGCGGCCAAGGACCTTCTGCCGGCCGGCATGGTCGCCGCCTGGGGCTATGTGTGGGCCGGGCTGATGTTCGCCACCGCCGCCGCCAATCTCGTCGTCGCCGCGGGGTTCGGCCACAAGGCCTGGCTGGCCTTCATCGGGGTCTTCCCCCTGGCCTCCAAGCTTGGCCTCTTCGCGGTCCACTACCTGAGCTTCCGTTTCGTCGCCCTGCGCAACCACCGGGCCCGCGAGGCGGCGCTGGCGGCGCCTCAGCCGGCCTGAAGAGGCGTGCTATACTGGCCCGATGGACAGGCCGGTTCGTGAACTGAAGGCCTTCGACGCGGCGGAGCACACCCAGCGCATTCGCCGCGATGGCTACACGATCATCGAGGGGATCCTCGACGCGCAGGGGATCGAGCGATTCCGCGCGGGCCTCGCCCCCCACCTCGACCGGTGGACCGGCCGCAACAGCTTCGAGGGCCTGAAGACCGAGCGGGTCTACACCCTGGTGGCCCGCGGCGAGGTGTTCGAGGAGATCGCCGCCGATTGGCGCATCCTGACCGTGGTCGGAGCCTTCCTGCGGCCCGGATTCCTGCTCAGCGCCGCCCACGCCATCCGCATCAACCCCCGCGAGGCCGCCCAGAGCCTTCACTACGACGATGCCTTCTATCCTTTTCCGCGACCGCGCCCGCCGCTCGGCATGAGCGTGATCGGGGCGGTCGACGCCTTCACGGCCGAGAACGGGGCGACGGTGGTCATTCCCGGCAGCCATGCCTGGGACGCGAACCAGGTCGCCGCGGCGCGCGAGGCCGTCGAGCGCGGGGGGGAGGCCGGCCTCGTCCCGCTCGAGATGCCCGCCGGGGCGGCGGCGGTGTTCGCCGGCACGCTCGTCCACGGGGCGGGAGCCAATCGCAGCGCCGCGCCCCGGCTCGGCTACACCAACCAGTATTGCGAGCCGTGGGCGCGGACCCAGGAGAACTGGTTTCTGGCCATTCCGCGCGAAACGGTGAGGACGATGGCGCCCGCGCTCCAGGCCCTCCTCGGCTATTCGATCATGGCCCCCTTCATGGGCGAGGTCACCGGCTACCATCCCCTGAAGGCCCTCGATCCTACCTGGGAGCCGCCGGTGGTGCGTCAGGAACGGGGCTGAATCCTCCTTTCGCTTGCGAACCCCACCCGTCCCGCTTCGCGGTCCACCCTCCCCATGAGAAGGGGAGGGAGGAAAGACAAGTCAATGCGCTTCCTCCTTCCCCGCGATGGGGAAGGTGGCCTCGCGCAGCGAGGTCGGATGGGGTGGGGCGGCGTCCCCAGTGTCGCGATCCCTCCCGAGGAGGGGCCCGGAGGACAGGGAGCGGGCGCCGAGGACGGTCCTCGAAATTCCTGCTTGACCCCGCCCCAGGGGCGGGCCTCACAAGCGGTGGGGTCGATGAAGAGAGCGCCTTCCCCATGACCGCCATCGAGAGGCATTTCAGCCCCGCCGAAGTCTCCCGCCTCCTGGGCGTGAGTCCCAAGGCGCTGCGCCTCTACGACGAGCGCGGCCTGGTCAGGGCGGTGCGGACCCAGAACGGCTGGCGCCTGTACGGACGGGCGGAAATCGCCCGCCTGACCCAGGTGCTGACCCTCAAGGCCCTGCGCCTTTCCCTGGCCCGCATAGCCGAGCTCATGGAGGGGGTCAGCCTGGACCAGACCCTGGCGGCGCAGGAAACCGCCCTGGCGGTGGAAGCCGCCGAGGCCCACCGCGCCCTGGGGCTCGTCCGCGCCGCCCGGGCCAAGCTGGCCAGGGGGGAGACGCTCTCCATCGACGATCTCGCAACCCTAGCCACGGAGACCGTAATGCCCCTCAAGTCAGGCCAGAAGGAACTGGGTCAATTGCTCGACCCGCACGTCGCCAAGCACTTCAGCCCGGCGGATATCGCCGAGACCGCCCGCCGGCCCTTCGATCAGGAAAAGGCCGGCGCCGACTGGGACGCCCTGATCGCCGACGCCAAGGCCCTGATGGCCATCGGCGACCCGGCCTCGCCGGCCGCCCTCGACCTCGCCCGCCGCTGGAAGGCCCAGGTCGAGCAGTTCACAAAGGGCGATCCGGCGGTCACGGCCCGCGTCCAGGCGGTGTGGACCGACGCCATGGCCGATCCCAACGCCGCGCCCCAGCTGCCCCTCAACCCGGAGATCTTCGCCTTCATGGGCCGGGCCCAGGCGGCGCTGGCGGAGAGGGGCGGGTAGGGCGGTGAACTATCGCGTGATCGCCAGGGCCGGCTGCGGGAGACCGGGGGGCGCCATCAGCAGGGTGGCGGCCGTGTAGGGAGCGCTCAGGCTGGCCATGGCGTCCACGAGCCGGCTCGGCGACGGCGCTGCCGTCATGGCCGCCCCATCGACCGGCGCCGGTGACCGCGCCGCCGCCGGCGCGGCCTGCCAGCCGATGTCGGTTCCTCCAGCGCCGTCCGAGGTGGCCGCGAAATTGCCGAGCACGAGGCCAGAAGCGAACTTCAGGGTGTCGGTGTGCGTCCCGTCCCTGACCGTGAGAACCCCCGTGCCGGCGTCGTAGGCGAGGCTCGCGCCCGCACCGCTGGTGATGTTCTTCAGATCGACGGTCGCACCGGACTGGAAATCCTCGATCCGGCCGGTGAACCGCGAAGGCTTGGCGAGCACCAGGGTCCCGCCGCTGTTGAACTGGACGTTTTCGGCGAACAGGCCGGACAGGGTCAGCGATCCGCCCTCGATCACCGCCGTTCCGGTGAACGTCTCGTCTCCGGTGAGCGTCGCGTCGCCATCGAATTCGACCAACGAGAAGCGACCGGAGATGACTCCCCCGTACGACGTCGAGTTGAACAAGGTGAGCGTGGCCGCGGGCCCGGAATTGGTCACCGCGCCGACGCCCGACAGAGAGTTGATTTCGAGGCTGTGGCCGGCGGCGTCGATCGTCGCGCCAGAGTCGATCCGGGTGGCCTCGACATTGTTCAGCACCACCGACAATTCGTCGTCGCCGGCCTCGAGAACCCCGGCCCGCACTTCGACCTTGGTGAGAGTCGGGTCGAGAATATTCAGGGCGCTGGAGATTTTCAGGACGACGGTCCCGGCATCGCCGGCGTCCCCGAAATAGAGGGCGCCGGCGCTCATATCGACCGTGGCCGTGGCCAGGGTCAGGACGGTGCCCGTGGCGGCGGCGATGGTGACCGAGCCAGAGGTTGTGAGGTCGTGGCTCAGCGTCTGGCTGACGCTCGCCAGCAGTTCGCCGCCGGTCATGGTGATCGTCCCCCCGGTCCCCAGCGCCGCGGCCCGGCCCGAAATCAGTTCGCCGCGTGAAATGGTGGTCCCGCCGCCATAGCTGTTGAGGCCGGAAAGGGTCGTCGTCCCGGCGCCTTTCTGAACGACCGCGCCCGCTCCCGATATCGCGGTCAGCGTCAAAGCGTTGCTGCGGTCGATCGTCAGAGTCCCCTCGTCATCGATGGTTCCGACGATGGAGCCCGTCGTCCCGCCGGCCCCGAGCTGCAGGGTGTCACCCGAATTGATCGTCGTGCCGCTCGTGTAGGTGTTGGTTCCGGTCAGGACGACGTTGCCTGGCGCCAGCTTGATATTGCCGGAGATCACCCCGGCGAAGGTTCCGCTGTCGTCGGCCAGGGTCGCCGCCGCGCCGCTGTTGATCACGGCGCCGGCGCCAAGCAGTTTCGGGGCCTCGACATCGAAGCCGCCCAGATCGAGGGCGGCGCCCGCCGCCACGGTGATGCTGGCCGCGTCGATGGTCAGATCATCACCGAACGCTGCATCGCCGGCCCTCAGTACGCCGGCCCTGACATTCAGCTGGAGAGGCAACGCGCCGCTCGCGGTGTTTGCCTTGAAGACGATCACGCCGTCATCGCCGGCCTGGCCGAAATTCAAAGTCGCGGCGTTGACCTTTACGCTCTCGCTCCCGCCGATCGTCAGGGTCGTGCCGTGGGCGGCGGCGATGGTGGAGGCGCCGTTGAAGGTGAAGGCCCCGGCCCCCGTGGCCAAGAGAGTCATGGTCGCGGTGGAGATGAGCGTGGTGTGGTTGTCCAGGGTGAGGCCCTGGGCGCCCAGGGCCTTGCCGTTGGTGACGATCAGCTGGCCATGTTCCACGGTCGTGCCGCCGGTGTAGGTGCTGGCGCCGCCGAGGGTCAGGGTTCCGGGCCCGGCGAGGGTCAGCGAACCCGCCCCCGAGATCGCCCCCGAAAGGGTCAGGGGACCGGTGTCCTGGACGGTGAAAGATCCCTCATCGTCGACGGCGCCCTTGATCGAGCCGCCGCCGCCGAGGACCAGCCCGGCGCCGCTGTTAATGGTGGCGCCCCCGGTAAAGGTATCGATTCCGGTCAGCACGAGCAGACCGTTCACGACGTCGACGGCCAATCTTCCGGAGATCACGCCGCTGACGCTGCTGACTTTCTCTGTGTACAGGGTGGCCAGAGTCGTCGACGAATTGACGATCGAACCCGCCGAGATGAGGTTTGGGGTGAACGTCCCCACCCCGCCCAGGTCGAGCGTCGCCCCCGCCGCCACGGTGACGTCTTGGGCGGCATGCATGAGCTCGGCGACGTCGTAGCCCGCCGCCTCGAGTGTCCCATAGGCCACCGTGACGCTGATCGGATTGGCGCCGCTGATCGCGATCGCCTGGCTGCCGCCGATGACCACCTTGCCCTCGTGGGCCGCGTCGCCGAAGGTGAGATCGAGGGCCGTCGCGACCGAGTCGAAGTCCATGAGCGAGCCGCCGGTGAGGGTGAGTTTCGTGCCGCTCGCCGCGGCGATCGTCGTGGTCGTGCCTCTCAAGGTGAGAGCGTTGGTCACGGTTTCGGTGACCGTGCCGATCAGCTTGGTGTAGTCCATGGTGACCTGGCCGGTCCCGAAGCCCTGGCCGTTGCCGATCACGACCGTGCCGCCGCCCAGACTGGTTGTGCCGCTGTAGCTATTGGCGTGGTCGAAGACCATGGTCCCCTGCGACAGGAATACGACAAATCCGCTCCCGGAAATGACGCCTGGGGTGAAGGTTCCGCTGGCGTCCTGATCGTACAGGCTGCCGTTGTCGATGATCGCCCCGGTGACGGAACCGGCGCCGATCATCCTCAGATACTGACCGGAATCGATGATCGTCGCCCCGCTGTAGGTTTCGACCCCTCCGAAGTCGACGCCGGCGGAAATCTCCACCGAGAGATTGCCGCCGATCACGCCGCTGAAGTCGCCCCCGGCCACGGTCAGGACCGCCGACGCCCCGGCGTTGGCCACCGATCCGGCCCCGACGAGATTCGTGATCCTGGCCGAGAAGCCGTTGAGATCGATCTCGGCTCCGGCCGCGATCGTGGTCGATGAATCGTCTCCCAGGAGGAACCCGAACGAGCTGTCACCCGCCTTCAGGACCCCCCCGGCGACGTCGACCGTGTAGTTCCCCACGCCCGTGATCTCGGAGAACGCCGGGGTGCTCCATTCGACGACGCCGCGGCGGACGCTCGAGCCAAACTGGATGACCGGCTTGGATGTGGCGTCGAGACCCCAGGGCGAGGCGGCGCCCAGATCGAGCGTGGTTCCGGTGGCCGCGTCGATGATGAGCGTTCCCGCGCCGCCCATCGCGAGTCTGTTCGAGACATTCTCGCTGGCCATGCCCGTGAATTCGCCGCCATCGAGGGTGAGGTTGGCGCTTCCCAGGGCCGAGCCGACGTAGGTCGCCAGACGTCCGCCGGTGACATTGACCGATCCGAAGCTGTTGGCGTGGCGAAGCAAGACGGTTCCGGCTTCGAGATCGAACGCCCCGCCGATGTCCAGCGAGCCGGCGGTGGATTCGGAAAGGATGGCATTGACGGCGTCGAACGTCAGGCTGTTCGCAACGTCCGCCGTGGTGACACTGACCGTGAAGATTCCAGCATTATTGATCTCCACGTCGTCGGCGGCGGTGGGAACGAAGCCGAAATTCCACTTGCTGGCGTCGTTCCAGTCGCCGGTGACGCCATTGGCCCAACTGATAGCGGTCATTTCGAATGCGTTCTCCTCGTTGGTCGAGACAGTGGCCCGGCGGGCGTCCTCACAGGGTCCCCCTTGCCACGCTGAGAAGGTGGCCGGGCTGGGTATGGCGTGGTTCCGCGCCCGGCTGCATCGGCCCGGACGCCATGGCCCCGAAGGAACTGGCCGCCGCCGCCAGCCGCGCGGCGCTGGCCGCCGGCGGATCGACGATGTTCGTGCCGCCGTGTCCGTCGCTCGAGACGGTGAAAGTGGAGCTCGTATAGTCGCCGGTCAGGGTGATCCTGGCGGTGTGGGTTCCATCGGTGACCGTGAGGACGCCCGAGGCGGTGGTGCCGGAGAAGGTGGCCCGGGTGGTCCCGGCGGCGAAGGCGATGTCGTCGAGGTCGAGGCGGGTGGCGCCGGTCTTGGAAAACCCCGTGATCCTGCCCTTGTAGGTCTGGCCATGGGCCAGCTCCAGGGCGCCGGTCGCGCCCACCGCGAAAGTGACGTTCTGGTTGAAGGTCGCCGCGGCGGTGGCCTTCAGCGTCCCGTTCAGCACCAGGCCGTAGCCGGTCCCGGACACCGCGCCCTCGATCGTCAGGGTCGAGGCTTGCGCGTACAGCCGGCCGGTGTTGGCGATGGCGCTGACGACGGCGAGGCCGCCGGCCCCGACCGACTCGATCATCCCGGCGTTGGTGATCGAGGCCGCGCCGGTGTCGAGGATCAGGGCGTTGGCGCCCTCGGACCGGATGGTCCCGGCGGCCCCGTTGACCAGCACCATCGCCCCGCCGCCCACATCGCCGGCCCCCTGCAGCACCTGCCTCACGAGGAGGCGCGAGGCGGCGGTGGCCCCGATGATTCGATTGGCCGCGCTGTCGCTCAAGCTCACGGCGCCGGTTCCGCTCAGGGTTACGCCGGCCGCCGCGACGATCAGCTTGCCGCCGCGCAGGCCCACCGCGCTGTCGTTGGTGACCGCCCCCGAGAGGGCCACGGTCGCGCCGGAGAAGAAGTCGACCTTCGCTACCTTCAGGGTGATCGCTTCGAGGCTGTCGGAGCCGCCGGCGAAGACCACCGTCCCGACCCCGGCCAGCGCCCCGGAGAAGCTGTCGGCCACGCCAGTGAAAGTCGCCGTCTGTCCGGCCGCCACGCTCAGGGTTCCCGCGCTCTGGATCCACTGGCCGGCATAGGCGAGGCTGACGGCGTCGGTCACGCTCGAGGCGCCGGCCAGGGTGACGCGGGCGGTCGCGAGCCGCGCGCCGGCCTCGAACGTCACCGCCCCGCCGGTGAGGCCCAGGGTCCCGCTCCCGTTCAGGGTTCCGGCGTCGATCATTGTCTGGCCGGCCGCCAGGGTGGCTGCGCCGCCGAGCGACCAGGACGTTCCCTTGTCAATATCGTAGGCGTCAAACCCAATGAAAGTCAGTGCTGCCGCGCCGGAGACCGTTCCTGTGACGCCCAGGCCGCTAATCGTGCCCTTCCCGGAGGCCAGTTCCAGCGTGCCCCCGCCGCCGGAGACATCTCCGATAAAGGTCGCGCCCGGCTCCACGACCAACCGATCCCTCGCCGACATGAACAAGACCGAATCGTCGTTGGTAGTCGAGGTTTGCCGTCCGCTGATGGTTCCATAGTTGATCACCGTCACGGCGCCAGCCGATAGGGCGACGACGCCGTTGCCCCCTGAAATGAGCGCCGCCGACTCGCCGGGGGCGCCGTTGACGACCCTGCCGCCTGCGCTGAGTTCGATGCCGACGCTTAAATAACTGCCGCCGCCGCGCTCGGCGGCGCCGCCGGTGATGGCGCCGGTGTTGTTCACCGTCCCGCCGGCGAGCAACCACACGCCGAAGCCGCCCGAGTAGGCAGAGACGGAGTTCGGAGATCCTTGGCCGCCGGAGATCGAGGCGGCGTTTACGACTTTTCCGCCGGACTGGAGGAGTATGCCGGCCCCGCCGCCGCCGCCAAGTCCGGTCGCGTTGTTCCCATAGCAGCCGTAGCCGCCCATGATCAGACCCTGGCTGTGGGTGAGAAGTCCGCCCGCGGCGAGCAGGACCCCGGCGCCCCCCTGGGAGCGGTCGTTGCTTGGGCTGCCCCCGCCTCCGCCGCCCGCGCCGCCCTCGATGGTTCCCTCCGCGACAATCGTCGATTTGGCCAGCGCCTCGACGCCGGCGCCGCCGACGCCTGCCGTGACGGACCCGCCGCCGCCATCGCCGCCGACGATGAGGCCGGAGGTCCTCAGCCCCCCGCCACCGGCCAGAACAACTCCCGCGCCGCCCGCGCCGCCCTCGCCGCCCTGTGCTTGGGCGCCCGTTCCACCGAACACCAGTCCGGTGGTCATGACGGCGATTCCGACCGCTTCGAGAATCACGCCCGCGCCTCCGGCGCCGCCCGCGCCGGAGCCCGATCCACCCCATCCGGCTAAGCCGCCATAGATCGAGCCGCCGTCGATTACGATCCGGCCGCCCGCGAGGTCGAGGCCGACGCCGCCCGCCCCGCCGCCCAGGGTGGAAGTTCCCGCGGCGGCGCCGCCCTGGCCGCCGTGAATGCGCCCACTGTCGCTGACCGTCGAGCCGGCGCCGACGTGAAGTCCGGTCCCGCCGGCGCCCCCACCGTATCGGTCGTCGCCGACCCCGCCCGCTCCGCCGTATATTATTCGGCTGTTGGTGACGGTCGAGCCGGGCGCGGCGTCGACCCCCGCGCCGCCGACGCCGGCCGGCAGGTAGAATTTGCCGAAAGGTCCCGCCTGCTGGCCGGCGCCGCCGGTGATCCTGCCCTTGTTCGTCAGGCTTGCGGCGAACGGAAGTGTGAGCCCCGTCCCGCCGTCGCCGCCCGCGAAAATGGGAATTGAGCCGGTAACGGTCCCCGAAGCGCCGACGAGCACGCCGGTGTAGGCCGCGCTCAGGGTGTAACCGCCGGTGACGGCGCCATCGATGTATTTGGTGGTCATGGCGAGTTCCCCCTGTCACGTCCGGGGTCGGGTCGCGGCGCCTCCAGACTCGAAAACCGTCGCCAGCTTGCCGGAATTCCGCGCCGACCGGTCGTCAATAGGCCGTCAAGGAACGTCAATTGCACACGGCCATGCGCGCATTCCCCTCTTGCCGCCGAGCCGGTTACGTCGGAACGACCCGCTTTCCATGGGGCCGGTCGCGCCGGCGAGCAAGTTGATCGGCGTCCGCGATGGCGGCCCCTCACGCGGGCCGGGTCAGCAGGGCCGATTCGAATCGGCCGGCGTCGCGGTAGGACGTCGGCCCAGCGCCCCCCGAGGCGCCGAAGCCGGCCAGGGCGGCGACGAGCGGCGCCATGTGCGGAGGCGTGGCGGC
>DASZKO010000027.1:0-1910 GCA_035605655.1 Caulobacteraceae bacterium | reverse complement strand
GCGTACTGCACGCTCAGAACACCATCGCTCATCACAACCAGACGCTGGGCTGGCTCGCCCACCCCGACCACAAGGTCGAGGTCAAGACCGGCGCGGAGATCGAGTTCGGCTAGGGCCCGTTCCCTGAAAACCCAAGGCGTTATGGCCGGGCTTGTCCCGGCCACCCATGAACGCCGAATGATGGGTGGCCATGCCGGGCATGGCCACTCACAGGCTCGCGCCGTATGGGTCCCCGGCACAAGGCCGGGGATGATGGGTGGACGGCCTCCTGACGGCATCGCGATGTGCCAAGTTGGTCGTCTTGATCCAACCAAGGGAGACCGTCCGCCATGCATGCTATCAGATTTGGCCTCGACCTGGCGAAGAGCGTTTTTCAGGTCCACGGCGTCATCGCCGCCACCGGCGAGGTGGTGGCGCGCAAGCAGCTTCGACGCGGCCAGGTGCTGAGGTTTTTCGCCCAGCAGCCTCCGGCGCTGATTGGGATGGAGGCGTGCGGCTCGGCCCACTACTGGGCCCGGGAACTCGGCAAGCTCGGCCATGAGGTGAGGCTGATACCGCCCTCATACGTGAAGCCCTACCTCAAGCGGGGCAAGACCGACGCCCGCGACGCCGAAGCGCTCTGCGAGGCGGTGGGTCGGCCGACCATGCGCTTCGTGCCGATCAAGACGGTGGAGCAGCAGTGCGGGCGGGCCATCCACAAGGCCCGCGACCTGCTGATCCGCCAGCGCACCCAGCTGGGCAACGCCATGCGCGGCCTGCTCTACGAGATCGGCATCGTCGCCGCCAAGGGCCAAGGCGGACTGGAAGCGTTGACGATGAAGGTGACCGGCGCCGATCCGGCCATCCCCCAGGAAATGCTCGAGATCCTGACGCCGCTGGCTGGCCAGTGGCGGGCGGCGGGCGATCGGATCGCGGCGCAGGACAAACGGATCGCGTTCCAGGCCCGTCAGACCCCGCAGGCGCGCCGGCTGATGACCATCCCCGGCGTCGGCCCGATCGGCGCCCACGCCGTGATCGCCGCCATCGGCGACGGCAGCCAGTTCCGCTCGGGCAGGGACTTCGCCGCCTGGGTCGGGCTGACGAGGCGCAACTTCAACACCGGCGGCAAGCCCCAGCTCACCGGTCATATCAGCAAGGCCGGCGACCGCGCCTTGCGCAGACTCCTGGTCCTGGGCGCCGCCTCCTGGCTGCGTCAGGTCAAGGCCGAGCCAGACAAGGGCTCGGCCTGGATCAGGGGTGTCATGGGCCGACGACCGGCCAAGGTGGCGACAGTCGCCCAGGCCGCCAAGACCGCGCGCATCGCCTGGGCCATGCTGCGATCGGGCCAAACCTATCGGGCCCCCGCCGCGGCCTGAGGCCGCCAGCGAAGGCCCTCACCAGGCGAAAGGAGCGAGACGCTGCACGGCGAAATGATCAGGACCTGGGTCGGGACACTCCGCACCGTCATCGCGCCTCGAGCGCGCCGGGATGATTGGAACCCGATCCGCGTAACCCTTGCGGGCCAGCGGTCACCAAAGCGACCGCACGAAAAGGCCGTATACATGACCGCTCCAGATCGCGCGCCGAAACAGCCAATCGCCCCCTTGCCGAAGGGAGGCCGACCATACATGACGGCTGTTTGGATTGGCGAGAGCGCCCCCGACGAGGCGCTCGCGCCGAGGAGGGTCACCTAGCCCGCTCGCGTCCGTGGCTTCCGGCCAAGGGCGCGCGGGCGTGGGAAAAACCCCGCTCGGCCGCCGCCGTGCGGGCAAGGCGACCCGTGGATCTAAGGCTTCGACAGCAGGTCCGGCTTCATGGTGGCGAAGTCGACCGGCACCGAGACATGCTCCTGGACGATCAGCCAGCGGCCGCCGATCTTGCGATAGACGTCGGTCACCCGCACCACGAGCTCGTGTTTCTCGCCGGCCTTG
>DASZKO010000015.1:0-2588 GCA_035605655.1 Caulobacteraceae bacterium | reverse complement strand
GCCTCGTCGCCGCCGACGGCCGCGCGTGGAGCGCCGCCCGCCATTGAGGATCGCCCTCGCCGGCAAGGCGGCGAGCATCACCCATTGGCTCGAGGAGGCCGCCGCGGCGTGGCGCGGCGACGGTCATGAGATTCGCGTCTTTCTCACCCGCCGGCCGTGGCTGGCCGCGCCGCTGGAAGAGGCCCTGGCCGCGCCGATCGCCGCGCGCCTCATCGCCGGCCTTCGCCGCTTCGCCCCCGACCTCATCATCGCCATCGGGGCCATGCACGTCCCGCCTTTCCTGCTCGCGGCGATCGCCGCCCTGCCGGGCCGCCCGCCGCTGGTGGGTTGGGTCGGAGACGTGTTCGACGAAGCCGCGGCGGAGCGGGCGGCGCTCTGCGATCTCATGGCCTACGCCGACAGCGCCCTGGCGGATCGCCACCGCGCCTGGGGATTTGCATCCGAAGCGATCTTCCTGCCCCACGCCATCGATCCGCACGGCCTTCCTCCGCCGGGCGACTTCGCGGCGCGATCGGCGCGCATGGTGTTCATCGGCAACCCCACGCCGGGCCGCCGGGCGGTGGTCGGGCAGGTCGCCGAACCGGTCGTCCTCTACGGTCCCGCCTGGAAGAGCGGTGGCCACGAGGTCCATGCCGGCCGCCTCGCCGCGAGCCGGGTGATGGGGGTCCTCGCCGCCCACAGCTTCGCCCTCAACATCCGCAACGAGCTCAATGTCCTGGCCGGTCTCAATCAGCGCAACTTTCAGCCGTGCGCGGCCGGCGCGACCCTCATCACCGACGACCAGAGCGACCTCGCCAAGTGTTTCGAACCCGGCGCCGAGGTCCTGGTCTGGCGCGATCCCGCCGAGCTCAACACCCTCTACGACCGCGTGCGCCGCGAGCCGGCCTTCGCCGCCGCCGTCGCCCAGCGCGGCCGCGCCCGCGTCCTCGCCCACCACACCTACGCCCACCGCCTGGCGACCCTGACGGCGGCGCTGGGGCTCTAAACAACCACACCGACCACTCCGCTCTTCCCCGCCAAAGCGGGGAACCTAGTGGTGTCCAGCTTGGCCCTCTTCCGATGGGACTAGCGCTCTCAGGCAAACACGAAAAAGCCTGGGTCCCCGCTTTCGCGGGGAAGAGCGGAGGAGAGAGCCTGCCCTCTCCTCTTCCTAAGCGCCGACCCGCGCCGTAAGACTCGCCCTCATGGCCCACAAGGAAACCCCCACGGAGGTGTTCAAGCGCGCCCTGGCCCATGCGGCCCGCTCGCTCGCCGAACAGCCGGACCTGGAGGTGGTGTTTTCCGGCGACGGCCCGGCGCTGAACGGCCATCGCGCCATCCTGCCCCATCCGCCGCGCGAACTCTCCGGGCCCGAGGCCAGCCGGATCCGCGGCCTGGCCGACCAACTCGCCCTTCGCGTCGCCCATCACGACGGCGCCGTCCATGGGCGCGGCAAGCCGAAGTCCGTCGAGGGGGCGCAGGTGTTCGACGCCCTGGAGCAGGCGCGGATCGAGGCCATCGGGGCCAACGCCCTGGCCGGCGTGCGCGACAATCTCGAAGCGGTGCTGGAGAACTCGGCCCTGCGCCGGGGCCTCAATCATCTGGGCGACCGCGCTGCCGCCCCCATGGCCGATATCGTCGCCCTGATGGCCCGCGAGCGGCTGACCGGCGCGCCGCCGCCGCCGTCGGCGCGGGCCCTGGTCGATTCCTTCCGCGACGAGATCGAGGCCATCGCCGGGCCGGACCTGGACCGGCTCACCGGGGCCATCGACGATCAGAAGACCTTCGCCCGCATCGCCCGGGCGGTGGTTCGCGACCTCTCCATGGGCGATGACCTCTCCGACGCCCCCGACCAGGACAGCGAGGACGATCAGGAAGAGGGCGAACCGGAGCCTTCCGGCGAGGGCGAGGGCGACGACGAGGGGGCCGAGGGCGCCTCCTCCGACGACGCCGACCAGGCGGTTCGCGAGAGCGAGACCTCCGAGAGCGAGCTCAGCGAAGCCGACGAGGACGAGTCCGCCCCGCCGTCCGAGGACGAGATGGATCTCACCGACGGCGACAAGGCCGCCCGGCCGGACATCCGCGACCCCGGCCGTGCGGAGCCGGCCTACAAGGTCTTCACCGCCGAACACGACGAGGTGGTCATCGCCGAGGAGCTGTGCGAGCCCGACGAACTCACCCGCCTGCGCGCCTATCTCGATCAGCAGCTCGCCAGCCTCTCCAACGTCGTCTCGCGCCTGGCCAACCGGCTGCAACGAAAACTGCTCGCCCAGCAGAACCGGGCGTGGAGCTTCGATCTCGAAGAGGGCTTGCTGGACGTCGCCCGCCTGACGAGGGTGATCACCGATCCCACCTCGCCCCTGTCGTTCAAGCAGGAGGAGGACACCGAGTTTCGCGACACGGTGGTGACCCTGCTGATCGACAACTCCGGCTCGATGCGTGGCCGGCCGATCATGGTCGCGGCGGTATGCGCCGACATCCTCGCCCGCACCCTCGAGCGCTGCGCCGTGAAGGTGGAGATCCTCGGTTTCACCACCCGGGCGTGGAAGGGCGGCGCCTCGCGGGACGATTGGCTCAAAGCCGGCAAGCCGGCCTCGCCCGGCCGCCTC
>DASZKO010000230.1:0-3165 GCA_035605655.1 Caulobacteraceae bacterium | reverse complement strand
CTTCCGACGCGGCGTTCATCTCACCCAGATGCCCATAGCAGCCTATGAGAAACACGCAGGGCAGCGGCCACTCGGGGCGCAGCTGGGCCGCCTGTTTGAGCAGGGGCACGGCTTCCCGATACTGCTCTCGCGCGAAGCGGGTGAGGCCAAGCCAACCGAGGGTGAGCGGCTGGTCCGGCGAGAGGGGGTCCATGCGCAGCGAGGTTTGAAAGTACTCATCGGCGGTCTTTGGCTCTCCGGCGAAAAGCCGCACAATGCCGTTGACCAGCCAGACGGGGGCCGATCCTGGGTTGAGAGCCATGGCGCGATCGGCGAGCGAGGCGGCTGTTTCGAGGTCGCCTCTGATCCTCAGCGTCGCCGTGGCCAGATTGAGCAGCACGTCCGGATCATCGCCGCCGACCTTGATGGCGCGCTGGCTCAGTTTCCTGGCCTCGGATAGGTGGCGTTCCGGGTTATCGGACCATCCGTTGACGTAGATGGTGCCATGGCAGAGCATCGCCACGGCCATGGCGAACCCATAGTCCGGGTCGAGCGCGATGGCCCGGGTCAGCAGGTCGAGCGCCGCCAAGACATCCGCCTTGGCCACCGTTCGAAGCAGAGACACCGCACGAAGGCAAAGATCGTAGCTGCCCATGTTTTCGGTCGGCCGCGCCGAAGCCCGGCGGATTTCGGCCTCCCGCACGGCCGGTTCTATGACGCCCGCCACGCTGAGCGCCACCTTGTCTTGCAGAGCGAAGACGTCGTCGAGCGTGTCTTCGAACCTGTCGGCCCAGATCTGCGCACCGTTGGCCCCGTCGATCAGCTTGACCGCGATGCGCACCCGTGCGCCCGCCTTGCGCACGCTGCCCTCCAGCACATAGCGCACCCCCAGCAGCCGGGCGGCTTCCTGCGGCGTGGTCCCCTTGCCCTTGAAGGACAGACTCGAGCTGCCGCCGATGACGAAGATCGATTTGAAGCGCGACAGCGCCCTGGCGATCTCCTCGACCATGCCATCGGCGAAATAGTCCTGCTCGGGATCTCCCGAGAGATTGGTGAACGGCAGAAGTGCGATCGACGGTTTGCCGGGAAGCTGCGGCGGGACACCCGCCGGCGGAACGGGTTTGGGCTCGCCAACCAGCTCGGTGATGCTGGAGATCACCTTGCGCCATCCTGGCGCCTCCATGTCGCCCGACCAGTCGGCCAGATCGGCGCACTGGATACGGTCGAACGGCATGGGGAGCGCGGCGCGATCGACGGTGAGTTGAACGAGCTTACGATCGGCTCGCGCCCGGTCAGCCTCCGATTGCACCCACTCCGACTTGGCCGCCTCCGCCGACCAGATCACCACCACCGCCTTGGCGGCCTTCAGCCGTTCCTCGATTACCTCGGCGTAGGCGCGGTGGGCTGGCAGGTCGCCATCCCACCAGACACCGTAGCCCATCGAACGCAAAGCCTCGGCCACCTGCTGGGCCCGCGCCGCCGTCGAGCGGGCATAGGAAATGAAGACGTCCGACATGTTGGACGACCCTCCGGTCGCTGCGCGAACCTTGCGATGCTGGCCGGCGGGGGGCAAGGGAAAGGTAATCGGCGGTCTTTGAGTGTTCGGCAGCTGTCTCACCGGCTCTTCACGCAGGGGGCTGGTCCTGGGATTCGGCAGGCCCTCGGCGAAGTCCGAATCTATGCGCCGGAGTCCAATTTCGATGTCGTCCAACAACAGCGCTGGTCGTTGGGGGCGGGCTTGAACCGCCGACTTGCTTGACAGGGAGGTTTCGGGAGGCCGGGGCTGGTATTCCATTAAAATGTAGTCGCTAAATCCATTTCGGCGAGAAATACATCGAACTTGATGGATAATTTTGATACGATAACCCTTTAGATTCGAGGGACCGCCTCGACGAATCGCTGTCGATCAATCACATTTAATGGAATGAAGATAACACCGATCCTCACCGACGAAGCCGTGCTCGGCGAGGTCGCCCGGCGGGTTCGGCGGGCGCGGCTGGATCGCCGCATGACGCAGGCCGACTTGGCCGAGGCGGCCGGCGTGTCCCGCCCCACGATCGAGCGGTTCGAGGCCTCGGGCGCCGGGCAGTTGACGACGCTGGCGCGGATTCTGCGGGCGCTGGACCTGTTGGATCGGCTGGACGTCCTGCTCCCCGAGGCGACGGTTCGCCCGATCGAGGCCTTCGAGACGCGGGGTCGCGGTCGCCAGCGCGCCTCGCGCGGTCGCAAGGCCGCGCCGCCCGAGCGGAAAGGCGCCTGGACCTGGGGTGACCAGCGTTGAGCACTCTGGCCGAGGTGATCCTGTGGGGCACCCGGATCGGCGTGGTCCTGCTGCCCGACGGCCAGCGGGTCGCGAGCTTTCAGTACGACCCCGATTTCCTGCCGAGCGGCATCGAGGTCGCGCCGCTGACCATGCCCCTGGCGGCGGCGCCCTACAGCTTCCCGGGCCTGGCGCCCCAGTCGTTCCACGGATTGCCGGGGCTCCTCGCCGACTCCCTGCCCGACAGATACGGAAACGCCCTGATCGACGCCTGGCTGGCGACGCGGGGGCGGCTGCCCGGCGATTTCAATGCGGTGGAACGGTTGAGCTACACCGGCGCGCGGGGCATGGGCGCCGTGGAGTTCCGCCCGGCGACGGGGCCGTCGGCCGGAGCGGCCTCGCCCCTCGATGTCGCCGCCCTGGTCGAGCTGGCCTCGGAAGTCCTCACCCATCGCGGAAGCCTGAACGTCACCTTCGCCGGCGAGGCCAGGGCGAGCGCCCTTCGCGAGATCCTGCGGGTCGGCACCTCGGCGGGCGGCGCCCGCGCCAAGGCGGTCATCGCCTGGAACCGGACCACGAACGAAGTCCGCTCCGGACAGGTCGCCGCGCCGGCCGGCTTCGAATCCTGGCTGATCAAGTTCGACGGCGTGCGGGGCAACAAGGACAGAGACCTGACCGACCCCCAGGGCTACGGCGCCGTCGAGTACGCCTATGCGCGGATGGCCGGCGCGGCCGGGATCGAGATGAGCGAGACCCGCCTTTTCGAGGAGGGCGGCCGCCGGCATTTCATGACCAGGCGCTTCGACCGAACCGGGACGGGGGACAAGCTCCACATGCAGTCCTTGGCGGCGCTGGCCCATTACGATTTCAACGACCCGGGGGCCTACGCCTATGAGCAGGCGTTTGTGGCGATCCGCCGGCTCGGC
>DASZKO010000226.1:0-29929 GCA_035605655.1 Caulobacteraceae bacterium | reverse complement strand
GTCGCGCAGCGGGGCGCTGGTCTCGATGAGGACGAGCTCGGCGGCGCCCAGGAACCCCGGAACGGCGCGGGCGGCGCGCAGGGCGTCGGCCATGAGCGTCCCATCGCCGGGTCCCATTTCGACGAAGCAGACACGCGGGGGCGATCCAAGTCTGGTCCACACCTCGGCGGCCCACAGACCCAGGAGTTCGCCGAACATCTGCGAGACGTGGGCGGCGGTGATGAAATCCCCTTCGGCCCCCAGGGCCGGGCGGGACGCGTAATAGCCGTCGGCCGGATCGTGGAGGCAGGCGTCCATGTACTCGGCGACGGTCATCGGCCCGTCGGCGACGATCCGCTGGGCGAGGCGCTCGGCAAGCCTCGACATGCCCTAGGCCTGGACTCCGGCCGCCGGCCTCATTCCGCGCCACACGAGGAAGGCGCCGGCGAGGATCATCGGGGCGGACAGCATCATCCCGACGGTCAGTCCGAGGGGGAGATTCTGAAAGCCGGCATCGGGCATGCGGACATTCTCCAGGGCGATGCGAAAGGCGCCGTAGCCAATGAGGAAAAGGCCGGTGACCGCGCCCGGTCTGGCCAGCCAGCCGCCGCGGTGGGTGGCCAGGCGGAGGATCAGGAAGAGGACGAGGCCCTCCAGCGCCGCCTCGTAAAGCTGACTGGGATGGCGCGGCGTCCATCCGGCGACGCACTGGCCATCGGGACCGGTGGCGATATGCGGGCTGCAGAACACCATCCCCCAGGCGAGATTGGTCGTTCGGCCCCACAGCTCGCCATTGATGAAGTTGGCGATGCGGCCGAACATCAGGCCGATGGGAACGCAGGCAGCCACGAGGTCGGCGAGGCTCAGAAGATTGAGCCGCTGGCGCAGGGCGTAGGCGACGATGGCCACGGTGACCCCGATCGCGCCGCCGTGGAAGCTCATCCCGCCGTGCCAGACCCGCAGGGCTTCGAGCGGGTCGCCCGCCAGGGTGTGACGGCCCTCGGCCAGGGGCAGCATGTAGAAGAGAATGTAGCCCAGCCGGCCGCCGAGAATGACTCCCAAGGTCACCCAGAGAATGAGATCATCGACCTGGGCGGCCGTGGCGGCGGGCGGGCGGCCGCGCCAGATCCCGGCGTTGCTCACCAGCGAGAGGGCGTAGCGCCAACCGAGCAGGATGCCGGCGATGTAGGCCAGCGCGTACCAGCGCAGGGGGAAGGGGCCGAAGTTGAAGGCGCCGACGTGGATGGCCGGAATGGTGAAGATGTCCGGCGAGATATTCGGGAACGCGAGCGCCATGGCGGGCGTCATAGAACCATAAGCAGCGGCGGTGTAGCGCGTTCGCATTTCGCCCCGCCATGGGTTAAGGAGAGCGCCATGCAGTCGCAAAATCCGTTCCTCGACGAGATGTCCAAGCTGACCCAGGCCGCCATGGGCTTGGCCCAGGCCGCCGGCGAGGAAGCCAAGAGCGCCTTTCGGGCCCAGTCCGACAAATGGGCCGCCGATCTCGATCTGATCCGTCGCGAGGAATTCGACGCCTTGAAGGCCGAGGTCGCCGCGCTGCGCGCCCAGATCGTGGGTCGCGAAACGGCGAAAAAAGACTAGGTCCGAGGGCGAGACTGGCGGCGCAAAGCAGACTAGCGTTTCTTCCGTTCGAGCGCCGCGATTCCCTTCGACTTCCCACCGGGCGACACGGCCCAGCTTTCATGAGGATGGCTTCGCGCCGATGGACAATTTGAGACCGGACGAAGACGACACCCTGATCGCGATGGATCCCCTGGACGTGGTCGAGCACGTGCTGGCGGCCGAGAATCTGTCCTTTGACCGGACCGAGGACGGGGATCTGGCCTTCTCCATCACCGGTGACTGGAAAGAGTACGAGCTGTGGTTCGCCTGGCGTCCGGAAGCCGATTGCCTGCAACTCTGCCTGTCCATCGACCGCAAGGCCGAAGGCGCGGCGCGTGGGCCCGCCCACGAGCTCATCAACCTCGTGAACCAGAGGGTGTGGCTGGGCCATTTCGAGGTTTGGGCGGATGACGGCGAAGTGATCTTCCGCCATTCCATGGCCCTGCCCGACGGCGAGCGACCGACCCCTGCCCAGACCGCCTCGATGATCGACGCCGCGGTGGAGGCCGCCGACCGCTTCTATCCGGCCTTCGACTTCCTGTTCTCCGGGGCCAAGACCCCCAAGGAGGCCATGGCGGCATGCATGTTCGAGACCGTCGGCCACGCCTGAGGGCGCCCTGATGACCGCGCCGCGTCTGCCGATCCTCATCGCCGGGGCCGGGGCCATGGGCGGCTCGCTGATCGCGGGCTGGCGGCGCGGCGGGACGATGAGCGCCGCCGACATGATCATCGTCGATCCGGAGCCCGGTGAAGAGGCCCTGTCGGCGCGTGACGGTGGGGCCCAGCTCAATCCGGCCGAAGCGGAACTGGCCCGAGCCAATCTCGTCCTACTGGCGGTGAAGCCGCAGATCTGGCGCACCGTCGCGGCGGTGATCGCCCCGCACCTTGCGCCTCAAGCGGCGATTGTCTCGGTGGCCGCGGGGGTGAGGGCAGTCGACCTCACCGAGGCCTTCGGCGGGCGGAGCGTGGCCCAGGTGATGCCCTCGCTGGCGGCCGCCATCGGCCAGGGCTCGGCGGCCGTGTGGTCGGCCGACCCGGCCCTCAAGTGGGACGTCCAGGTGTTGTTCACGCCCCTAGGCGTCGTGACAGCCCTGACGCGCGAGGACGAGCTCCACGTCGCCACCGCCGCCGGCGGTTCGGCCCCGGCCTATCTCTACGCCTTCGTCGAGGCCCTGGAAGGCGCCGCGGTCGAGGCGGGGCTGGCGCCGGCGGCCGCCGCCAGTCTGGTTCGCGCGACCATCACTGGGGCGGCGGCCCTGCTGCGCGAGAGCGGCGAGGAGCCGGCGGCGCTGCGGGCCAGGGTCACCTCGCCCGGCGGCACGACGGCCGCGGCGCTGAAGGCGCTGGGCGCCAAGCCCGGCCTTTCCGGCCTGATGAAGAAGACGGTGGCCGCCGCGGTCGCCCGCTCGAAGGAACTGGGCGAGTGAGCGAGGTGGTCGAGCGGGCGCTGAGCGCCCTCTTGCTCGAGTGCGGCGAAAAACCGTGGCGCGAGGTCACCCTGCGCGGCGTGGCGGCGAGAGCGGGCCTGACGCTGGCCGACCTCTACGCCGAGGCGCCCTCCAAGACCGCCCTCGTCGATCACTTGGCGGCGCGTCTCGACGACGCCGCCCTGGCCACGGCCCAGAGGCCATCGGACGATGTCCACGACGCCCTCTTCGACGCGGTCATGGCGCGCATCGAGGCCATGGGCGAGTGGCGCGCCATCCTCTCCGGCGTCGGCGGCTCGGCGGTGATTCCGCTGCTGCCCCACCTGCCGCGCGCCGCCCGCGCAATGCTGGAGGCGGCCGGCGTGGAGGCCACCGCCCCGCGTCTGGCGGCCATGACGGCGGTGTGGGCGCGGATCGTCCAGGTGTGGAGGGCCGACGAGGGGGCGCTGAATCGCACCATGGCCGAGATCGACAAGCGCCTGAAGGACATGCGCGCCGCCCTCACGCGGATCGGGGCAGGATTCTAGAGGCCCCTTGACGCCCGGCCCCGACGCAGAGGACGAAGCGCGATGACCACGGCGGCGACGACGGCTCTTCCCAGCGCCACCCGCCTGAAGATTTATGCCTATGTCGGGGTGCTGATCGTGCTCCTCGGGTTCGGCAATCCCAACGGCGGCCTCATCGAGGTGCCGATCACCTTCTTCTTGAAGAACCGCCTGCACCTGGCCGCCCACCAGGCCGCCCTGTTCCGGCTCGTCGCCGCGATCCCGCTGTACCTCGCCATAGTGTTCGGCTTCGCCCGCGACACCTTCAATCCACTCGGCATGCGCGACCGCGGCTTTCTGGTGGTATTCGGGGCGGCGACCAGCGCGCTCTATGTCGTCTTCGCCTTCAGCCCGATCACCTATGGGACGCTGCTGGCGGCGGTGGTGCTCTCGACCACCGCCTTTCTTTTCGTCTGGAGCGCCCAGAACGGCCTGACCTCGGCGCTCGGTCAGCAGCACATGATGAGCGGTCGCATCGCCGCGGCCTGGAGCGTCTTTCTCTACATCCCGGTGCTGAGCGCCTATTTCCTCGGCGGGGCTCTGAGCCAGATGCTGGAGGGGGAGAAGGCGGCCCAGGCGGCGCGCATCCTCTTCCTCGTCGGGGCGGCGATCATGGCGACGGTGGCCCTCTTCGGCCTCTGGCGGCCGCCGAGCGTCTACGACAATCTCAAGATCGAGCGGGCGCCCGGGGCCCGGCGCGGCGACGACTTCAAGCGCCTGATCCGCCATTGGCCGATCTATCCGGCCCTCACGGTGTGGCTGCTGTGGAGCTTCGCGCCGGGCTCGTCGACGCCGTTGCAATACTTCCTGCAGAACAGCCTGCACGCCACCGACGCCCAATGGGGCGAATGGAACGCCATCTTCGTGGCCGGATTCATCCCGACATTCCTGCTCTTCGGCTGGCTCTGCCAGCGTTTTCCGCTGCGCGGCATCCTCTTCTGGAGCACCCTGGTCGCGGTGCCGCAGATGGTCCCCCTGGCGTTCATCCATGACGTGAACCAGAGCTTTGCGGCGGCGGCCCTCATCGGCCTTTTGGGCGGGGTGAACAGCGCCGCCTATCTCGACCTCGTCATCCGCTCGTGCCCGCCGGGCCTGCAGGGGGCGGTGCTCATGATGTGGTGGTCGCTGTTCTATATCGCCGTGCGGTTCGGCGATGTGCTCGGCACCTACCTCTACGATCGTTTTCATGACTTCAACGCCTGTGTGATCGCCATCACGGTGGTCTACGCCCTCATCCTGCCGGTGTTGCAGCTGGTCCCCCGCCGCCTGACCGCCACCGCCGACGGCCAGGCCGCGCCGGCGGGGTGAGGAGGAATCGCGAGTCGCGAGGGATCGTGCCCACGCCGATGAAGCCTTTGGAATCTCCTGAGGTGGGATCACCCGAACGCAAGGCCGACGTGGCGGAGACGGCGCCCGCCTCGCTGCGCGCCAACGTGATCTTCAACTACGCCAGCCAAGCGTGGGTGATCCTGGCTGGCCTCGCGGCCATGCCTTTCTACCTCGGTCGCCTGGGCGCCGAAGCCTACGGCCTGATTGGATTTTTCACCCTGCTCAACGCCTGGTTCCAGATTCTCGACGCCGGCCTCTCCCTGACCCTGGCCAGGGAGTGCGCGAGGTACCGCGCCGGGGCGATCGACGCAGCACTTCTGCGGGCCATTTCAGGTTTCCTCGAGCGCATATTCTATGGCGTCGCGGCGGTTGGCGCGGCGATCGTGGTCGCCGCCGCCCCGTTGCTCGCCAGACACTGGCTCCACGTCCAGACTCTACCGGCCGGCGAGGTCACCACGGCGATCCTTCTGATGGGGCTGACCGTGCCGCTGCAATGGGTGACGGGTCTCTATCGCGGAGCGCTCAATGGCTTCGAGCGCCAAGCGAGCCTGGGCGCCTTCAACATGGCCATCGCCACTTTGCGTTACGGCGGCGCGGCCGTGGTGCTGGTCGCCGGACCGCCGTCGATCTTGAACTTCTTCAGCTACCAGCTGGGGGTGTCGATCATCGAACTCGCCGCCCTGGCGTGGATGGGCCACGCAGCCCTGCCGGCCGCGGCGGAGCGCCGCCGCCTCACTCGCACAGACGTCGCCGGGCTGACGACCTTCGCAGGAGGCATGGCTTTTGCGGTGATCACGTGGACACTCATCAATCAGGTCGACAAACTCATCCTGTCGAAGATGCTTCCCTTGGCCGTCTACGGCGTGTTCTCCCTGGCGGTGATCGCCGCAAATGGGATCACCATAGTCGGGACGCCGATCTCTGTTGCCGTCCTCCCAAGGATGGTGAAGATCATGGCTGAGGGCGATGACGACGCGTTCGAGAGACTGTACCGGCGAGCCACCGAATTCATCTGTCTGGCGACCGGTCCGGCGGCCATCGTCCTCGCCCTCTACGCGCGGCCGGTCATGATGGCCTGGACGGGCGATGCGACCGTGGCGGCGGAGGCGGCGCCCATCCTCACGCCATATGCCCTGGGAGCCGCGGCCATGGCCCTGGGCTCCTTCCCCTATTATCTGCAATACGCCCGCGGCGACCTGCGCCTACATGTCATTGGCAGTCTCCTCCTTCTATCCTTGATGGCGCCGGCCGTGACGTTGGCGGCCTTGCGGTACGGAGCGGTGGGAGCCGGCTATGCCTGGATGAGCCTCCACCTTGGCTTTTTTCTCTTTTGGGCTCCCGTGGTCCACGCCCGATTCGCTCCGGGCCTCCACTGGCGATGGCTTGTCGGCGACGTCGCGCCGGTGCTCGCCGCGGCAGGCGTGGCGGCCTGGGCGTTTCGAGTGATAGGGCCATCGCCCGTGGGGAGGATCGATTCGGCTCTGACTGTGCTCGTGGCCGCCGTGATCACCGGCGCGGCCGCGGCGGCCGCCACGCCGATCGTCCGCCAGTGGTTCGCCGCCCTAGCCCATCGTCTGGCGGCGGCGAGATGAGCCGGCGGAAGCCGAAGGTCGCGGTTCTCCTCTCGACCTACAATGGCGAAGCCTTCCTCGCCGCCCAGCTCGACAGTCTCCTCGCTCAGGAGAGCGTCAGCCTCGAGGTGTTCGCCCGCGATGATGGCTCCAGCGATGGTACGCTCGCCATTCTGGAGCGGTATTCTCCCCACTGGCCCGCCCTGGCCACGCCGATCGGGGGCCACAACCTTGGGCCCGCGCAAAGTTTCCTGGCCCTGCTGGCGGCCGCGCCAGGCGATTTCGACTACTACGCGTTCTGTGATCAGGACGATGTGTGGCTTCCCGGCAAGCTGGCCCGCGCCGCTAGCCGGCTGGGCGTGGTGGAGGGCAAGCCGGCGCTCTATTGCTCCCGGGTTATTTGCGCAGATGAAAACTTGCGTCCATTGGGCGAGCGATGGATCCGCGGTGACAACCGCTTCGAGCATTTGCTGTACGAGAACATCGCGTTCGGGACCACCGTGGTGCTGAACGCGGCCGCCAGGTCCGGCATCGTCTCCAAACCGCTCGGGCCGGGACCGATCATGCACGATTGGTGGTGCGCGCTGTGGACGGCGGCTTTTGGGGAAATCGTCCACGACGACCGATGGGCCGGCGTCCTCTACCGCCAGCATGGACGCAATGTGCTGGGGGCGAGGCCGACTCGGCTTGGCGAGATCATCAGTCGCTTGAGGCTTTTTCGCCGCGATCCGGACGGCTTCTGGCCCGTTCGCCGGCAGGCCGGAGCCTTTTTGCGATTGCACGGGGACCAGTTGGGCCCGAGCGAGCGTGCGGCGATCGACGCTCTGCTGAATTCCGATCGTTCGTTTTGGGCCCGGGTCCGGTTCGCTTTTTCTCGCCGCGTGGTGAGAGGCGATTCCGGCCTCACGGCGCGCCTCCTTATTCTTGTGGACCGCTATTAATGGCTCGCGGAACGCCGGCGGTGGCCACGCTTCGTACGACCGGGGCGGCGGCGAACCCGCGCATGGACGATCGACGAACGTCGCCGCGGCGATGAAGATTCTCACGGTCTCGCCCTATTTCGAGAGCCACCGTGGCGGCCTCGAACTGGTGGCCGGGCGCCTGGCGCGGGAGTTCGTGCGCGGCGGCTGTGAGGTGACATGGCTCGCCTGCGACGCCTCGCCGCCGCCTGCCGCCGAGGCCGGCCTCGAGGCGGTGGCCATTGCCGCCGTCAACCTCACCGAGCGGCGGCTCGGAACGCCGTTCCCGATCCCCTCGGCGGCCGGGGCGAGGACCATCGCCAATGCGGTTCGCGCTTGCGACATCGTGGTCGCCCACGACGGGCTCTATCCGACCACTCTCATCGCCTCGCGAGCCGCCGCCCAGGCCGGCAAGCCGGTTATGGTCATCCAGCACATCGGGGCCATTCCCTACCGCAACCCGGCCCTGCGCGGGGCCATGAGCCTCGGCAACGCCCTGGTGGCCAGGCCCCTGCTGGCCCGTGCCGCCCAGGTGGTGTTCATCAGCCGGACCACCGCCGCCTATTTCGCCTCGGTTCGCTTCAAGGCTCCCCCGGCGACGATCTTCAACGGGGTCGACACCGACGTCTTCCGCCCCGCCGATGACCGGACCGCGGCGCGAGCCGTCTTTGGCCTGCCGGCCGAGCGGCCGCTGGCGCTTTTCGTCGGCCGGTTCGTGGGGCGAAAAGGGCTGGGCATCCTTCGTCGCGCGGCGGCCGAGCGGGCCGACATCACCTTCGCCATGGCCGGGTGGGGCCATCTCGACCCGGCCGCCTGGGGGCTGCCCAACGTCGCGGTGTTTGCAGACCTTGCCGGCGAGCGCCTGGCCAGGATCTATCAGGGGGCCGACGTGCTGGTGCTGCCGAGCCGCGGCGAGGGCTTTCCCCTGGTGATCCAGGAGGCCCTGGCGTGCGGTTTGCCGGTGGTCTGCGGCGCGGAGACCGCCGCCGCCGATCCAGAGGCTGCGCCGTTCCTGACTGGCGTCGATCTCACCGGCGGCGACGAGGGCGAGCAGGCGAGGCGGGTAGCGACGGCGATCGACGTGGTGCTCGCCGCCGGTCCGCCGGACCGCGAAGCGCGCCGCGGCTTCGCCGCCGCCCGTTATTCCTGGTCGGCGGCGGGGGAAAGGTACCTGGGGCTGATCCGAGGGCTGGTGACGGAGACCGGCGGCTAGTCCGGCGCGTCGCGGGGATCGCCGGCCCCAAGGCGGCCATGTTCTATCCAGGCGGCCTCGGAGGGGGTGAACTTGCTTTTCACCAGGGCGTCGTAGCGGGCCAGGTCGTCGGCGCCCATGACATCCTTCCAGCGACCGTTGACTCCCTTGTTGAGGAAGCGTTCGGGGCCGTGGTCGAACATCTCGCCGATGTGGGGCAGGATCTGCGCGCCCTGCGCCTTCATGGTCTCGAAGCGGGCGGCCTCGGCGAGCTCGCCCATGAGGCTCTTCGGGGTGGCGATCCCGAGGAAGTCGGAAATGCGGCTCATCTCGCCCTCGAGATCGGCCTTCAGGTCGTTGTAGTGGACCATCAGCAGGTACGGCTGGCGGCGTTCGCGCCAGTAGGTGTTCTCGTATTCAAAAAAGGGCAGATCGACGCCGTAGCCTTCGGTGACCTGCGCCTCGGCCCGGTCGAGCCACCCCAGGCACCAATCCCGGGGGTCTTCGGGGATCACCGGGGGGCCGCCGCGCGGCATGCGCGGATCGGCTGCCGCGGCCATGGCGGCCCGGACCATGGCCTCCGGTTTCATGCCCTGCATGTGGTTGTGCATGGACATGCAGGCGTCGCGGCCGTCGCGGGCGACGTGGATGTATTTCACCCCTTCGAAGACGGGCATGGCGTCGAAGGGCAGGTGCGATTTGATCGAGCGCCGATGAGTCTGGGCCTCCAATCCGGCGCGCATATCCTCGATGGGACCGAAAATCGTGGCGTCGAGCCACGGAGCCGTCTCCATGATCGGCCGCGGGTCCGGCGACTGGAAGATCAGGAGATCGACGATACGTTGGGTCCAGGTGGTGCCGCACTTGGGGAAGGTCGTGACGATTATATCGTCCTCGCGGGCAGTGAAATTGTCCCAGCGACGCCAATCCATGATTACGGTGCGGTACTCGCGCGTCGGCGCACGCAGCATGGCGGTCATCTCGAGGTTCCCCCTTGTTGGGAGGACGAGTATCACCGCGGCGGCGCGATGGAAACTCGCTCGGCGTGGGTGAAGACCTCGAGGCCGTCGGCGCGGACGACGCCGATCACGGTGATCCCGGCGGCCTCCGCGGTGCGCAGGGCGAGAGCCGTGGGGGCCGATACGGCGGCGAGGATCGGCGCGCCGATCGCCGCCGCCTTCTGGACCAGCTCCACCGAGAGCCGGCTGGTGATGAGGATGACGCCGGCGCCGGCGGCGCGGCCGGCGCGGGCGAGGGCGCCGGCCAGCTTGTCGAGGGCATTGTGGCGGCCGACGTCCTCGCGCACGGCGATGATCCCCACGCCTGGAACCCACAGGGCCGCGGCGTGGACGGCGCGGGTGGCGAGGTTGAGCTCCTGACGGGGGGCGAGCTCGGCCATGCCGGCCAGGATGTCGGCGGCCTCAACGGCGAGCGCCGAGGCGACCCGGGGCGGAGAGGGGAGGGCGTCGGCGAGGCTTTCGACGCCACACAGGCCGCACCCCGTGGGACCGGCCCTTGCCCGTCGGCGGCGCGCCAGGGAACGCCCGCGTCCCGCCGCCAGCCAGATGCGCAGCTCGATCCCCTGGGCCTGGGGGACGATCTCCAGCTCGCGGATCTCCCCCGGCGCGCGGACGATCCCCTCGGTGAGAGAGAAGCCGACCGCGAAGTCCTCGAGATCGGCGGGGGTCGCCATCATCACCGCCTCGGCCCCGGCGTCGTAGACGAAGGCGATCGCCGTCTCCTCCGGGATGGCGCGCGCGCCCTCGCCGGCCACCCCGCCACGCAGGACCCAGGTCCTGACCGTCACCGCTGGGTCCGAAAGAACCGCCATGGAGACGAGCCTAGCGGCCCCGGGCCTCGCGCGGAACCGGCAATGCCGCTACACCGTCGAGCCGGAGGCTTCACGTGAGCGAGACCTGGGCCGAGGAGATCGCGGCGATCGTGGCGCGCCACGAGGGCCGGCGCGGCGCCCTGCTGCCGGTGCTGCATGACGTGCAGGATGCCCTGGGGTGCATCTCCGATGAGGCCGTGGCGGCCATCGCCCATGGCCTGAACCTCAGCCGCGCGGAGGTCCACGGGGTCATCACCTTCTACCACGACTTCCGGCGAACGCCGGGCGCCCGCCACGTGATGCGATTGTGCCGGGCCGAGGCCTGCCAGGCCCGCGGCGCGAGAGCGATCGAGGCCGCGGCGGAGCGGCGCCTGGGCGTGAAGATGGGGCAGAGCCGGGCCGACCGCCAGGTGGCGCTGGAAGCGGTCTACTGCCTGGGCCTGTGCGCCACCGGGCCCAACGCCCTGGTCGACGGCGCCCCCGTTTCGCGGCTCGACGAGGCCCGGCTGGAGACGCTCGCCGCCGGGATGGGCCTATGACCAGGGCCTACGTTTCGGCCGACATGGCCAGCGTGGCGCTGGGCGCCAACGAGGTCGCCGCCGCCCTTGCCGAGGCCGGCGCGGAAGTGGTGCGCACCGGTAGCCGCGGCGTCTTCAGCATCGAGCCGCTCGTGGAAATCGAAACCGCGGCCGGACGGATAGGCTACGGCCCAGTGGGCGCCGCCGACGCGGCCGCCGTGCTCGCCGGCGAGCATCCGAACCGCCTGGGCGACGTCGAGACCCTGCCGTTCTTCGCCCGCCAGAGACGTCTGACCTTCGGCCGCTGCGGAGTGATCGACCCCCTCGACCCGGCGGCGTTCGAAGCGCACGGCGGCTGGCGCGGCCTGACGGCGGCGAGGGCCATGGGCGGCGAGGCGGTGGTGGAGGCGATCGCCGCCTCTGGCCTGCGCGGGCGGGGCGGGGCCGGCTTCCCGACCGGGATCAAATGGCGGACCGTGCGCGAAGCGCCTGGCGACGAGAAGTTCGTGGTGTGCAACGCCGACGAGGGCGACAGCGGCACGTTCGCCGACCGGATGCTGATGGAGGGCGATCCCTTCATCCTGATCGAGGGCATGGCCATCGCCGCCAATGCCGTGGGGGCGGAGCGCGGCTACATCTACGTTCGCTCGGAGTATCGCTTCGCGATCGCGACCATGAAAAAGGCGATCGCGCTTTGCGCCGAGCTGATCGCGCCCTTCGCGCTCGAGCTGCGGGTGGGGGCGGGGTCCTACGTCTGTGGAGAAGAGACCGCCATGCTCGATTCCATCGAGGGCAAGCGCGGCCAGGTGCGGGCCAAGCCGCCCCTGCCGGCCCACCGGGGCCTGTTCGGGGCTCCGACGGTCATCAACAACGTCCTGACCTTCGCCGCCGCCCCGTTCATCCTCGCCGAGGGGGCCGGGGCCTACGCCGATCTGGGCTTCGGCCGTTCGCGCGGGACCATGCCGATCCAGCTGGCGGGGAACATCCGTCATGGAGGCCTCTTCGAGGCGCCGTTCGGGATCACGCTGGGCGAACTGGTGGAGGACATCGGCGGGGGGACACAGAGCGGCCGGCCGGTACGCGCGGTGCAGGTGGGCGGGCCGCTCGGGGCCTGGTTCCCGCCCTCTATGTTTCACCTGCCCTTCGACTACGAAGCCTTCGCCGCCCACGACGGACTGATCGGCCACGGCGGGGTGGTGGTGTTCGACGACACCGTGGATATGGCGGCCATGGCCCGCTTCGCCATGGAGTTCTGCGCCATCGAGAGCTGCGGCAAGTGCACGCCGTGCCGGATCGGCTCGGTGCGCGGCGTTGAGACCATCGACCGCTTGATCGCCGGCGGCCGGCGGGCTGGCGACCCGGTCGAGGCCTTGGCCCAGATGCGCAACGCCTCGTCCCGGCCACGAGGCCGCGCCGACGAGGTCGCCCTGCTGACCGACCTGTGCGAAACCATGCGCCACGGATCGCTGTGCGCGCTCGGTGGTTTCACCCCCTATCCGGTGCTGAGCGCGCTCAAGTATTTTCCCGAGGACTTCGGGCTCGAGAGGGAACGGATTTGAACGTCGTTCGCGAGATCGACCATGGCGGCAAGGCGGGGAGCGGAGCGCCGGTCACCCTGACCATCGACGGCGAAGCCATCACCGTGGCGGCCGGAACGAGCGTCATGCGCGCCGCCTCGCTTCTCGGTAGTCAGATCCCCCGCCTGTGCGCCACCGACAGCCTCGACGCGTTCGGCTCCTGCCGCCTGTGCCTGATCGAAGTGGAGGGCCGGACCGGCTACCCCGCCTCGTGCACCACGCCGGTCGCGGAGGGCATGGTCGTGCGTACCCAGACCGAGGCGCTCGGCAAGCTGCGTCGCGGAGTGATGGAGCTCTACATTTCCGATCATCCCCTCGACTGCCTGACCTGCGCGGCCAATGGCGACTGCGAGCTGCAGGACGCGGCCGGGGCGGTGGGCCTGCGAGAGGTGCGCTACGGCTATGAGGGAGAGGGGCATCTCAGCGCCACGCGCGACGGCTCCAACCCCTATTTCGACTTTGACCCGGCCAAGTGCATCGTCTGTTCGCGCTGTGTCAGAGCCTGCGACGAGATCCAGGGGACCTTCGCCCTGACCATCGACGGGCGGGGCTTCGCGTCGAAGGTGTCGGCCAGCCAGGCCGAGGCCTTCTTCACCTCCGAGTGCGTGTCGTGCGGGGCCTGCGTCCAGGCCTGCCCGACCGCCACCCTGCAGGAAAAGAGCGTCACCGAGATCGGCGCCCCGGACCGGGCGGTGGTCACCACCTGCGCCTATTGCGGGGTCGGCTGCGCCTTCCGCGCCGAGATGCGCGGCGAGGAGCTGGTCCGCATGGTCCCGTGGAAGGAGGGCAGGGCCAACCACGGCCACAGCTGCGTCAAGGGCCGTTTCGCCTGGGGCTACGCCCAGCACCGCGAACGCATCCTCGAGCCGATGATGCGCGGCCGCATCGACGAGCCATGGCGGACCGTGAGCTGGGAGGAGGCCATCGCCCACGTGGCCAGCGAATTCCGCCGCATCCAGGCTGTACACGGGCCCCGTTCAGTGGGAGCGATCACGTCGAGTCGATGCACCAACGAGGAGACCTTCCTGGTCCAGAAGCTGGTCCGCCAGGGCTTTCGGGTGAACAATATCGACACCTGCGCGAGGGTCTGCCACTCGCCCACCGGCTACGGCCTCAACGCCACCTACGGGACGAGCGCCGGGACGCAGGATTTCGACAGCATCGCCGCGGCCGACGTGATCATTGTCGTCGGGGCCAATCCCACTGACGGCCATCCGGTGTTCGCCAGCGCCATGAAGCGGCGCCTTAGGGCCGGGGCGCGGCTGATCATCATCGATCCGCGCCGCATCGACCTCGTGCGCACGCCGCATATCGAGGCCGACCATCACCTGGCCCTGCGGCCCGGGACCAACGTCGCCGTGCTGACCGCCATGGCCCATGTGGTGGTGAGCGAGGGGCTGGCCGACGAAGCCTTCATCCGCGCCCGCTGCGACTGGGACGAGTATCAGGACTGGGCGGCGTTTGTTTCGCAACCCGAGCGTTCGCCCGAGGCCACCGCGCCGCTGACAGGCGTGCCCGCGGAGAGCCTGCGCGCCGCCGCCCGGCTCTACGCCACCGGCGGAAACGGAGCGATCTACTATGGGCTGGGAGTCACCGAGCACAGCCAGGGGTCCTCGGCGGTGATGGCCATCGCCAATCTCGCCATGGCGACCGGCAACATCGGCCGCCCGGGCGTGGGGGTAAATCCCCTGCGCGGCCAGAACAATGTCCAGGGCTCATGCGACATGGGCTCCTTCCCGCACGAGCTTTCCGGCTATCGCCACATCTCCGACGTGGCGGTGCGCGCGACGTTCGAGGCCGATTGGGGCGTGACGCTCGACCCGGAGCCTGGCCTGCGCATCCCCAACATGCTCGACGCCGCCGTGGACGGGGAGTTCAAGGCCCTGATCATCCAGGGTGAGGACATCCTGCAGTCCGATCCCAACACGGCCCACGTCGCGGCGGGCCTGGCGGCCATGGAATGCGTGGTGGTCCACGACCTCTTCCTCAACGAAACCGCCAACTACGCCCACATCTTCCTGCCCGGCTCGAGCTTCCTCGAGAAGGACGGGACGTTCACCAACGCCGAGCGGCGCATCCAGCGGGTGCGCAAGGTCATGGCCCCGAAGGCGAGTTACGCCGACTGGGAAGCTGTCCAGCTGATCGCCAATGCGCTCGGCCTGAAGTGGACTTACAGCCATCCTGGCCAAATCATGGACGAGATCGCCCGCCTGACGCCGACCTTCGCAGGGGTGAGCTACGACGCCCTCGACGCCGCCGGATCTCTGCAGTGGCCGGTCACGGCGGGCGCGCCGCTGGGCACCCCGACCATGCACATCGACACCTTCGCGCGCGGCAAGGGCAAGTTCGTGGTCACCGACTACATCCCCACCGACGAGAAGACCGGCCCGCGTTTTCCATTACTGCTCACCACCGGGCGCATCCTTTCGCAATACAACGTCGGGGCCCAGACGCGGCGCACGCCCAACGCCGCCTGGCATGCGGAGGACGTGCTGGAGATCCATCCGCACGACGCGGAAGACCGCGGCGTCGCCAATGGCGACTGGGTGAGCCTGAAGAGCAGGGCCGGGGAGACCACGCTGCGCGCCAAGGTCACCGACAAGGTGGCCCCGGGGGTCGTCTACACGACGTTCCACCATCCGGCGACCCAGGCCAACGTGGTCACCACCGAGTATTCCGACTGGGCGACCAACTGCCCGGAATACAAGGTCACCGCCGTGCAGGTCGCTCCCTGCAACCATCGATCGACATGGCAGGAGACTTACGGCGAGCTTTCCCGGCGCACCCGCAAGATCGCCATGGCTGGCGGCGAGAACATCGCGGCCCATGAGTGAGGGCGTGGAGCGGCTGGTCTACATGGCCAACCAGATCGCGGGCAACTTCGCCACCCGGGGTCCCGAACGGGCGGCGGCGGCCACCGCCGAGCATCTCCGCCGATATTGGGATCCAGGCATGAAAGCCAAGATATTCCAGCGCCTGGACGCGGGGGAGGCCGGATTGACCGCAACCGCGGCGGCCGCGATCCGTTTGGTCCGGAAAGGCGGCGAAGAAGCGGAGAGATGATGACGGAATCCTGGCCGCTAGGCGCTCGCCCCATCTTCGGGTTATTCTGAACCATGGTGCGCGAATCCCTGCCGCGGGCGGCCCACTTGGCCATCGCCCACGAATCGGGCCTGCCACGCCCCCTGCCGGGGCGCATTTCATGCATCGTCTGCGCCTATAACGAGGCCGAGCGCATCGGGGCCATTCTCGAGGCGGTCCAGGCCCATCCGGCCCTGCACGAGGTGATCGTCGTCAACGACGGCTCGACCGACGACACGGCGGCCCTGCTGGCGGACTATCCCGGCATCCGGGTGATCTCCTACGCCCCCAATCGCGGCAAGACCTATGCCCTCGGCCGCGGCATGGCGGTGGCCAGGGGCGAGCACCTCATGCTCCTGGACGCCGATCTCGCCGGGGTGCGGGCCGCCGACATCCAGGCCCTGGCCGATCCGGTGATCGATGGCTGGGCGGGAGTGAGCATCAGCCTGCGCGCCAACAGCCTGCCGCTCTACCGGAGCATCGGCCTCGACTTCGTGTCCGGCGAGAGGGTGATCCCGGCCCGCCTGGGTCGTGAGGCGGTCGCCGCCATGGAGCGGCTGCCGCGCTGGGGCGGCGAGGCCTTCATCAACAGTCTGATCACCCGCGACAAGCTCTCGATCGCGGTGGTCGACTGGCCGGGCGTGTTCAACATCCGCAAGTTCCACAAGGTCGGGCGCTGGCGCGGCATGATCGAGGAGCTGGGAATGACCGCCGACGCCCTGAAGGTCCTGTCGCCGTGGGGAGTGGTGCGGCAGAATCTCGCCCTGCTGGGCCTGGTGAAGCGGGCTCCCAGAGCGGGGCGGACGATCTACGGCGAGATGTCGGGGGCCAGATCCTTCGAGAGGCGCCGCCGCAGCAGCCAATAGGATCCCAGCAGAAGCATGGCCATCGCGAAGAGGGCGAAGGTGATGTAGTCGAGCCGCCGGCTCGTCGTCTGCAGGATACTGGCGCCCAGGAAGAACCCGACCATCTCGAAGAGGATGACTTTCGGAAAGGTGCCGATCAGGTTGAAGCCCATGTAGCGGACGAAATTCATCCGGCTGGCCCCGGCGAAATAGAGGATGAGACCGCCGAGCGCCTGGGTCTTGCCGAGCATGATCAGCTTCCAGTCATTGGCGTGGAAGCCGGCCTCGACCCTCTTGAGCCGCTCGGGCGTGATCCGCAGCCACCTGTCGATCCAGTTGAACAGCGGCCCGTGGCCGTATCGCCCGAGGAGATAATAGAGGCCGTCGCCGATGAGGTCGGCGGCGACCAGGAGCAGGCAGGCGGTCACGCCGTCGAACTGGCCCGCCGCCACCAGGGCCCCGGTGATCGCCGCCGTGGCCGGCCCTTCGACCACCGCCACCGGCAGCAGCACCCAATAGCCATAACGGGCGATGAGGGGGATGACGCGTATCAGTAGGACATGCGGCATGAGCGTCCCTCATCCCCGGCGCGCTCCCTCGACGCGCCTTTCCAGAGTGAATATCCGCAAACCCCGCGCCGGACCAATGGCAATCTTCCGCGACGCTGGATCGCCGAACCGCTCAGCGGGCGCGCAGGCGGTCGAATTGGTAGATCAACGTCCGAATCTGCTCAGGGAAAAGGTAGACCGCCAGCGCCGCTATGGCGATCAACAGAATCGACAGAAGCAGGAGCGAGGACGGCCGGCGGGAGCCGCCGCCCAGGCCGCTCGAGACGAAGCCGGTCAGGGCCAGGAAGCCGAGCGCAAGGACGATGAGGGCGATGAAGGCCGTCCCGCCGTGCAGTATTCGCGATGTGATCCCGCCGGAATCTATCGACTTCTCTCCTGGCGTTCGCTCGCCGGTCTCGCCGGTCGTTCATCGGCGCGATGCGCGCGCCGCCCGATGCAAGCCACTCCCGTCCCACTGGCCAACAGTCCGCGCCCGCGCCTTCGGCGCGGCCCGGACATCCGGCAAAGCACTGAAACTCGTACGCCGCGCCGCAGCCGCGGCGATCCGCGGGGCCCCCAGAGACTCGCGTCGCCTCACAGTGGCGCGCGCCGCCGTCCAGCGCAAGCGGCGCGCTTGTCAGAGTCCCTCGCCGCTGAACAGGGCCCAGGCGCAGGCCAGATCCTGGGCCACGTGGCCCAGGGATTTGTAGACGGTGATCTGGGGCGCGCTTAGACGGCCCGGCGCCCGGCCTGCCAGCACCTCGCCGATCTCGGCGGCGATCGCGACGTCGCGCCCGGCCCGGCGGGCCCGGCGGTATTCGCCGCCCTGGGTCTCGACGCCTTCCCGGCTGTCGACGATGAACAAAGAGCGTTCCAGGACATCGCCGTCGGCCTCGGCCTGGCCGGCGTGGCCGGCTCCCACCAGGTTCACGTGGCTGCCTGGAGCGAGCCACGCGCCGGCCAGGACCGGGTCGGCGGCGGCGGTGACGGTGCAGACGATATCGGCGGTCGCCACCGCGGCGCGGGCGTCCATCGCCCCCGCGCAGGGCAGGGAGGTCTCGGCCTCCATCCGGGCCGCGAACCTGGCGGCCCGCTCCGCCGAACGGCCCCACACGACAACCTCGGAGACCGGCCGCACCCGGGTCAGGGCCCGGATGTGGGTGGCCGCCTGCTCGCCATAGCCGAGGATCGCCAGGCGGTGAGCCTCGGGCCGGGCCAAGGCGTCGGTGGCCACGGCGCTGGCGGCGGCGGTGCGGATGGCGGTGACTTCGCCGGCGTCGACCGCGCAGACCGCCGCGCCGCTTTGGGGATCGAAGAGGACGATCAAGCCCTGATGGGAGGGTAGGCCCCGTTCGAAGTTGTCGGGGAAGACGCTGATCAACTTGGCCCCGAACGGAGCGGTCTCGCCCAGGGCCCCGGGCATCACCCCGAACATCCGCTCGCCGGCCAGGGGCAGGATGGCGCGCAGGAGTTGGCGCGTGCGCCCGGCCGAAACGGCGATCATCGCCTGGCGGACGAGGGGAATGGCCGCCTCGTAGGTAAGCCGCCGCGCCACCTCGGCCTTATCGACGAATCGCACCGGCTCTCTCCTGAGCGGCCGGCAACCCAACCGCGACGCTCGCGTTTGAAATGCACGGCGCGTGAACAACACGGCCCGCTCCGGTTCAGGAGCATCGTCCACCCTAGGGGCGTTTGGATGCCGTGACGATTACCCCTGAGACCGCCGAGGGCGGCGCGGCTTGCGAACAATCAAGGGAACCTAGTCATGCGTAGCTTCAAAACGTCGGCCATCGCTTTCCTGATGGGCGCCGGCGCCATGATGGGCGCCCTTCCGGCGATGGCGCAGGCTCCCTGCCCGCCGGCTTCGCGGGCGGCTACGGTGGGGGTCGCTCCACCGCCGCCCCTCAGACGCGAAGTGCAGCCGCCGATGCCCGGCTACGGTTACATGTGGACCCCCGGCTACTGGGGCTGGAACGCGGTCGAGAATGATTATTATTGGATCCCAGGCGTGTGGGTGATGCCCCCCACTGTCGGCTTGCTGTGGACCCCCGGCTGGTGGGGCTGGTCCGGCGGCCTGTTCCTTTTCACGCCAGGCTACTGGGGCCCGACCGTGGGCTTCTATGGCGGGATCAATTACGGCTTCGGCTACGGCGGCTTCGGCTATGATGGCGCCTACTGGCGCGGCCGGACCCTCTATTACAACCGCACGGTGAACAATTTCGGCGCCACACGGGTGAACGCGACCTTCAGCCGGGCGACCACGGTGAACCGCGCCGCCGGCAATGTCAGCTTCAACGGCGGTCGCGGCGGCGTGCACGCCAAGGCCACCGCGGCCCAGCAGGCGGCGGCGAACCAGCACCACCTCGGAGCGACCGCCGCCCAATCCGGGCGAGCGCAGACCGCGGCCCTCAACCCAGCCATGCGCTCGGGCGGACAGGCTCGGACCGCCATGACGCGAACGCGCTCGACGCATGGAGCGGCGTTCAGGTCAGAATCCCGCGGCGGCCGGTTCGCCAGCCGATCGGGCGGCGGCCACGCCTTCCGTGGGGGCGGAAGCCACTTCGCGAGGTCCAGCTTCAGTCACGGTGGCCGAGGCGGCTTCGCCCGCGGGGGCGGCTTCCGTAGCACCGGCGGGTTCCGTGGTGGGGGCGGCTTCCGGAGCGGCGGCGGGTTCCGCGGTGGTGGTGGCTTCCGTGGCGGCGGTGGCGGCGGCGGACACCGCCCCGGCTGATCGCCGACGGTAAATCCCAAGGACATCCCGCGCCAGACGCACCTCGCGCGGGATGTTGCGTGTTCACAAACAACGAAGCCCGTCTATCCCTCGCGCGGCACAGTGTCGCACGCGGAACTGGAAGAGCCTCTGGATCGGCCGAGCAAAAGCGCCGCGTCGGCTCTGATTTGTCTCTACGAATACATAAGGTTCGCCATCCATGACGCGGCGATGCATTGTTCGGTGGCCGGCCCGATCGGCCGTGCGCAGCGGCTCGCGCCATTGCCATGCTTCCGGCCAGACGACATCATGGCCCCATTACCTGCCGGTCGCGGGTGCAAAAGCATGATGAAAGGGCGACCCTTGAAAATCCTTTCGGCTTACCTGCGCGATGAAAACGGCAGCTCGGCCGCCGAATATGCCCTCATCCTCAGCCTGATCTGCATCGTTATTATCGGCGGGATCATCGCCGTGCGCGAGGGCATTTCCAGCGCGCTCAACACCACCAACAACGCCTTCACGGCCCACGGCTTCTGACCTCGGGCCGCGCCGTTCGCGGTCAGCCCCCCTCGAGCGCAATGCTTCGCCGCGCCGTGAACTGGCTCGACCGTCGGGTGACCGCGCGGCGCGTGCGCGCCTACGCGATCATCCTTCTCATCGGTTATACCCTCGGCCTGGGCCTGCTGGCCGCGAGCCTTCGCCACGGACTGGACGCCCACGGCAAGCCTCCCGGCGCCGACTTCATCATCTTCTATGGCGTCTCCACGCTGACCCTGAAGGGGAAGGCGGCGCTGGCCTACGCGCCGCACGCCCTGCTGATGGCGGAGCGGACGATCATTCCGGCCAGCCGCGGCATCTTCCTGTGGTGCTATCCGCCGACCTTCCAGCTCGTCGTCTGGCCGCTGGCCCTGGGGCCCTATCTGCCGGCCCTGGCCGCCTGGTCGGCCCTGGGCATGGCGGCCTACATGGCGGCGATGGCCCGCTTCAAGCCCGGAAAGAGCGGCTGGCTGTTGGCGGCGGCTTTTCCCGGCGTCTACGTGTGCGTCATTCAGGGTCAAACCGGATTGCTGCTCGCCGGCCTCATGGGCGTCGGCCTGCTCATGCTCGACGAGCGACCATGGCTGGCCGGCGCGGTCCTTGGCCTTCTGGCCATAAAGCCGCAGTACGGAGTTCTCTTGCCGGTCCTGCTGCTCGGGACCCGTCGCTGGAAGGCGGTGGCCGGCGCCGCCGCCTCGTCGTGCCTGCTCGTCGCCGCGGCCACCCTGGCCTTCGGCCTTCCCGCCTGGTCCGGCTTCCTGGCCGCCGGTGGGGCCGCGGGACGATCCCTGATCGGCGGCGGCCTGCCGCTCTACAAGGACCCCTCGGCCTTCACGGCCCTGCTCGGCCTGGGCGCGCCGCTGTGGCTGGCGGCCGCGGTTCACATCGCGCAGGCCGCCGTTGCGGCGGCTCTGGCGTGGTCCGCGTGGCGCCGTGATGGCGCGCTGGAGATCAAGGCCGGGGTGGCCGTGCTCGCCACCCTAGTCGTGCTGCCCTACGTGTTCGACTACGATCTGGCCGTGCTCGCCATCCCTCTCGCGGCGGGCCTGAAGCAGGTCACCAAGGGGTCGACGCCCGCCGGCGCGCGCGGCGGATTGGCTCTTCTCGCCCTGCTGCCGATCGCCCAGGCTCCCCTGGCGCGATGGCTTTGCCTGCCCGTGGGACCGCTGGCCCTGTGGTGGGGGTTGCTGGCGCTGCTCGCCTGCCAAGCAGGGACACGCCGCGTCCCACCGGGCGCCGCGGCAGTGCGTCAGAATGTCGCGACTACTTGAGGTCCATTGGGGTTCGCCGCGCCATTCGCGGCCAATTCTTCACCGCGCGTCATAGTGTCGCAATCGGCGCCGGGGAGGGCGCGATTAACGACCGTATAAGCGACGGCTAAAATACTCGAATCGAACATAAATTCAGTCGTTGTCTGTTCGTTGATTGGTTAACCGGGTCATTACAAAGCGCGGACATTGCCCGCTGCGTGTGGACGGAGGGCCGCCCAGCCCCTTGACCCAAATGACAAAGGTCCGTCTAAGCTCAGGGCTGTCTCTGCAACCCGGTCCAGCGCCATTCAACGGCGTCGACCGTCTCTCAACGAAAGGTCTCAAGTCTCATGAGCAAGCTTCTTAACTATATGGGCGACGAATCCGGCGCTTCGGCTGCCGAATACGCCCTGATCCTGGCGCTCGTCGCGGTGATCATCATCGCCGGCCTGTCCGTGCTCGGCAGCAACATCAACAACGTCCTGACCTCGGTCGCCGGGAACATCACCGCCTCCTGATCCAGGCTGACGGATTTAAGATGCGTGGCCGCGCGCTCGATCGAGATGGTCGGGCGCGCGGTTTCGCGTTTTTTAGCCATGCTTTTAACATTGCCGTAACTCGTCCAGACTGATATCGACTGGATAAGAGCAGTTATTTCGATTCCCCGTTAAGGTTTGCTTGAGGTCGACGCTATGCCTCTCCGCACAATTGCCACTTTTGCGATCGCCATTGTCCTGGGCCTGGTCGCCGTGGTTCTGATCAACGTCTACATGGGCTCGTCCCGCAAGGCGCAGACCACCCAGGTCGCGGCCGGGGCCGGATCGCCGGTCGTGGTCGCCGCCGCCCCGATCACCCGCGGCGCGGTGGTTCAGCCAGCCCAGCTCAAGATCGTCAACTATCCGGCCGGCGCCGTGCCCACCGGATCCTTCACCGCCATCGCCCAGGTCACCGGCGGCAAGGACGTGCAGCGCGTCGCCCTGCGCGATCTGGGGCCGGACGAGCCGGTCCTGGCCACCCGCGTGTCGGCCCCGGGCGGCAAGCTCAATCTGGCCAGCGAACTCGATCCCGGCACCCAGGCCATTTCGATCCGGACCAGCGATGTGGCCGGCGTCGGCGGTTTCGTCCTCCCGAACGACCGGGTCGACATCCTGCTCTCGCGCCAGGTCGGCAAGGAGACGCCGATCACCCAGGTCGTGGCCGAGAACGTCCGCGTGCTCGGCGTCGATCAGGTCGACGACCAGGAGGCCAACAAGCCGATCGTGGTCAAGACCGCGACGATCGAAGTGACGCCCCAGCAGTCCCAGTCGATCACCCTGGCCCAGACCATGGGGACCCTGTCGATGGCCCTGCGCCATGTGCAGGACAGCGAGCCGGTCGGCCGCCTGGTCACCACGGCGGCCGCGTTCGGCTTCTACGGCGGGCCTCGCCCGGCGATTTCCCGCGCCGTCATGCGGCGCGCCGGCCCGAGCCCGCCGACCGTGCGGGTCACCCGTTCGACCGACACCAGTGTCTATCAGTTGAGTGCGCGTTAAGGGCGAACAGCCGGCGCGAAGCTTTGGAGGGGGTTAAACGGAAATGACGAGTTCAGCGGGCCGCCGCGGGCGGCGCGGTGGCGTGGGACGGGCCGTCCCCCTATTCGCCGGAGCGTTTCTGTTGTGCGCCGCATCGCTCTCGGCGGCGAGCGCCGTCAGGGCCGAGGACTATACGCCGCCGCCGCCGGCCGGGACCGGCGCTTCCGGCTATGAGCTGGACGTCGCCCAGGGCAAGAGCGAGGTGCTGCAGACTCCCGGTCTCTATACCGACCTGATGATCGCCGACCCCAAGATCGCCGATGTCGTTCCCCTGACCAGCCACTCGGTCTACGTGGTCGGCAAATCGCTCGGCTCGACGGCCCTTTCGATCTACGGCCCCGGCAAGCGGCTGATCGCCGCGATCAACGTGGTGGTCGGTCCGGACATCACGGGCCTGACCGCGCGGCTCCATGAGGTCGCGCCGAGCGAGCATGACATCGCCATTCGCGCCTCCGCCCAGTCCCTGATCGTTTCGGGCACGGTGAGCAGCCCGGTGGTGCTGCACCAGATCCTCCAGCTGGCCGAAGCCTACGCCCCCGGCAAGGTGATCAACATGATGGCCGTCGAGGGCACCCAGCAAGTCATGCTGTCGGTGCGCTTCGTGGAGATGGATCGCTCCACCGCCAAGAGCCTGTCTATCGGGGTCAACCGCACGACCACCAGCGGCAACCCGCAGTTCAACTTCAATTCCCTCATCCCGGCCGTGCCGGGGGCCGGCGTCTTCGGCGTCACGACACTGGCGTTCAACACCCCCGACGGCAGCCTGAGCATCCAGCTCGACGCTCTGGAGACCAGGGGCGTGGTCAAGACCCTGGCTGAACCCACCCTGGTGGCCATGTCGGGCGACACCGCCAGCTTCCTGGCCGGGGGCGAGTTCCCATATCCGTCCGCCCAGAACACCACGGCGGGAGGAACCGGCGGGTCGGCGGCCATCACGGTCGCCTTCCAGCAGTTCGGCATTTCCCTGGGCTTCACCCCGACCATCCTCCAGGACGGGATGATCAACCTGGTGGTCAAGCCCGAGGTCTCCAGCCTCGATCAGGCCAATGGCGTCAGCATCCTGGGCACGGTGGTGCCTGGCCTCAAGGTGCGCCGCGCGAGCACGACGGTGGAGCTGCGCGATGGGGAATCGTTCACCATCGCCGGCCTGCTGGGCGACAACTACTCGAACACCATCAATGCCTTCCCGATACTCGGCGACGTGCCGGTGCTAGGAGCGCTGTTCCGTTCGCCGCAATTCCAGCACGACCAGACAGAGCTGGTGATCGTGGTGACGCCGCACCTGGTGGTCGCGCGCCGCGGACCGGTGGCTCTGCCGACCGATCACTACACCCCGCCGTCCGACTACGAGCTGTTCCTGTTCGGTATGCTGGCTGGAGAGGGATCGCAGCTGCGGCCGGAAGACCGGGCGCTGATGAGCCAGGACCCCGCCAAGGGCGGTGTTGAAGGCCCGTATGGTCACGTGCTTTACTAGTCGCGAAGGGGCGTTTTCGATGAAACCGGCATTGAGATCTGGACTTCTACTGGCCGCCCTGGCCGGGTTGGCGGCGTTGGTGTCCGGCTGCGCCGACGACAAGCTGCTGGCCAGCGACATAACCCAGGCCAACGACTTCGGCCGGGCGGTGCATGAAGATCTCGCCGCCCAGATCGCCGATCCAGACGCCGCCTACAGAGGCCCGCCCCCGCCCACCAGCGGCGAGAAAACCGAGGTGGGCTTCAAGCGCTACACCACCGACACCATGAAGCAGCCCCAGTCGATTAGCACCCAGAGCGGCGGCGGTGGATCCGGTGGCGGTGGCGGCGGCGGAGGGAGCAGCGGCGGGACCAGCGGCGGGACCAGCGGTGGCGGCGGAACGACCGGACCTTGAGCCGTGGCGCGCCGCAACGTGCGTCCAGTCACGGCCGCGAGCGGGGCGCCGCTCAGGGAGCCCTCTCGTCCAGCTTGGGGCGAATCGCCGCAGGACGGCCCGGGGGGGCTACAAACGCGATCGCGGGGTATATTCAGGCGTGAAAAGCGGCGGCGCCCACGATCATGAATATGAACCTGAACATGGCTTCGGCAGATGATGCGCGCTCCGCGCGCACGGGGCTCACGCGGGTCGGCTATGTAGAAGGCGCGATCGGCGGCCCAGAGCGCGTCGCCTCGCTCGCGGCGCTCTTCCCACAGGTCCAGTTCGTCAGCGTCGGATCGACCTGGCCCACACGGCCCCTGGCCGGTCTGAGCGGCCTGATCGTGGCCGCCTCGCTCACCGACGTGGACACCATCCTGCGCCGCCTCAGCGCCCGCTCGGGGCCGCCGGTGCTGGTCGCCCTCGCCGGCTCGGACGTCGTCGCCACCCGGCGGCTGATGCAGGCCGGCGCCGCCGACATTCTGCTGGCCCCCGTGACCGAAGCGGCCCTGGCCCTCAGCCTCGAACGCTTCCTCAGCACGGTCGACACACAGGCCATCCGGGCCCCGAGCGGCCGGGTGATCGCGTTGATGAAAGCCGGCGGCGGCGTCGGCGCCACCGCCATCGGCACCCAGGTCGCCGCGATGATCGCCAGCCACGGAGAGGCCGGCGGCGTCTGCTTCGCCGATCTCGACGTGCAATTCGGAATGGGTTCGTTGTTTCTGGACCTCGGCGAGGCCATGACCTTGACCGACATCCTGGAAGGCGGCGGGCCGCTCGAGGAAACACCGCTCGGTTCGGCCCTGGCTCTGCACAGGAGCGGGGCCCGCCTGCTGGCCGCCCCGCGCGAGCTGATGCCGCTGGAATCGGTCACCGCTCGCCAGGTCGAGAGCCTGCTGACCGCTCTCCGGCGCGACTTCGCCATCACGATTCTCGACCTGCCCACGGTATGGACGGCGTGGACCAATCGCGCTCTGCAGCGCTGTGATCAGATCATCATGATCACCAACCTGTCGGTGCCGCACGCCCATCTGGTCAAGCAGCAGCTTCGGATCATCGCCGCCCAGAAGCTGGACACCATCCCCATGACCCTGGTGTGCAACCGGGTCAGCGTCGATCAGAAAGTGATGGTCTCCCAGAAAGCGGTCGAGAAGTCGATCGGCCGCGACTTCGATATCACCGTCCCCGAGGACCGGGCGGTGATGAACGAGGCGATCGCCCAAGGATGCGAGATTTCCCAGGTGCGCGGGGCCGGGGCCAGGCTCGAGAAGGCCATCGCCGAAGTCGCGGGATCCATAGTACCCCTCGGGGCCGCGCCCGAGGTCAAGCGTAGGTGGCGCTGGTCATGACAAGCCTGTGGTCTGAATCCGAATCGACCACCGCCGCAACGCCGCAACGGGCCGCCAACGCCCCTATCGAAGGCGCCCTGGCGCTCAAGTCCCGTCTCCACTCGCGGTTGCTGGAGGTTCTCAACCTCGGGCTCATCGAACGAACCCCGCGCGACACCCTGCGCCATGAGGTGCGCGGCACCGTCGTCGAACTGCTGGCCGAGGAGAAGCGACTCCTCACCTCCTATCAGACCGACCGCCTCACCGAGGACGTCCTCGACGAGATTCTCGGCTTGGGACCCCTAGAGCCCCTGCTGAAGGACGATACGGTCGCCGACATCCTGATCAACACTCACGACACGGTCTACGTCGAACGCAAGGGGAAGCTGGAACTCACCGAGGTTCAGTTCCAGGATACTCGCCACCTGGTGCGGATCATCAACAAGATCGTCTCCGCCGTCGGCCGGCGGGTGGACGAGTCCTCCCCAATGGTCGACGCCCGCCTGCTCGACGGTTCGCGGGTCAACGCGATCATCCCGCCGCTGGCCGTGGACGGGCCCCTGGTCTCGATCCGCAAATTTTCCCGCGACGCGCTCGGCGTCGAGAAGCTGATCGCCTACGGCAGCATGACGGAAGATATGGGCGTGGTCCTGCGCGCCATCGTCGGGGCGCGGCGCAACGTGCTGATCTCCGGCGGCACTGGCTCGGGCAAGACCACCCTTCTCAACGCCCTGTCGTCGTTCATCGATATCCGGGAACGGATCATCACCATCGAGGATTCGGCCGAGCTTCAGCTCCAGCAGCCGCACGTCGGGCGCCTGGAAACCCGGCCGCCGAGCCTGGAAGGCACCGGCGAAACGACGCAGCGCGACCTGGTCAAGAACGCCCTCAGGATGCGGCCCGACCGGATCATCGTGGGCGAGGTGCGCGCCGGTGAAGCCTTCGACATGCTGCAGGCGATGAACACCGGCCACGACGGCTCGATGACCACGGTCCACGCCAACACCGTGCGCGACGCCCTCACTCGCGTGGAACAGATGATCGGCATGTCCGGCCTGGAGATCTCCCCCCGCTCGGTGCGCCAGCAGATCGCCTCGGCGATCCACGTCGTGGTCCAGGTCGAGCGCATGGAGGACGGCCGACGGCGGGTGGTCTCGATCGCCGAGATCCTCGGCATGGAAGAAGAGACCATCACCATGCAGGAGATCTTCAAGTTCCGCCGCCGGGGCCGCGCCGACGACGGCAGCGTGATCGGCGAGTTCGAAACCACCGGCGTGCGGCCCAAGTTCCTCGAGTTCCTCGGCATGCGGGGCATCAAGATCGACCCGCAGATGTTCGCGCCCAACAGAAAATCGGCCTGACCAGATGCTTGTAATCCTTGCTTATGTCCTGGCCTTCGTGGCCGTCGTCATCCTGGTGCAGACGATCGCCGGAGTGGTCCTGAACGCCGGCGACCGGACCCGGCGGGTCAACCGCCGCCTCGATCTGCTCGAAAGCGGCATGTCGCGTGAAAAGGTCTTTGAGACCCTCGTCCGGCGGCGCGACAAGAACGCCCTGGCGAACGCCGCACCCGCCCTCTACGACCGCTTCATCCTGTTCTTTCGCCAGGCGGGGGTGACGGTCTCGCCATCCCGCTTCGGCCTGATTCTCGGCGGCATCGCCCTGGTCCTGGTCTTCGCCGGCGTGGTGGTCATGGGGATGGTCCACAGCGGTCAAGGCGCGGGCCTCGTCAATCTGCTGGCGGCGATCTTTGGCGCGGCCGTCCTGGCCATCGTCGGCGGTCTGGTGTGGCTGGGCTGGCGCCGTTCGAGCCGGCTCAAGAAGCTCGAGGAGCAGCTGCCTCTGGCGCTGGACATCACCATTCGCGCCCTGCGGGCTGGTCACCCGGTGATCATGGCCATGAAGCTGGCGTCGGAGGAGTCCGCCGACCCCATCGGCAGCGAATTCGGCCTGATCGTCGACGAGACCAACTTCGGGCTCGAGTTCCGCGAGGCTCTGGTCAATTTCGCCCATCGGACGGGCTCCGAATACGCCCACTTTTTCGCGGTCTGCGTGTCCATCCAGAGCGAGACCGGCGGCAACCTCGCCGAGATATTAAACAATCTCGCCACCGTGATCCGCAACATGCAGACCCTGCACCTGAGGGTCAAGGCTTTGGCGGCCGAGGGCAAGATGTCGGCCCAGATCCTGACCCTCCTGCCCGTCGGCATGGTCAGCTTTCTGATGATCACCCGGCCCGGTTTCTACACCTCCAAGTTCGGTGATCCGGCCTTCTGGCCGGCGGTGGGGGCGATCTTGCTGATCTTCCTGCTGGGACAGTTCACCATCAACCGTATGGTCAACTTCAAGTACTGAGTGCCCCCATGCCGCTTTATCTTTCCCTGATTATCGACGCCGCCGCCTTCGGCCTGGTGGTGTTTGGCGTTATCGTCGCCAGTCGCCGAGTCGAGGCTGGCCTCAGCGTGCGGCGGCGCCTGCGCGGCGACAGCGTTCAGACCCGCCAGCCCGGCGCGTCCAGCGGCCTAGTCCGCAGCCAGGAACTGCGAAATCCGGTTCTCGCCTGGGTCCAGAAGACCACCCTGCAGGATCCGGCCGAACGCACCGCTCTGAGGCGCGATCTCGCCCTGGCCGGATTCGATCATCCCTCGGCCCCGGCGATCTATGTAGTCGCCCGCTTCTGCCTGGCGGTCGGCCTGCCCGCCGCCCTGATCTTCCTCAACGCCACGCGGACCAAGCCGATGACCGGCTTCATGCTGGTGATGATCGCGTTGGGACTGTCGGTGGTCGGGCTGATCGCCCCGCGGGGAATTCTCGACAATCGGGTCAACGCCCGCAAGACCCTGCTGGAGAACGAATTTCCAGACACCCTCGACCTGATGGTGGTGTGTGTTGAATCGGGCCTGGGGCTGGAGGGTGCGATCCTGCGCGTGGGCACGGAGACCGCAGAATCCCATCCGCGCATCTCCGCCGAGTTCCAGATGGTCTCCCATGAGCTGCGCGCCGGTCGAACCCGGGCCGAGGCCCTGCGCAACATGGCCGATCGCTGTCAGTCCGAGATGCTGTCGGCCTTTGTCGCCCTGCTGATTCAAACCGACACCTTGGGGGGCTCGATCGCCCAGAGCCTCAGGATCTATTCGGCCGAGATGCGCCAGCACCGCATGCTGAGGGCGGAAGAAAAGGCCATGCGGCTGCCGGTTCTGCTCACCGTGCCCCTGGTGCTGTTCATCCTGCCGGTCATCTTGGCCGCCGTGCTTCTGCCGCCCGTCCTCGACGCCATGCGCAACTTCATGCCCGTCATGGCCCATGCTGGGAAGTGATCATGAGCCCTAGCCGCCTGCTCGCTCCACTTTTGGCTTCCGCCCTGGCGCTGGGGATCGGGGGGTGCTCGCATTTTCCCAAGTTCAATCTCGCCCGCCTGGTCAAGGTCACGCCGGTCTCAACCGAAAAACTGACGTCGCCCGCCCCCTTCGGCGCCGAAGATCGGCTCTACGCCAGCGCGGTGCGGGCGATCGATCAGCGGCGCTACGGCGAGGCGCTCGACGCCCTGCAAGTGGCGCGCTCGGCGCGTCCGGGCGATCCCCGGGTGCTCACCGCCATGGCCGTCATTTACGACAAGCTC
>DASZKO010000186.1:0-3511 GCA_035605655.1 Caulobacteraceae bacterium | reverse complement strand
GGCGCTCGGCCATGTGCTCGGGCCGCACGTGGCTCAGAAAGGCCAGCTCGTCGACGGCGACCGCATGCGCTTCGACTTCAGCCATGGCGGGCCTCTCACGGCCGCCGAGATCGACGCCATCGAGGCCGAGGTCAACGCCGTTATCCGCCAGAACCTGCCGGCCCAGACCCGCGAGATGAGCCCGGCCGAGGCCATAGAGGCCGGGGCCGTGGCGCTGTTCGGCGAGAAGTACGGCGACAGCGTGCGGGTGTTGACCCTGGGCCGCGCGCTGGGCGGCGAAGGCGCCTATTCGGTGGAGCTGTGCGGGGGCACCCATGTGGCGCGGACCGGCGACATCGCCCTCTTCAAGATCGTCTCGGAACAGGGGATCGCCGCCGGGGTGCGGCGCATCGAGGCCCTGACCGGCGAGCCGGCCCGGCGCTGGCTCCTCGACCAGGCCGCCGTCTCGCGTCGGCTGGCCGACCAGTTCAAGGTCCCCGTGAGCGAAGTGGTCCAGCGCGTCGAAGCCCTGGAATCCAGCCGCCGCAAGCTGGAGAGGGAACTGGCCGACGCCAAACGCCAGCTCGCCATGGGCGGCGGCGAGAGTGGGAGCGGCCACGCCGACGTCGAGGAGGTCGGCGGGGTCAAGTTCATCGGCAAGGTGCTGCAGGGCGTCGGCGGCAAGGAGCTGCGGCCCATCGCCGAGACCTTCCGCAAGCAGATCGGCGACGGGGTGGTCGCCCTCTGCGGCGTCACCGACGGCAAGGTGGCCAGCACGGTGGTGGTGACCGGCGCGGCCCTCGAACGCTTCAACGCCGTGGATCTCGCCCGCGCGGCGGTCAGCGCCATGGGCGGCCAGGGAGCCGGCGGCAAACCCGACTTCGCCCAGGGCGGCGCCCCGGACGGGGCCCGCGCCGCCGACGGCGTGGCGGCGGTGAAGGCGGCGCTGGCGGGGTGAGGTGGTCCGCGCCCCCGGCGCGATCGTCCGTTGACAATCGGAACCATCTATTGCATAATGAAATGGAACCTCGGTCGATGGAGCTGATCGCGCCGGCGATCAGAACGATCTTTGACTTTGTGAATTGAAAAAGAAAGGGCCCGGTTTGGCGAGAACCACCCTGAATTACGGTCGATTTACGGTGGTCGACGGGAATGCCTTCACGCCGCCAGCGCGCGCTCCAAGTTCTCCGCGACCTTGTCCAGGAAGCCCTCGGTGGTCAGCCAGCCCTGGTGATCGCCGACCAGCAGGGCGAGGTCCTTGGTCATGAAGCCGGCCTCGACGGTGTCGACGCAGACCTTCTCCAGGGTGTGGGCGAAGCGGTCGAGCTCGGCATTGCTGTCGAGCTTGGCGCGGTGGGCGAGGCCGCGCGTCCAGGCGAAGATGGAAGCGATGGAGTTGGTCGACGTGCTCTCGCCGCGCTGATACTGGCGAAAATGGCGGGTCACAGTGCCGTGCGCCGCCTCGGCCTCGACCACCTTGCCGTCGGGGGTCATCAGCACCGAGGTCATCAGGCCCAGCGAGCCGAATCCCTGGGCGACCTGATCGGATTGCACGTCGCCGTCGTAGTTCTTGCACGCCCACACGAAGCCACCGGACCACTTGAGCGCGGCGGCCACCATGTCGTCGATCAGGCGGTGCTCGTAGGTGAGGGCGGCGGCCTTGTAGGCCTCGTCAAACTCGGTCTCGAACACCCGCTGGAAGATGTCCTTGAAGCGCCCGTCATAGGCCTTGAGGATGGTGTTCTTGGTGGAGAGATAGACCGGGTACTGGCGGGCGAGGCCATAGGTCAGGCTGGCCCTGGCGAACTCCTCGATCGAGGCGTCGAGGTTGTACATGGCCATGGCTACGCCCCCGCCCGGATAGTCGAACACCTCGTGCTCGATCACCGCTCCGTCGTCGCCCTCGAAGCGGATGGTGAGCTTGCCCTTGCCGGGGACGACAAAATCGGTGGCCCGGTACTGATCGCCGAAGGCGTGGCGGCCGATGATGATCGGCTGGGTCCAGCCGGGGATGAGGCGCGGGACGTTCTTGCACAGGATCGGCTCACGGAAGACCACGCCGCCCAGAATGTTGCGGATGGTGCCGTTGGGCGACTTCCACATGTGCTTGAGGTTGAATTCCTTCACCCGCGCCTCGTCGGGGGTGATGGTGGCGCATTTGACGCCAACGCCGTGGCGCTTGATCGCCTCGGCGGCCTGGACGGTCACCTTGTCGTCGGTGGCGTCGCGGTGCTCGATCCCGAGGTCATAGTACTCGAGGTCGATGTCCAGGAACGGCAGGATCAGCTTGTCCTTGATCCACGCCCAGATGATCCGGGTCATTTCGTCGCCGTCGAGTTCGACGACCGGGTGGGCGACCTTGATCTTGGCCATGGACTCTCGTTCAGCGCTGCTCTGGGGGGACGCGCTGGCTATAGAGGCTTAAGCGGGGATGGAAAAGCGGGGCGCGTCAGCGTCTCGCCGCAAGGGCGCCGCGACCGTGAATGCGGCGATTTAGCGGTGTGGGGCCGGGAAAATCCCGCGCGCCAGGCGCACGTGGACGCCCTGGCGGCCGTCGACCACCTGGGTGACGGCGAAGTCGGCGGCGACGCTCATCAGGGAATAGGCGTCGGCGCGCGAGAGGCCGCGATGGTCGGTGAGGAGGCCCAGCATGTCCAGCGAGGCGGCCCGCATGGCGAGGTCCAGGTCCTCATGGAACCCGTGCACGATCCAGAACTTGGGCGTCTCCAGAAGCGGCCCCGGGAAACTGAAATCCTTGCGCACCACGACCTGGAAGAGGACGTCGAGGGAGGCCTCGATGGCGGTGCCGCTGATCTCGCCGTCGCCCTGGCTGACGTGCGGATCGCCGATCGAGAACAGGGCCCCGTCGACGGCGACCGGATAGTACATCACCGCCCCCGCGCCGATCCGCCAGTTGTCGATGTTGCCGCCATGGGCGCCAGGCGGCACTGTGCTGACCCGGCCCCGCGCATCGGGCGCCACGCCGGCTGTCCCCAGGTGCGGACGGGCCGGAACGCGGACGCCCACGAGCGCGCTCTGGCGATCGCAGACCGGGCAGTGGGTGATGGTTCCCGGCGTGAGGTATTTGCCGGGGAAATCATAGGCATAAAGCGCCTCGGCGTGTCCCGCTCCAGGGTCGAGTCGGTAGATCGTCACCCGCTCCGTTTCGCCGAACGCCTTGGACAGATGGCCCCAGTTCGCGGCCAGATTGGAGCCGTAGGCGCAGCGCGGGGTCATGGAGAGATAGCGCACTTCCAGCATATCGCCGGCCTTGGCGCCTTCGACGAAGATCGGCCCGGTCATGATGTGCACGCCGGGATTGCGGTCCGCCTCGGGGATTTCGGCGAAGATCCGGCCGATCGCCTCGTCCATCATCAGATCCGGCGCGTCACCGGCGTGATGGGTGATCGCCTCGGCCTGAACGAGGTCGCCGCTGGCCACGGTGACCGCCGGCGCGAGGCCGGCGTCGAAGTAGCCCCAGTGAACGGTCTTCGGCGTGGCGGCGAGATGGTGCAGGGCGCCCGGCCGGAGG
>DASZKO010000160.1:0-9611 GCA_035605655.1 Caulobacteraceae bacterium | reverse complement strand
CGACGAGCGCGTCCAGGCCGGTCTCAACTCCCGCTTCGCCACCCGCGGCCGCTACTCCTGGCAGGAAGGGGCCCAGGGCCAGTTCAACCGCTGGCTGATGAAGCGCTACCGAGAGACCTGGGCGCGGGTGAGGGCGGGCGCCTAAGCAGAGTCCTCCCCCTGGATGGGGGAGACCTTTCGCGAAGCGCCGGAGACGGTGAGAGGCGCGGCCCCCGCGCGATCCGCTCTCCCCACGAGGCGTTGGACGAGAGTATGCTCACCCCATGAAGGCGTGGCGGTTCAGCACCGGGGGATACGCCGCGGCGGAGCGGGCGGCGGCGTGGCGGGACGCCATGTATCGCCTCGGCCTGCCGGTGGGGGACCTTCCCGAGGGTGAGCCGCCGAGCGCCTCGGTGACCTGCCTGACCTCGCCGCTCGGCATGGAATTCGCGGTGATCGACGCCGGCGCCCAGACGATCAGCGGCCGACGCACCGATCTGCCGGCGGCGATCTGGCTGGCGGTGCTCCTGGAGGGACGGGCCGGTCTGCAGAGCGAGGGGCTCGACAAGAATCTCGCCGAGGGTGACATCGCCTACGGCCCCACGGGCCGGGCCGCGACACTGGTCCTGGAGACCCGCTGCGCCCTGATGTTCGTGCGCGCCCCGCGCGTCGCCCTCGACCATCGCCTGATCGACGTCCGGGATCTGAAGGTCGGGCGCATCGAAGGGGGCGCCGGCCTGGCCCTCGTCTTCTCAGGACTTCTGCGCGCCACCGCCCAGGTGCTGCCGGAGCTGAGCGTCGACCAGCTGCGGCCGGTGGAGCTGGCGGTCACCGAGTTCCTGGCGGCGGTCCTGGCCGAGAAGACCCGCGGCGAGGCGCAGGGGGCGGCGGCGATCTCGCCCCATCTGCACCGGATCAGCCAGACCATCGAGACCCTGCTGCCCGATCCGGAGCTTTCCCTGCGCCGTCTGGCCGACAAGTGCGGGGTCTCGCCGCGCTATATCCAGAAGCTGTTCGCCGGCGCGCACGACACCTTCGGCCACTACCTGCGCACCCGGCGCCTGGAGCGCTGCCGGATGGACCTCTCGAGCCCCCTGGCCGCCCGCCTGTCGATTTCCGAGATCTGCTTCCGCTGGGGGTTCAACGATTCCGCCCATTTCAGCCGGGCATTCCGCAACCAGTATGGGCTATCGCCCCGCGAATACCGCCGCGCCGCCAACGCCGAGAGCGCCGCGGCCGCCGCCGCTCAGTAAGGCGCGTCGCCGGCGATGGTCACCCGGAACCCCGAGCGGGTCTGCGGGAAATAGTCCCACACCGCCAGATGCTGGGTGCAGCGGTTGTCCCAGAAGGCCACCGAATGGGGTCGCCACTTGAAGCGGACGTGGAAGTTGGGATTGGCGCAGTGCTGGTACAGGAAGGCGAGCACCGCGGCGCTTTCGCCCGCCGGCAGCTCGACGATGTTCAAGGTGTAGGAGGCGTTGACGAAGAGGGCCTTCCTGCCGGTGACCGGATGGGTGCGGACCACCGGGTGGGTGCTGCACGGATAGCGCTTGTCGAGCTCGGGGAAGAGGGGCCGGTAGACATGGTCGCCATCGTGCACGGCGGTGAGGCCCTCGAGGTAGGCCTTCATGCGGTCAGACAAGGCCGCATAGGCCGCGGTCATGCTCGCGAACATCGTGTCGCCCCCCACCTCCGGCACGATGGGCAGGTAGAGGATGGAGCCCAGCGGCGGCTCGGCGTTGCAGGTCAGGTCCGAGTGCCAGTCCTCGCCGGCGACGTATCGGGACTGGGCATCGGCGTGGATGGCGACAACCTCGGGGTGGTCCTTCAGGCCGGCGACGCCCGGGTGGATGGCCAGTTCGCCGAACCGGCGACCGAGCGCCTTCAGGCTCTCGTAATCGAGCCTCTGGTCGCGGAAGAACACCACTTGGTGGGCGGCGAGCGCCTGCTCGATGGCGGCGATGTCGTCGTCGGTGGGCGCGGCGAGGTCGACCCCGCCGATCTCCGCGCCGATGCGGGCGGTGAGGGGGGTGACGGCAGGCACGCTCACGCCGCCGGCCTCGCCGGGACCGGCTTCTTCATGAACAGGGTCGCCACCAGCATCACGAGCGCCGAGAAGGCCGACAGGAAGAACACGCCCTCGAAGCTCCCCAGGGTGTCGCGCGCCCAGCCGCCGACCGCCGGGCCCACCGCCGCGAAGGTGGAGAGCAGGCACATGATCGAATAGAGCTCGAGATAGGCGCGGCGGCCGAAATAGGTCAGCAGCAGCATCGTGGCGGCGACGAAGGAGAGGCCATAGCCGATACCGACGCCTACGGCGTAGAGACCCATCATCCAGTAGCCGTGGGCCACCGCCAGGGCGCACATGCCGATGATCAGGGTGATCATGCACCAGATGAGCAGAGTGCGCGGCCCCACCTTCTCGCCCATCACGCCGCCGATCACCGACACCGCGGCCCCGATCAGGGCTTCTATACTGAGCATCACCGCCCCGTCGCTCTGGGAGATGCCGCGCTCGATCAGATGCTCGACGGCGAAGCCGTGGGCGGTGGTGTTGATCAGGAGATACATCGTGTAGGCGCCTACGATGACATAGAACTGGCTGGTTCGCAGCGCCCGGCGCACGGTCCATTCGTCGAGGTCGGCGATGAGGGTGGCCGGGTCGGCCTGTTCGGGCGGGGCGGCCTCGTGGTCGATGCGGTCGGGGGTGACGGCGGCGGCGAAGCCGGCGAGGACCACCGCGGCGGCGGCGAACAGCCACCAGAAGCTTCGCCAGCCGGCCGTGGGGCCGACGACGTTGTAGATCAGGGGTCCGGCGACGCCGCCCAGCGCTCCGATGGTGAAATAGGCCCCGATCACCGTCGACTGGCGCTTGAAGATCGCAGTGAGCACGTGGGTGCCGCCCACCGTGGTGCTGAACGAGAAGGCGACGCCGAGCAGGGACGTGCCGATGAGATAGACGAGGGCCGACCGGGTGAGCGCCAGGGCGCCGAATCCGGACGCGAGTAGCACTCCGCCCAGCGCCGTGGTCAGGCGCACCCCGATGCGGCGGATCGAGGCGGCGGCGGCCATGCTGGTGAGTCCACAGGCGACGCCCAGCAGGGTGTAGCCGAGGCCGGCCTGCTTCCAGTTCCAGCCGAGCTCGCGGACCATGTCCGTCAGGACGACGCCCAGCGTGCTGAATGTTCCGGCCGAGACCAGGAAAAAGAGCAGGCTGAGAGCGATGAAGATGACCCAGGGATGGACACGCGTCGGGGCCATGCCTTCAGGTCCTCCTGCTATCCTCCTTCCCCTTGATGGGGAAGGTGGCGCGGCGAAGCCGCGACGGATGGGGTGGCGGCGCGGACCCCACCCGTCTCGACCTCCAGTCGAGCCACCCTCCCCATGAAGGGGAGGGAGGAGAATGTCTTCTCCCCATTGTGGAGCGTGGCGGGGTGTTACACATGGCCATGCACATCATCGATCTGCCGGCCTGGGCGGTGGAGCGCGGGCGGGGACTTAACGACTTCCCGGCCCTGACGGCGGCGGGACGCACGGCGCTCGTCAACATCGACATGCAGAACGCCTTCGTGGCCGACGGTGGGGCCTTTGCCGGTCCTCACGCGCGGGACATCATCGGTGTCGTCAACGCCCTTTCGGCCGCCATGCGCCTCATAGGCGCGCCGGTGATCTGGACCCGCGCGACCCACGCCGCCGAAGGACCCTTCGCCTCGCCCGCCTGGCAGTACGATCTTTCCCGTCCGGAGATCGCCGCGGGGGTGGCGGCCCTGCAGGCCGGGGCGGAGGGCCACGCCCTTCATCCGGCCATGGAAGTCGCGCCCGGCGACACCGTCATCGACAAATATCGCTACGGCGCCTTCTCGTGCCCGGCCGGACGTCTGGCCAAGGCGCTGGAAGAGGTCGGCGCCGAAATGGTGGTGATCACGGGCGTCGCCACCAACTGCTGCTGCGAGACCACCGCGCGGGAGGCCAACATGGCCGGCTACAAGGTGATCTTCGCCGCCGACGCCACCGCCAGCCTCACCGACGAGGAGCACAACGCCGCGCTCCTCAACCTGCGGCTCAACTTCGCCGACGTGCGCTCGACAGCCGAACTGCTGGCGATGGCCCGGGCCGTTCAGAACGAATAGCCGGCAGTGAAGATGACCTGCAGGGGCGCGATGTACTGACGGCTCGTCTGACCGGTGCCGTAAGGGTCGGTGTACTGCGAGTTGACCCCGGCCACGTCGAACACGTTGGTCGCCGTCAGCGTGAAGAGCAGGCGCGAGTTGTGGGGCGCGTAGTCCATCGAAAGATTTGTCTGGGTATAGGCCGGCACCCGGTCCAGGCTCGGTTCGTTGAAAATCCGGGCCCATTCCGAGCCGCGATAGATGACCTGGGCCCTGGGCGTCAGCGTGCCCCACGGAATGTCGAAGCTGTAGGAGATGTCGGCCGAGCCGGAAACCGTGGGCATGGCCGGCGGAGTGTTGCCGCCGATGTCCTTGGACGCCGCGATCACCGCCGACCAGCACCTGGGATCGAAGAACTTCCCGCCGCCGAAGAACTCGGTACAGAACGGATTGGTCCCCTCGATGGCATTGGCGACAGTCGAGTCGATGGTCAGGAAGGGGCCCTGCACGCGACCCCGCTCGAGGGCGATGTTGCCGTTGATGTGCAGGCGACCGTCGGGACTGGCCCACGAGGCTTCGGCTTCGACCCCGTACATGTGGACATTGGGGATGTTGGCGATGCCCCCGTCGAACGGGACGGGGTCGGTCTCGATGTACTGCATGTTCTTGTAGAGATCGTAGAACGCCGCGACGTTGAAGCGAAGGTTCCATTCGGGCACGAGGCTCTTGGAGCCGATCTCGAAGGCGGTGTTGGTCTCCGGCACGAAAATCGGCGGGATGAGCACTTGGCCGTAGCTGCCGTTGACCCCGCCGGGCTTGTAGCCGCGGTTGGCGCTCACATAGACCATTTCGTTGTTGGCCCAGTCGTAATCGACCTCGGCATGCCAGGTCCACACCTGGTCGCTTTGGCTGTTATCTACGGTGTTGGGCGGCCCCTCGGCGGCCTCATGGAAGTTGTGGCTATCGTCGCGGTAGTCGTCGTAGTTGATTCGCCCGCCGGCCGTGATCCGCAGGTTGTCCAGCACATGATAGGTCGCCTGGGCGAAACCGGCATAGGAATGACGGGTAACATCCGAATTGTTGCCATAGGTGAGGTTGTTCGGCGGGTTGGCCTGGACGTCGTCCGGCACGGCCAGGACCGGGTTGGGGTTCGTGCCGCCGTACTCGACCACGAACTGGTTGGAGGTCTGGGAGAGCAGGAAGGCGCCGGCGATCCACTCCAGGCGGCTGCCGGGCTTGGAGAGGATGTCGAATTCCTCGGTGTAGCTGTGCACCCAGGTGTTCCACGCCGCCACGTCGTCGTAGGCCCCGAGAACCGAGATGGCGCTGCGCGAGGAATCTTCCTGGATCGCGTTGTTGAGGCCCTGCCAGGCGGTCACCGAGCGTACGCTGAACCAGTCGAAATCGTACTGCATGTTGAGGTGGTAGAGTTCGGCGGTCAGGTCGAACTTGCCCGGGTAGTCCTGGAAGATAGCCCACGCGCCGGGCGTCGTGTCGTTGATGTTCTTCTGGGCCGCGCCGTTGGTGTAGTTGCGGTACCACTCGGCCGAGAGGGTGGCCGAGAACCGGTCGTTGGGTTTCCACAGCGCCGCCGCCTTGAGACTGGTGGCGTGGGTGTCGTCCTCGCGGAAGCCGGGGATGGCGAGATCACGGGTGAAGCCCTCGTGGTCGAGTTCCTGGGCCGAAAGCCGCAGGGCCACCGTATCGCCGAGCGGGAGGTTGAGCTCGCCCCGTTCGCGGCTCAGGAGATAGGTGCCCAGACTGAGGTCGGCCTTGCCGCTCAGCTGGCCGAGTTCAGGCTGGTTGGTGACGATGAGGATCGCCCCGCCGGTGGCGCTCTGGCCATAGAGGGCGCCCTGGGGCCCCCGCAGCACCTCGATCCGATTGATGTCGAAAAGGGTCTGGTCGAGGGTGATGGTGTTGGACAGATAGACGCCGTCCGTGAACAGGGCGACGCCGGGCACGGTGGTGAGACCATTCTCCGGGGTCTCGGAGCCCACACCCCGGATCGTAACGATGTTCTCGAAGCCGGAAGTCTTGGTGGTTTCCATGCTGGGGACGATGCCATTCAGGCCCGCGACCTCGGTGATGAACGACTTATCGAGGGCTGCCGCCGGCACCGCGGTGATAGCCACGGCCGCCTTCTGAATATCTTCCGACCGTTTCTGCGCGGTGACGATCACCTCCGAGACGGTGCTGTTGCGGGGCGCCGGCGCGGTCTGGGCCGAGGCCGGTGCAGCGATCGCCATCACGGCGAGGGCGCTCAGGGAAGCGCCGGCGAGGAGAAGGCGTGAGGTGGTCATTTCTGTTCAGAGCCCCCGTTTCGACTTGTCGCGCCAGTCGATCTGGCGTCTTGAGCCGCTATGGCGATGCTAGACTCGATTTGTTGTGTCATTCTTGATCAGGCGTGCGGCCAAACTTGGCCCACCCTACACGCCGCCGGCGGTCCGCGGCAAAGTCAGTGAACCGAACAGCGATCGGCGCGTTGGCGATGCGGGGCGGTGGGGCCTGAGGACTTGTCGATGTACGCGCCGACGGCTCTCGCCGAGGATATCATGCTCGCGGCCGTCGATGCCGCCCTGGGCGGCGAGGGGGAGCTGGCCAAGGTCCTGGATGGGCTGGACGCGCCGATCTATGCGACCAACGCGCGCGGCGTCGTCAGCTACTTCAACCCGGCCTGCGTCGGCTTCGCTGGCCGCTTGCCGGCGGTCGGCAAGGACCGCTGGTGTGTCACCTGGCGTCTCTACACCGATGCCGGGGCCTTCCTGCCCCACGCCAAATGCCCGATGGCCATGGCGATCCATGAGAAGCGGCCGGTGCGTGGGATGACCGCCAAGGCGGAGCGCCCCGATGGCACCTGGGTGAGTTTCATGCCCCTACCTACCCCCCTGATCGATGGAGCCGGGCGGCTGCTCGGGGCGGTCAACATGCTCATCGACGTCACCGAGGTGCGCCAGATCGCCGAGCTGCGCCGCCAGGCCGAACGCTGCATGCGCCTCGCCCAGGGCTTCATCGAGCGCCCCACCGGCGACGCCTTGACCCTGATGGCCGCCGAGTACCAGTCGAAGGCCGCCGACCTCGAACGGGCGGCCATGCCGAGCCTCTATTTCGCCTGAGCGGCCTCTACTCGCGGGTATAGCCGGGCGGGATCCGCGGGTCGGAGCCGCCGCCCTTGACCCATAGAATGATCTCGTTGCCCCAGGGGTCGCGGAAGGCGGAATTGAAGCCGTTGAATTCCTTCCAATAGTGGTTGCGCCACAAAAGGGTGGCGCCGAGCTTCTGGGCGGTGGCGAGGATGTGATCCTCAGACTGGCCCTCGCCGACCAGGATCCAGATTCGCGCCCGCCGCCCGTCGGCGGCCAGGTGGCGCGGCTCGACCCCGGCCGGATCGGGATGGGGCCTGGCGTTGGCGGCGTCGAAGACACCCAGGTGGAGGTTGCCGATCTGACTGTCGGAACCGTCCGGGTTCTGGAACTGGCCGCCGGGCACGAAGCGGTGGAAGACACCGGTCGGGCGATGATCGTCCTGCCAGCCGAACACCTCGGCGTAGAACTTGCCGGCCTTGACCGGGTCGTCCGAGGCCAGGTCGACGAAGATCAGGGTGTTGGGGGTGGTCATCGGCGCGCTCCGTGTCGCTTAAGCGGCGTATTCGCCGCGCTTGGGGGTGAAGACGTCGAGGTTGAGCACCGCGTCCTCGCCGACCACCTCGCCCCAGTGGGCGGCGCCGGGCGGCACGACCAGAAGGCCGCCGGGGCCCAGGCGCGTGACGCTATCTTCGATGTGGAAGTCGATCCGGCCTTCCAGGATGTAGACGATCTGCTCGTGCGGATGGCTGTGCGGGCGCGGCTCGTGGCCCGGCTGCAGGCGGTTGAGCGACAAGGTCGCCCCCTCGCCGGAAAAAGCCTTGCGCTCGACGCCCTCGCGGACCTGTTCCCAGGCGATGGTGTTCCAGTCGACGGATTTCAGGTTCATGGCGTTGCTCCATAGCCGCCGCCGCCCGGCGTTTCGAGAAGAACGACATCGCCTGGCGACATGGTCATCTTCTTGGCGTCCGAGACGCTCTTTCCGTTGACGAGGAAACGGCCGGGGGCTCCGGGCTCGCCGCCGGCCAGGCCCTCTGGTCCGGCGTCCAGGCGCGAAGGCACGGCGTTGAGCAACCATGGCTGATCGGTGCGCATGTGGAAGCCGATGATCTGGCCGTCGCCGCCGCGCGAGGCCCCGGCCCCGCCCGAGCCTCTCCTCAGTTCCCGACGATCGAAGACGATCGGCATCGAGGCCTCGAGGATCTCCACCGGCACCGCGGCCACCCCGGTGGGATAGCAGGTCGCGGCGGGTCCCGGCTTGGTGAGACGCGCGCCCATCCCGCCGGAATAGTTGAACATCGAGGAGGTGAAGGCCTTGCCGTTGGCCTGCTTGCCCTGAATTTGCACCGTCCACACCGCGCCCGATCCCTCGGCCAGGACCCTATCTGGGATCACCTGGGCCAGGGCCTTGAGGATCGGCATTGGGACGAACATGCCGACCACGTGGCGGGCGTTGAGCGGCGAGGGGTAGGCGGCGTTGACGATCGAGCCCTCCGGCGCCTTGACCTTGATGGGGGCGAGCGAGCCGTAATTGTTGGGCTGCTCGGGGTTGAGGCAACTCCTCACCGCGAAGGTCGAATAGGCGTGGGTGTAGTTCATCACCACGTTGATGCCCAAGGGGCTGGCCCCGCTCGAGCCGGTGAAATCGATGGTCACCTCGCCGGCCTTGTTGTCCACCGTGACGGCGGCCTTCAGCTCGATCACGTCGCCGCCCGGCACATCGAAACGGCTCTCCCCACGCCACGTCCCGGCCGGCAGGGCGCGGATGGCCTTCCGGGTGGCGGCCTCGGAGCGGGAGATGATTTCTTCGGAGAGGGCCTCGATGTCGGAAAGGCCGGTTCGCTTGCAAAGCGCGATCAGCCGATCTCCGCCGGATCGGCCCGACGAAACCTGGGCTGAAAGATCGCCGAACACGTGGTCGGGGGTGCGCACGTTGCGGCCTATGATCTCGTGGAGCAGGGCATTGGGGACGCCGGCCTCATAGAATTTGGCAGGCGGGATCCACAGGCCCTCCTCGTGGATGTCGCGCGCCCCCGCCCCGATGCCGTAGCCGCCGATATCGGTGTGGTGGATCGTCGAGCCGACGTAGGCGATCAGCCGTTCATCCCAGAAGACGGGGCTCAGCACGGTGATGTCGAAGAAGTGGCCGGCGCTCATCCACGGATCGTTGGTGATGATGACGTCGCCCGGGACGAGCTGATTGTGGAAAAGACCGGCAAGGGTCTTGCCCGCGGCCGCCAGGGAATTGATGTGGCCGGGCGTGCCGGTGTTGGCCTGGGCGACCATCCGCCCCTGGGCGTCGAAGAGGCCGCTGGCGAGATCCCCGGCCTCGCGGACGATCGGCGAAAAGGCGATGCGCTGCAGGGCCTTGGCCTGCTCGGAGACGATCCCGATCAGGTTGGACCACAGGATCTCCAGCTCGATACCGTCGAGGATCATG